>URHE01000013.1 GCA_900547595.1 uncultured Desulfovibrio sp.
CGGCGCAGCCTCCGGGCGCCGTTACAGCCCCCGCCGAGGCCGGGGCCCCCGCCGGGGAAACGGACACTGACGGGCTGGCCTGGCTGCCGCCCCTTGGCGGCGGCGAGACGGGCCCCGTCCCACCGGACGCGCCCGCTGCCGCCCTCTCCACGGCGCGGGAGGCAGCCGCCGAAAAGGTCAATCCCAGCATTGCGGAACTGGAAGAGGAACTCTTTCCGCTCGACGCGCCGGAGACCGCCGAACCGCGAACCGCGGCCTCAGAAACCGCCCCGGAAGCGAGCGAACGGGACGAAGTGCTCGCCCACGGGGGCTTTCTTCCCGGCGCCTAGAGCGTTTTCGCACTAGGATCGCGCAAACGCTCCGGCGGATGCGGGCGCAACGCCCGCGCCGGCAGATCAACGCGCGCGCGCATCGCGCACAGGCAACGGAATTCCGCTTCAGGACAAGGCCGCCATGAAACTCGACCCCCGCGCTTGCCGCAGGCTCCTCCATGACGCCAATCCCCTCCGCCTGTTCGGCAAGGTGAACAAGGTGGTGGGTCTCGTGGCCGAGGGCAGCGGCCTGCGCGCGCCTCTGGGCGCGGTCTGCCACATGCTGCCCGATGGCGAGGCCGAAGGCGTGGCCGCCGAGGTGGTGGGCTTTCGCGACGGCAATCTCCTCTTCATGCCCTATGGCGACATGCGCGGCATCCGGCCCGGCAGCCTCATCCGCAATACGAGCATGCCCCCGGTCTTTCCCGTGGGGCCGGACCTGCTCGGCCGCGCCTTTGACGCCTTCGGCACGCCGCTCGACGCCGGCCCGCCCGTGAGCGCGGAGCTCTATTCCTCCCCCCTGCCCCCCGGCGAGCAGGGCAAGGCGGACTATGAACGGCAGATGGAGCTTCAGGCGCCCCATGCGCCGCAATGGGCCGTCAGGGCCCGCGCCCTCTGGCAGCCGGAGCTGGCCCCGCTCTACACCGACCCGCCAAGCCCGCTCCAGCGGCCGCGCATCACGGACATGCTGGATGTGGGCGTGCGCTCCATCAACAGCCTCATCACCCTGGGCAAGGGGCAGCGCGTGGGCATCATGGCCGGCTCCGGCGTGGGCAAGTCCACGCTCATGGGCATGATGGCCCGCTACACCCGCGCGGATGTCAACGTCATCGCCCTCATCGGCGAACGGGGCCGCGAG
Source organism: uncultured Desulfovibrio sp. (assembly GCA_900547595.1). Taxonomy (GTDB): domain Bacteria; phylum Desulfobacterota; class Desulfovibrionia; order Desulfovibrionales; family Desulfovibrionaceae; genus Desulfovibrio. The sequence goes on from URHE01000013.1 coordinate 1,171, forward strand.
GTGGTGGAATTCATGGAGCGCGACCTGGGGCCGGAGGGCATGGCGCGCTCGGTGCTCGTCATCGCCACGTCCGACCAGTCGCCGCTGGTGCGCATGCGCGCCGCCTACGCGGCCACGGCGGTGGCGGAATATTTCCGCGACAAGGGCATGGATGTCCTGCTGATGATGGATTCGGTCACGCGTTTCGCCATGGCCGCGCGCGAGGTGGGCCTGGCCGTGGGCGAACCGCCCACCACCAAGGGCTACACGCCCTCGGTATTCGCCCAGCTGCCCAAGCTGCTGGAGCGCGCCGGGCGCTCCGCCAGCGGCACCATCACCGGCATCTATACTGTCCTCGTGGACGGCGACGACTTCAACGAACCCATTGCCGACGCGGTGCGCTCCATTCTGGACGGGCACATCGTGCTCACGCGCGATCTGGCCGACCAGGGGCACTTCCCGGCCATTGACGTCCTGCGCTCCATCAGCCGCCTGCGCTCGGACATCTGCCCGCGCGAGGACGTGCTGGCCGGGCGCGTGGTGACGCGACGCATGAGCACCTTCCGACGCGTGGAGGACATGGTCAATATCGGCGCCTACGCGCGGGGCAGCAATCCGGAAATCGACGAGGCCATCGCGGCCATGCCCGCCATCAACGCCTTTCTCCGGCAGGAAGTGGGCGACCCGCAGTCGCTGGAACAGTCCATGACGCAACTGCGCGCCATGGCGGGCGCCGGCGCCCAGCAGCCCGGCGCTTCCGTGCCGCACGGCCACGCCGCCCCGCAGGTGGCGCAGCGCTGAAGCGCGTCCGCGGAAAGTCCCGCCGGGAAAAGCTCGCTCTCACGCCACTGACGCGATTTCCCGCCTTCCGGCGGCGGGATGGTCACAGACCTTCGCGGCCGGAAGCCTCCGGCGTCCGGCCAGGGCCTTCCCGGCAAGCGCCGTGATCCGCCGCGCCGGCGCCGCCCGTCACGGCGGAGCGGAGAACCGCCTTGTCGATTTTGCCGGATTCCGTGCGCGGCATGGCGGCAAGTATCTCCAGCCGCTCGGGATATTTGATCTTCGCCACAGAAAGCGCCGAGAAATGGTCGGCAATATCCGCAAGAGTCAGGGGCGCATGCGCGTCCCTGAGCGTCACGAAGGCGCATACCCGCTCCTGAAGACGCGCATCGGGCATGCCGATGACCGCCGCTTCGCCGATATTGGGATGTTCCAGCAGCAGGCCCTCCACTTCCTGGCTGCTGATGTTCTCGCCGCCCCGCACGATGATTTCCTTGACTCTGCCCGTAATGCGGTAGGTGCCGTCCGCCAGCCGGCGGCAGAGGTCGCCGCTGTGGTGCCAGCCGTCCCGGAGTGCCCGGGCCGTCGCCTCGGGCGCATCAAGGTATCCCTGGAATACCGCGGCCCCGGCGGAGATCTCCTCCCCCACCTCTCCAGGCGCCACATCCCTGCCGTGGCGGTCAACGACGCGCACCTGGACACCGGGCATGGGCACGAGCGCCTGACATTCCAACTGCGCGTCCTCAGCGTCCGGCGGCGTGCCCATGTGGGGCACGCTTTCAGTGGAGCCATAGACATTGAGCACCTTGAGTTCCCGTTCGCGCGCTTCGCGCACCAGACCGAGATTTGGGGCCGAGCCCCCGCAGATGAAAAACCGCAACGTCTTCGGCGGACGCGCCCCCGGGCCCTGTGAGCGCAATTCTCCGAGCAGGTCGTACAGAAAGGGCGTTGAGGCCATAGTCACTGTCGCCCGGTGTTCCGCCATGAGCCGCAGGGCCTCTCCGGCCTGAAAATGGTCCTGCAGGACCGTGGTCGCGCCGAGCATGAGCGGCAGGCTCACGCCGTGGTGGAAGCCGATGGCGTGGGCGACGGGCGCGGGCATGAACATGACGTCCCGCGTGTCGAGTCCGAAAAAACGGCTGAATGCCCGTTCCGCCGCCAAAATGTTGCGGTGCGAGAGCCGCACGCCCTTGGCCTCGCCCTCGGAGCCCGAGGTGAAAATGATGGCCGCCGTGGCGTCGGGCTCTTCCGCGTCTTCCGGCCAGCCCCATTCCGCCGTGCCCTCCGGCTTTCGCGCGCCGACGTCGCCCAGGGTGGGCAACTGCGAGCCTTCCCCGAACTTGTCCACCGCGAGGACGCAACGGAGATCCGCCACGTCCGCCACCTCGCCGGTCATGGTGCAGTAAGCGTACCGCCGGTAGCTGCGCGGCACCAGCAGCGCCCGCGAACGACAGCGGCCAAGGATCTGGCGCAGCTCGCGCAGGCGCATGTTGGCCGGTATGGGGTTGATCACGGCCCCCAGCTTGAGGCAGGCCACATAGATGGGCAAAAATTCCGCCCAGCCGGGCAACTGGCACGAAACCACATGCCCCCTGCCCACCCCGTTGTGCGCGAGGTGGACGGCCAGCCTGTCCGCGAGCGCATCGGCTTCCGCGTAGGTATAGATAAGGCCGTGCGAATCGCGCACCGCATCCTTGTCGGGACAGGCGCGCAGGGAACGGCGCCAGGCGGCCCCCACGGTGGAGGGACCGTCCCACGCCTTTTCCCACGGGAGTGTATCCGGTCGCGGCATGGTTGCCTCCTTTGGCGGAAATCCCGAATCACGCGGCGCCCCGGCAGCTTCGCTTCAGGCGGCGCCGTAAACGATATTTTTCCCCGGGGCGGCGCGGCGCTCCAGCCTGCCCATCAGCGCAAGATGGTCCAGGTGGGCCGCCGTCTCACCCACGGCAAAGCATTTCTGCGCGCAGCCGTAGTCGTTCCATCCGCCGCGCAGGCTCCAGCGCATGCGCGCCGCCACATCCCAGGCCGTGGCCCGTCCGAGGGCGTGGACAAGGCCGCACACCTCTTCCAGGCGGTCGGCATGATGGCGACGCAGCGCCTCAATACGCGCGGCCGCGTCGCGGACGATGGCCCTGTGCCCGGGGTAGACGCACCGGATATCCAGGGCCGCCACCCTGTCAAGGCTGCGGAGATAGTCGGCGAGGGGGTCCGCCACGCCACGCCAGCAGGTAATGTTGGGCGTGATGGCGCCCAGGATAAGATCCCCGGCGACAAGAAAGCGCTCCCCAACTTCGTGCAGGGCGAGATGTCCGGGGGTATGGCCGGGCACTTCCAGGACCCGCAGGCGGAATGCTCCGTAGCGGAGTTCGTCCCCCTCACGCACCCAGGTGAACGGCAGCGACTCGCGGCCAGCATAGACGCGCCCCGGGTGTTCCGCCGCCAACCGCTCCAGATCCTCTCCGGGAAAGCCGTGACGCCCCAGATCCTGCAACAGACGCGGCCAAAGTTGCGGATCGACAATAAAGGCATTGACGCTTTCGCCGTCCATGCGCCCGGTGAACACGCGGGCGCCCGGCGTGAAAAATTTCGCCGTGAGACCGCAGTGATCGCTGTGCAGATGCGTGATGAAGAAATCCAGTGTGCCGTGCGCCACCTCGAGCTCCGCCAGGGCGGCGCGCAACGCGGCTTCGCTTTCCGGCATGTTGAAGCCGTTGTCGATGAGCAGGCTCCTCGGATCTCCGCGCACCAGATAGGCGTTGAGCGTCCTGAGGGGATTTCCCGGCAGCGGGACCTCGATGCGGAAGAATCCGGGAACCTCTTCGACGATCATGACCGCTCCGCCTATCCGTGCCTGTATTCCACCCCCAGAGTTCCCTGGGGGTAGGTCCAGCGCTCCAGCACGCTTTCGACGCCCAGCACCCGGCAGCTGCCGCATTCAAGACAGCCCGCATGATCGAAGACAGGGGAGCCCTGTTCGTCGCGTCGATACAGCCCCGCGGGGCAGACGCGCTCCAGCAGGGCGAAGACCTCCATGTCCGGCGCGGAACGCAGGACAATGTGCGCGTTTTCCTCATCCACAAAGAACTTGTTGACGCCGAGCTTCTCATCCACATTGACCGCTGCCATCACAATGCCCCCAGCAACGAGAATCCGTCCCTGACGAGACTGAACAGCCCGGCGCGGCGCGCCTCCCCCCAGAGGCGGGAACGCAACGGCGTGGCCGGGCCATTGACCTGGAACATGCCTTCCATGACCCCGCATGCCAGCGCGGGCCAGACCGTGAAGATGCGCTCGTTTTCAAGCGCGGCCGGAAGTTTGCGGTAAAGCCGCAGATCTTTGAGCACAAAACTCCTCTCCAGCAGTTCTTCATAGGATCTCAGGCCTGCGGCGGACCAGTCCCCCCGTTCCCTGGCGGCGATGACGGCCTCGGCGGCGCAACGGCCCGATTCGATGGCCAGATCCATGCCGCGCACCGTATAGCCCACATTGAGGCAAAAACCGGCGGCGTCCCCGGTGACGAGCACGCCGTCGCCCACCAGGCGCGGCACCATGCCCAGCCCCCCTTCCGGAACGAGATGCGCGGAGTATTCCAGGAGCCTGCCGCCTTCCAGGTACGGCGCCAGCGCCGGATGCTTCATGAAATTCTCGAACAGTTGCGGCACGGAATCCCGGGCGGCCGCCACCCCCTGAAGCCCGAAGACCAGGCCGACGGAAACGCTGTCGGCATTGGTGTAGAGAAAGCCGCCCCCCATGTGGCCATCCGAGGGCGCTCCCGCCAGCAGCCACGCGAGTCCCTCCTTTTCCGGGCAGCCAAAGCGGTCCCGGATCTGTTCCGGACTGAACCCGAGCACTTCCTTGACGCCCACGGCGCACGCGTTCGGCGTGAGCGGTCGCACCATGCCCAGGCTCTGGCCCAGCAGCGAGTTGACGCCATCGGCGAGAATGACGGCATGGGCACGCAATTCCTCGTCGCCGGCCTTGATGCCGCAAACCTTTCCCCCTTCGAGGATGAGTTCGTCCACGCGGATACCGGCCACAAGCTGGGCGCCCGATTCCTCGGCCTTGCTCCAAAGCCACTGGTCGAACTTCGCGCGCAGAACCGTGTAGGAGCGGGAGGCGGGATCCGCCGCCTCGGGCGCCGCATATTCCAGGGTCACGGCGTCCCTTTCCCTGAGCAGGGACACCCGTTCGCGCGTGACGCACCGCTCCAGGGGAGCTTCCCGCGCGAAATCAGGGATGAGGCGCTCAAGGCTGTGACCATAGATGCGGCCGCCGGTCATGTTCTTGGAGCCGGGAAAATTGCCGCGCTCCACCACAAGAGTCTCCAGCCCGGCGCGGGCCGCCACGAGAGCCGCCGCGCTGCCTGCGGGGCCCGCGCCAACGATGATGAGGTCAAAGATGTCTTCAGACATGCGCCATCTCCGAAAGAGCCCGGCCTTAGCCGAGGGCGTTTGTGAGAACGGGCAGGATCTTGTACAGGTCGCCCACGATGCCGTAGTCCGCGAAACCGAAGATGGGCGCGTTCTTGTCTTTGTTGACGGCGAGGATGAGGGACGACTCGCGCGCCCCGACCATATGCTGGATCTGCCCGGATATGCCGACGGCCAGATAGACAGCGGGCTTGACCATGACGCCCGAGACGCCCACATACCGCTCCCGCTCCAGCCACTGTTCGCCTTCGGCAATGGGCCGCGAGCAGGCCAGTTCCGCCCCCATCGCCTCGGCCAGAGCCCTGGCGAGCGCCAGGTCCTCCTTTTTGGCAAAACCACGGCCCACCGCCACCAGACGGCGCGCCTTTCCCACATTGACCGATGCGGCCGCCCGCGGCCTGACCTCGCGCATGGTGATGCCATTGGCCGGAGCAATGAAGGTCAGTTCCTCCGCTTCGCCCTCGCCGTTTTCGGCCTCCTGCGCCGGGAAGGCGCCCGGAGCCACCGTGACCACCACAATGGGGGTGGTTGGCGTTTCCACACCCTGGGCCAGACCGCCATGCACCATCCTGCAAAAGCCGGCATCCGAAATGGCGTTGACATCACTGATGACCGCCGCGCCAAGGGCCACGCCGATCTTGGCCGCAACGGCCTTGCCCCGCTTGTCTGAGGGCAGAAGAACAAGGGTGCGCGCATCGGGTGCGGAACGTTCCTTCACCGCCCTGGCGATGGTGGGGACGTAGTTTTCAAAAAACTGCCCTTCCTGCGCCGGAAGCAGGAGCACTCTGGACGCGCCGAGCGCGAAAGCCCGCGCCGCTCCCTCTGCGCCCGCCGGGCAGACGGCCTCCACCGTGGCGCCCAGTCGGGCGGCGAGGGGAAGCAGTTCATTGAAAGCCGTGGCCTTGTCACTGACGACAAAAACGTTGGAATACATGCTCATGACACGCTCCATCGACATTGCGGGAAAAGGGGCTACTGGCAGGCCTTGCGCACCTGCTCCGCGAAGGCCGCCATGTTTTCTTCCGAATCACCTTCAAAAATCGTATGCAGGCGCTCGGCGGCTTCCGGCGCCAGCACCGAAGCGAGGACGGAACGCGGCGCGCCCGCTTCGCCGCTGTTCCGGCAGTTCACCGGCTTTTTTCCCGCCGCGAGAATGGCCTTCATGGTGGGGATCTTGGGCACGTTGATGTCGCTGCTCACGCAAAGCGCGGCCGGCAGCGGCATTTCCAGCACTTCGGTCACATCCTCAAGATCGCGTTCCACCACAACGCCGGCGCCTTCGAGCCTGATGGCGCGCACGGCGTTGATGGTCGGCAACCCCAGTTTTTCACCCACCAGCAGGCCCACCTGCTGGGCGTAGAGGTCGCCCGAGCCTTCGCCAAAGAGCAGAAGGTCAAAGCCGATGGCCGAGGCAGCCGCGGAAAGGACATCGGCGGTACGATCCGGCAGCGCGTTTTCCAGGCTATCGTCCATGACCAGTTCCAGGGAGCCCGGACCACGCGAGAGAATATCCTTGCGGATCTTTGTGTTGTCCAGCCAGCGGGAGGAACCGGCGGAAAGCGCGACCACCTCGCCGTCGGCCCCGGCCAGTTGCGCCGCCGCCTCGAGGGCGTTCAGGTCGTACTGGCTGATCTTGGCGGAAGCGCGTGAAAGGTCGATGCCCCTGTCCGGCCTGATGGCAATGTCCTGCTCCTCGGGAACCACCTTGCAGCAGACTATGATTTTCATGGCGTTTCTCCTCTGCCCGTCGGACGCTGGGCGCGGATTCAATTTTCGTAGTGCTTGAGGATCTGGCGCGCGGCGATATAGACCATGATCTCGTCCGTGCCGCCCGCCATGCGCGTGATGCGGATGTCACGCCAAAGACGCGAAATGCGGACATCCTCCGTGTAGCCCACCCCGCCCATGACCTGCATGGCCGCGTCGATGACTTCGCCCGCGGCCCGGGCGCAATAGCGTTTGCAGAGCGCGGACGACAGTCGCAGGGATTCGCCCGCGTCATACTGCCAGGCCGTTTTGCAGACGAAGTTGCGCATGTTTTCGATCCTGATATCCATGTCCACGATCTTTTCCTGGATCATCTGGAACTGGCCGATGGGGCGCCCGAACTGCTGCCGCTGGTTGGCATAGCGGACGGCATCGCCAAAGGCGCATCTGGCCATGCCGCAGGAATAGGCGGCAATGACCAGGCGTTCGATCTCGAAATTCTTCATCAGGTGGATGAAGCCCTGCCCCTCCTGTCCGACCCTGTCGGACTCCTCGAGCTCCACATTGTCGAAGTAGACTTCGCAATTGCTCACCTGATGCCAGCCGATCTTGTGAAGATCCTGGATCTTCACGCCCGGCGCCTTGGGATCCACCCACCACATGGTGAAGCAGCGGCGCGGGTCCGCGGGTTCGGCGTCGCGGGCCAGAACGAGCATGTAGGGAAAATCGCGCGCGCCGGTAATGAAGGTCTTCTGACCATTGAGATAAACTTTGCCGTTCCTGCGCGTGGCGGTGGTCGCCAACAGATTGTTGTCCGAACCCGCCTGGGGCTCCGTAAACAGCAGGGAATACCCGGGAATGCCCTTTTGGGCGCTCTCGGCCGTTTTTTCCAGTTGTTCGCGGCTGCCCCAGGACAGCATATTGTGGACGCAGAGCGCATTGGTCAGCAGGTACCCCGTGCCGCCCATGGCCGCGAGCTCCTCGATCACCAGCATCTGCGTGAGCATGTCCGCGGGCACGCCATCGAACTCTTCCGGCACGCCCAGCAGGGAAATGCCGTTTTCGGCCATAGCGGTCATGAACTCCACGGGAAAACGGCGCTCCTCGTCACATTTGCGGAAATAATCCTCCGTGAAATCGCGCTGCATCATCTCGCGCACGCTGGCGAGCAGCAGCTCCTGTTCCTCGCTGAGTCTGAAGTCCATCAAAGCCTCCTTGCATGCCCATGCCCGGTTATTTCGCCCCATCCTGGCGGAATGCCGCCCCCTCGGCGAACAATTCCTCAATTTCCTCGCGGCGGAAACCATGCTCCGCGAGGATGGCTTCCGTGTCTGCCCCCAAAGGACGCGCAATGACGGCCTCGGGGTTCCCCATGCTCGCAAACCGCACCGGCGTCGTGGTGATGACCCGCTCGTTGCCGCTCGGATATCTGACCTTCCTCAAGCCGTCGATGGCCCATGCCTGGGGATCCTCCAGCACCTCGAAAGGCAGGGCGCCCTTCTCGCACGGCACATCGTTTTCCTTGAAAATACGCAGCCATTCAGCCAGGGGCCTGCGCGACATGGCCTCGCCGATGGCCGCGATGGCCTTGGCGTGCGTGTTGCGCGCCAGGATATTGCCGATGCTGTTGACATCCTCATCGTCATAGAGATCTTCGCGGCCGAAGAGCGCCATCATTTTGCGGAAATACACATCGTAATCCGGCACGCAAATGATCAGCCAGCGGTCATCGCTCGTGCGGTACGTATTGTTGAAGGGATTGGCCACCTCCATACGCGACTTGGGATATCGGTTGCCGTACTGCGCCGACATGATCGGCACCGACATGGCCCAGAGCGCCTGATGAAACAGGGAGGTGGTCACGCGGTCGCCTCTCCCGGTCTTTTCCCGCGCGTAGAGGGCCGCGCAGATGCCCGACGCCAGGGTCATGGCGGCCTGGTAGTCGCCAAAGGCGTTGGGCTCGTTGATGGGCGAGGTGCCCCGTTCATGGAAGGAACCGAGAATCCCGCCGCGCGCCACATAACAGGTCACGTCGTAGCCGGGGCTGTCCTTTTCCGGCCCCTTGTCGCCATAGCCGAACATCTGGGCCATGATCAGGCGCGGATACCGGGCGCTGAGCGTCTCGTAATCCAGGCCGAGCCGCTCAAGCGCCTTCTGCCGGAAACTGGTGACGAAAACATCGGCATCGGCGAGCAGCCGGTGAAAGACCTCCATCCCCCTGGGGTGCTTGAGGTCAAGGGCGATGAAACGCTTGTTCAGGGATGTCATGTCAAAGGAAAGATTTTCGTCCTCCAGAAGCGGAATATTGAAGACCGGCGCCTGGCGGCGGTAGGGATCGCCCTGCGGGGATTCCACCTTCCAGACCTCTGCCCCCCAGTCGGCGAGCGCGCGCAGGGCCGCGGGCGCGGCCGCATAGGTGGCCAGTTCAAGAACCTTGACGCCGTGCAGCGGCTTGTGCTTCATGGTCGTTTCCTCCGTCCCGGCGCCGCGCGCCGTGGCATTCCGTGTTGCGCATAAAATAACAAGGGCAGTCGATTTGAAGTCAAATGGATAATTCGGGGCGGCTTGTTTTCGAAAGAATAGATAACGATCAGGAAAACCTTGATGGAAACTTAAATTAACTTCTAAAATTACAGTTGATTATAAAAACACATGCGTTCGGAGCCTTGCCTTGCTTATCAAAAATTTTCAACCGACTGGAAATTTTTTTCATAATATGTCTCCGCCGGGCCTGTGGAGGGCAGCGGACGCCCTTTTCCATCCGAGATTCTCCCCATACCTGTGGGGAGGAACGGACGGCGTCCATGCCGCGTGCGTTTCATGACGCGGGCGGCACGACGCGGGGGAAGCGGCGCCGTTTTCCCGGCGCGCCGCCGCTGGCGGCCCGGTTTTCGCGGTTTTGCGCGGGCATTTCCCGACATGGCGCGAAGCGTTTTCAAAAATTTTATCCGCCTGTGATAATTTTTTTGATAACCGTTCGCCTGCGCGCCCCTCGAGCCCATCTTCCCCGACATCCCGACGACATGTGACAACTTTCACAGAATCACGGAGCCTTCCCTGCCGACAGCCCTGTCGGCAGGCGCAATCATTTCGATATGCCGACCGACTTCAGATTGAATTTGCCGCAGACCGAATTTTGATTGTAGATGAAGACAGAAACGGGTTTGTGCGGCCGTCACCGAGGCCGGGAATGCGAACATCCCTCAGAGCAGAGGAGGAGCAAGAATGGGCAAACTTTCCAAACAGCAGTTCGAGGACTACCTGAAGCAGATCAGGGAGCTGGCGGAAGGGCCGTTCGAGGAAATGCAGAAAGAGATCGAAGTGACCAATGTCTTTCCGCAGAAATTCTACGAGACCGCCATCAAGAACGACCTCTACCGCTGCTCCGTGCCGGAGGAATACGGCGGCTGGGGCCTCTCGGAGACGGAGATCCTCCGCGTGCAGGAAGAATTCAGCCGGGGGCCCGGCGGCATGCGCATGCACCTTCACTACGCCATGGATCTCAACTGGCGTCCGCTCTACGACTATGGCTCCGAAGAACTGAAAAAGGAGCTCATGCCCGGTTTCCAGGATCGCTCGGTATTCACCTGCTGGGCCGTCACGGAAGAAAAGGGGGGCACCGGCGCGGACATCCAGGCCACGGCCGTGCGTGACGGCGATGACTACGTCATCAACGGCGAAAAATTCCTCATCTCGCACACCGACTGCTGCAATTACGCCTATATCACGGTGCTCACCAACCCCGAGGCGGACAAGAACCACCGTCTCTCAACCTTCATGGTGCCCTGCGACACGCCCGGCTACGAGCTCACGCCCATGCCGCACATGATGGGCTGCCGCGGCGCGGGCCATACGGGCCTGAAATTCACCAACATGCGCGTGCCCAAGAAGTACCTGCTCGGCAAGGAAGGACAAGGTCTGGAGATCGCCATCCACTCCCTTTCCGTTTCGCGGGCGCACATCGCGGCCAGCAACCTCGGCATGGCCCAGCGCATGCTGGAACTGAGCATCAAACGCGCCCACGACCGCGTAACCTTCGGCAAACCGATCATCGAGCGCCAGGCCATCCGCATGAAGCTCGCGGACATGGCCACCCACGTCCATGCGCTTCGGACCATGATCTACGATTTCGCCAGGGATTACGAAAAGGACCCCCGAGGCGAATTCATCGAGGAAAAGGCCGCCATGTGCAAGCTGTTCAGCATCTGGACGACCAAGGTCGTCTCGGACGAGATGCTCGAGATATTCGGTGGCATCGGCTACTTTGAGGATTGCGAATACGGGCCCGTGGAGCGTCTCTACCGTGACGCGCGCGCCATGTGGCTGGAAGAAGGCACCCCCACCGTGCAGCGCATCACCATTTCGCGCCAGAACATCAAGCACGGCGGCGTGACCGACTACCGGCACGACTAGGCCGGACAGCACACGACCAGGGTCTTCGGCCCTGAAGGAAGGAGGAAATACCATGTCGGATCGTAGGGATTTTCTGAAGGGCGCCGCTGCATTTTCCGCCATGCTCGCCATGCCCGGGGTGGCGGCGGCCGCCACGGGCGGCGCCGCGAGGGGCAAGGGCTACCCGCTGGGCATCGCCCCGCTGAGCCTCATTGAACTCACGCCTCCGAACCGCGTCTCCTGCGCGGCCGAGGCGGGCTATTCCAGTATCGGCATGCGGCTCGTGCCCGCTACGCCCACCGAGGCCAAGTACGACCTGGTCTCGCGGGATTCGGCGGTCCGCAAGGCCACTGTGCAGCGCCTCAAGGAAACCGGCGTCAAGGTGCTGGATATCGAGATCATCCGCTTTACGCCGGATTTCAAGGCCAAGGACCTGGACCCCGTATTCGAATCCGCCGCGGATCTGGGCGCCAGCCGCGCCCTGGTGGCCGGAAACGACAAGGATATGGAGCGCACCGCGGACAATTTCGCCGCCCTGTGCGATGTGGCCGCGCCCTACAAGATCAGCTGCGCCATCGAGTTCATGCCGTTTACCGAAGTCAAGTCGCTGAAACAGGCCGGCGCCCTCATCAGGAAGGTCAACAAACCCAATGCGGGCATCGTCTTCGACGCCATGCACTTCCACTATTCCGCGGGCACCATTGAGGACATCAGGAATACGCCCGCGAACTACATCTCCTATGTGCAGATTTGCGATGCCGAGGCGGTGGCGCCCAAGGACAACGCGGGCCTGATCCACCATGCCCGGGGCTTCCGGCACTCTCCGGGCAAGGGCGCCGTGAATCTTGTGGACATTTTCCGGGCGCTGCCCCGGCATCTGCCCATCTCGGTGGAATGCATCAACGAAAAGTTTGCCTACAGCATGTCTCCGCTGGCGCGGGCGAAGGAATACTTCGTCGATACCCAGAAAGTGCTGGCCGCCGCCAACTACAGTTAGCCCTCCACGCGCGGGCGGTCGACGCCGTCACGGCGGCGGCCGCCCGCGTTCCGGGCCACAACGGAACTTTTCGCCAAACGGCGCCGGCACGCGTGGTCGCCCCGAAAAACCCGCCGGAGTCTCCTGTCCTGCGGGAAGGGGCGCTGTCCGCATCACGGAGGGAAAGGCCCGGCTGACCGCAAGAAGTTTTCATGATCTAAGGAAGAGGTGGCTTGTATGAATGCACGCGCATACCGCTGGATCATTTTCGGCCTGTTCAGCCTCGCCTATTTCGGCGTTTTCGCCCAGCGCATGGGCATGGCCGTCATCAGCCCGGATCTGTCGCAGAGCCTCCAGCTCACGCCCCTGCAAATGGGCACCCTCGGGTCCATGACCTTCTACAGTTATGCAGTCTTCATTCTTTTTTCCGGTTTTATTTCCACCAAGTTCGGCCCACGCAACACAATGGGCATTTTCTTTGGCCTGGGCGGCCTTGGCACCCTGTTTTTCGTTTCTGTCGATTCCTTTTTCCTGCTCATGCTCGGCGCACTACTTATCGGCCTGGGCACCTCCGTTGTCGTGACCGCGGGCACCACGAGCTTCTCGCGCTGGTTCAGCATGAAGGAATACGGGAATGTCTGCGCATGGTTCTTCGTTTTCGGCGGCATCGGCAATATCGTCGGCACGGCGCCGCTCTCCTGGATGGTTCAGGAAATGGGCTGGCGCATGGCCTACGGCTCCATCGCCATCCTGATGATCGCGCTTGCGGTGCTGGCGTTCTTCATCGTCCGCAGGCCGCCCGCCGACTACGTTGTCGAAGACAGCCTGCCCTCGCCCGCAAGCGACGGCCCCAAGGTCCGCTTGCTGAGTCTGCTGGGGCAGGCCATGAAGAACATCAACTTCTGGTGCATCGCCATCTGGTACATGACCATCGCGGCCGTCCACTACGCCTTCAACGGCATGTGGGCCGGCCTGTACATTACCAATGTCTTCGGCCTGAGCAAACTGGAAATCGGCGGCATCCTGACCCTGGGCGCCGTGGGCTTCGCCATCGGCAACCCCGTGCTGATGTGGCTTTCCACGCATGTTTTCAAGTCCTTCCGCGTGGGCATCACCCTGGTCAATGTGCTGGCTCTCGTGGGCGCGGGCATGATCGCCTTTTGCACGGAAAGCCTGCCGCACTGGTCCCTCTATCTGGTGACGCTCTTCATCGGCCTTTCCGTGGCCGCCAGCTCCATCGTCTATACGGCCACGCGCTCCATCTTCGGCGCGGCCATGGCAGGGCCGCTCGCGGGAGTCTGGTCTTTTGTCCTGTTCGGAGGCGGCGGCTGCATGCAACTTGTCATCGGCTACTTCGTCAACAGCGGCAAGGCCGCCAACCTGCCCTTGGCAAGCTCCTACCACACAGCGTTCCTCATCCTCTTCTGCTGCTCCCTCATCGGCACCATTGCCGGTTTTGTCCTCAAGGACGTGTACAGGGACACCACCGCCAACTGACGCCGGCTAGCCGCCATATGCGGAAACCATCAAGGAGGAATCATGGAACTTCCGAGCAAGCTTCTGGGCATCGTGGGATATCCGCTGGGGCACAGCATGAGCCCGGCCCTGCATACCTGGGGATTCGAAAAGGTGGGCTTTCCCGGCATCTACATGGCCTGGTCGGAACCCGAAAAAAAACTGGGCGCCTTTTTCAAGGCCGTACGCACCCTCGGCATCGCGGGCGGGAACATCACCATTCCGCACAAGGTCGCGGCCATGGAGCACATGGATCACATCAGCGACCGCGCCAGGGAAATAGGGGCCATCAATACCTATTATTGGGAAGGAGAAGCCCTCTGCGGCGAGAACACCGATGTCATCGGCTTCATGGAACCGCTCAGGGGACGGCAGTTCGCCCACGCGCTCATTCTCGGCGCGGGCGGTGTGGCGCGGGCGGTAGTGGCCGGCCTCAAGGAACTGGGCGTTCCCGACATCACCATCACCAATCGCACGCCCGCCAAGGCAACGGATCTGGCGAATGCCTTCGGCATCCACAGCATTCCCTGGGATGAACGCATGCAGCCGCAGGCCGATCTGATCGTCAACGCCACGTCACAGGGCATGAAGGGGGAGCAGGTCGACATGACGCCCTATGACGCCGCCGCTCTTGCCGGTCGCACGGGCCTCGTCTATGACATCGTGTACAACCCTCTGGAAACGCGCCTGATCCGCGAGGCGCGGGCTGCCGGCTGGCAGGTGGAGAGCGGCCTGAGCATGTTCGTGGAACAGGCCAGGGCCGGGTTCCGCCTCTGGACCGGTATGGAAATGCCGCGCGAAGCCGCCGTGGAAAAGGTCAAAAAACTGCTGGGACTGTAACGCCGCAGTCTTCGCGGCGCACATCCCCCTCCGGTGGAGGCGCGGGTCCCGCACGGCGTCGGGACCCGCGCCCGACGGGAGAAACCAGCGCACAACGGGACTCCGTCATGGACGACGCCACCAGCTTCGGGCCGCTTCGGTGCAAACTCCCGCGCAAACCGTGGCCGGACGCCGCAGCGTTGCGCTTCCATACCTGCGGGGTCTGCGGGCGTCTCCTCTACGAATTCTCCACGCCGGACGCCGACGGCACGGCGACAGCGCCGCCGCGTTGCTGCGGACGCGCCATGAACGCCCTCACGCCGGTGCGTCCGAAAGGCGAACGCCTGCGCTATGATATTGTGGGCGGCTTCAACAACAATGCCGTCCTGGCGCATTGGCAAGGCCCCCCGCCGCGCTGGATCGCCCTCAGGACCTATACGGGATTCTACCTGAAACAGGTGCCGGAAACCAAAGCCTCGCCCCTGGCCTTTCCGCTTTCCGACGAGGACGCTTACGCCTACTGCGATCGGAAACTCTGCAGGAAATGCCTGTATCGCTGCAAGAAGGGCTGCGTCCTCTACTACTGTTTCGGAAATGACGAGGTGCTTGAATGCCCTCTCGACCAGACCAGCCCCTATTTCCACAGGAGCGGCGCATCCTGATTTCCGGCCGGAGCGGTTCCGGCGTCTTCCCGCGTCACCGCAAGGGGCCATGCCGTTCGCGTGGACGGCATGGCCCCTTGCGCGGGAAACTGTTCCGACATGCGTCACTCGCCGGACCGCTCCGCATCCTCCACTTCGAACTCGCGCATGAGAAAGGCAAAAAACGCCTTGACCTGCGGATATTGGTACGGGCTTTCCTTTTGCATCACCACATAATACTGCCGAGGCCGGAAGAACTTTTTCAACGGATAGATATTGAACTGCCCCGGCTGATGGATGTCGTCCACCACGAAACGGTCCAGAATGGTGCAGCACAGCCCGGAGGCCACGCAGCGCAGGAGGCAGTCCTGATGATCGATGATATGCTTGGGCTTGAGGGTGATGCCATACTGTTGACACTGCAACGAAACGTTGAGCCACAGGCTCGATTTCGGCGTGGGAGCCCCCAGCTGGAGAGAGGCCAGATCCTCGAGGCTCAGGTGCGACGCGTCCAGTTGCACTCCTCTGGGGGTGATCAGCACGAGTTCGCTCAGAAAGAGCGGAATCGACATGAATTCCTCGGGAATGCGACTTGACGACAGAATGCCCATGTCCACCCGGTTGCTGGCGACATCCTCGAACAGTCTGCTCTCCAGCAGAGAGGAGGTCAGACGGAACATGACGCCCGAGTGACGCGTGGCGAATCGCTCCACAAGCTGTGGAAGAATATGATTGTAAAAGGAAAACATGGCCTCGATACGCAGCTCTCCATGCACATCCGAGGGCATGTTCACAAGTTGCTGACGCAATTCGTTGATGAAGGAAAATAACTGCGATGCCCTGCTCAGGAGCAGTTTACCCTCTTCTGTCAGAATGCGGTTATTTTTTGTTCCTGTAAACAGTTTGACGCCAAATTCTTTTTCCAGACACTTGATCTGATAGGTAAGCGCGGACTGGTTGCGATGCATCTGCTTCATGGCCGCGGTCATATTGCCGCAGGTCGCTGTGTAATAAAATCCCCTCAGCCATTGGATAAAATCGCCGCTGAATTCCTGAAGCATGTCCACCTCGCTTTCCGCTACGTGAACCTGTGGAGCGTTCACGGATGCGTACCCGAGAGCCTGATCCCGAAATCCTGGACGTGGCGGCGCATCGGAGCCTTTTGCCGTTCAAAACGCCCTACGACGAAACCGCGCGGAAGTTCCGATTGAGCCACTCGGCGATGGCGCCCACGCCGTCCTCGTCCACCCGGAACCAGGTATTGGCGAAGGGCGTCACCACCTTGCGCCACGAGAGAAAGCGGCAGCCGTAACTCATGACGCCCTCGGCATCGGGCTTGGGCATGGCGCGCACGATGGCGCCGCGCACGAAGAGGGGATTGGGTTCGCCGCTTCTGCCGAAATCGCCCTTGAGCAAGACGGGGTCGTTGATGGAGGAATGCGAGAGCGGACTCGCGCCCAGCGCGTCCAGGCGCATGCCGGAGGCCGAAAGCTCGCCAAGCTCGCACTCGTCATTTTCCAGCGGCGTCCAGGCGAGTTCCGGCAGATCCTCGGGGCCGCCGTGCACCAGCCGCCCGTACCAGACGCCGAAGCCCCCGGCGCTTTCCCTGTCCAGGTTGACGCGTTTGCTGAACCGGCGCTGGTTGTGATCGACCTCTTCCGGCAGGGGAAAGACGAGATACATGGAATTGAGCGGCCCGTTGTAGATGCGGGCGAGCCGCGACAGAAAGTGGCAGGTCACGGGCTTGTCGCGCATGACCGTGAAATAGCCGCTGACTTCGGAGCCCCAGATGAGCGGATGCGCCGCCAGCTGTTCCAGCTCGGCGCGGACCACGAAGTGGCCGTTCTTGATCATGATGCAGGGCGCGGCGAACCGGGAGACCTCGCACTTGTCCAGCAGAAAGACGAGGTTGATGAACGCGCGCTGCGAACACGCTGCATTGAACCAGCTTTCCGGCTCTTCACGAACATCCGGCTTCATGTCGGCCATGGACCACCTCAACGGCAAATGGTCCGGAATCATATCCAAAGCCGCCGCGCATGGCAATCGGCGGCGGGCCGTCCCCGGCGGGGCTCACGCCCTGGCGGCCATGGCGGCCACAGCGTCCCTGTAGCCGATGACGAGCAGCTTGTCCCCGGCCTGCAACGGCCTGTCGGGATCGGGCACAAAGCGGTATTCCCGGTCGCCGGCTCCCTGCACCCCGGCAACCAGCACATGGTTTTCACGGCGCAGGTTCAACTCCCGCAGGCTCTTGCCCGCCAGGCGCTCCACCATCACTTCCTGCAGGGCCACGCCCCTGCCGATGGGCAACAGGTCCAGCAGGCCAGGATTGTCCAGAACATGGGCCAGCTGGGTGGCGGCGTCGATCTCCGGCTGGATGACGCGCCTGACCCCCATGCGCCGCAGCACCTTGGCATGCAGGGGCGTGGCCGCCTTGGCGATGATGTTGCGCACGCCCAGTTCCAGCAGGTTGAGCGCCACCAGGATGGATGTTTCCAGATTGTCGCCCGCCGAAATGACAACGGTCTCCAGCCCGGCGAAATGCAGCTGCGCCAGGGCGGTCTTGTCCGTGGCGTCGGCTTCCCACGCCTGGGTCAGCACCTCCCGGGCGAGCTGCACCCGGGCCGGGGCCACATCCACGCCCACACATCTGTCGCCCAGACCGGCAAGCACCGTGCCGAGCTGGAGGCCGAACTTGCCGAGCCCGATGATGCCCGTCTCGCCCGCATGTTTCATGCCGTCCGCCTTTGGTCGCCGCGGGCCTCTAGCCCACGGGCAGCGTTTCTTCAGGATACCGGAACGCCTGGGGCGCCGTCAGCTGGCTGACCGCGCCGATGAGCCAGATGGGGCCCAGCTTGCCGACGAACATGGCGCAGCAGAGCACAAGCTTGCCGGCATCGCCGAGTCCGGGCGTCAGATTGAGGGAAAGCCCCACCGTGCAGAACGCGGAGACCACCTCGAACACAATGTCGAAAAACGGCGCCGAGCCCGTATGCGGCTTGGCGCCCCGCTCCAGCAAAAGCAGGGCGAAGCTCGCGGCCAGGATGATGAAGGTGGCGCAGAAAAAGAGCAGGAACGCCTGGCTGATGGTGGCAGGTGTCAGGCCGCGCCCCTGAAGCACCGCCTGCGGCCGCCCCGTGAGCCGCGCGCGAAGCTGGGCCAGCACCACGCGAAAGGTGGTGGTCTTGATGCCGCCCGCGCAGGAGCCGGGCGAACCGCCAATGCCCATGAGCAGGATCACGAGCAGGAGGCTGGCCGTGCTGAACGACGCCTGGTCCACCGTGGCGAACCCCGCCGTGCGGCAGCTCACGGACGCAAAAAACGCCGAAAGCAGGCGCTCGTGAACGGGCATGCCCGCAAAGGCCGGATTGCGCCATTCCAGCGCGAAAATGCCCAGGCCGCCGGCAACGATGAGCCAGAAGGTCGTCCGGAGCACCAGCCGGCTGCACCAGGAAAGACGGGGAGCCGCGTTTTCCGGCTGCGGCAGCCGGCGCGCCGGGCCGAAGCGGCGGCCAAGGCCGTGCCGCAGACGCCGCAGGAGATCGTCCAGCACAAAAAAGCCCAGCCCGCCCAGCACGATGAGCACCATGAGGATGCCGTTCAGCCCCAGGGCCCCCCGGAAGCGTTCCAGGCTGTCGCCCCAGGGCGCGAAGCCCGCATTGCAGAACGCCGAAACGGAAAGAAAGACCGCGTTGAACAGGCCGATCCCCTCCTCCCGCAGCCCAAGCAGGCAGAGGGCGCCCGCGGCCTCGATGACGAAAACAAGGACGACGACCCGGCGCACAAAGGCCGACAGGCTGAACCCGTGATCATAGAACAGGCCCTGCTCCACGGCCACCCGGTCCGAAAGCGAGATCCTGCGGCCCATGAGATGCACGAAGAGCGTGGCATAGGTAAAGATGCCGATGCCGCCCAGCTGGACGAGGGCCAGAACGATGCACTGGCCGGCCCGGGTATAGACGGCGAAAATGTCGAACGGGGCCAGCCCCGTGACGCAGACCGCCGATGTGGCGAGGAAGAGCGCGTCCACCGGGCGCACGGGCTGCGTGGCGAACACGTCCAGCCCCAGAAGGAAGCCGCCCGCGCCGATGGCCGCCGCAAAGGCGAACACGGGCAGGAAAAAGGGCATGGCGAAACGTGGTGCGGGCATGGCGGCATTCTTTCCGGAACCTGCGGGCCTGAACCGCCGGGGGCGCGGCCCCGCACTTTCACCATAGGCGGGAGGCCCCCGCCCGTCAAGGCAGGGCGCCCGGCATGGGCGCCGGCTTCAGGCGGCGCCGCCATCCTGTCCTCCGGCGCGCGGGTTTTCGTTGCGTATTTGCCCGGCGGCTGCTACAGTGGAAGAGATAGTACAGGCAGAGGCAACGTACCGCCGGTATCCCCGGCGCCTGGCCGGCATTCCGGCCCGGCGGCGCGGGGCGCCGGCGCGGGGCATCCCCTTTTCGGAATATCCCGGAAGCGTGCGCGCGGCGGGCCCGCGCGTCCGCGGCATTCCGGCGCGCCGGATGCGCAGTCCACGCATCGGCACCATCCCGCAGGAGCGAGGAGGTTCTATGGCAAGTCAGGCACTGATCAAGGATTTTGAAGACCTGCTCGGCAAGGAAAACGTCTTTACCTCCGACGCCGACCGGCAGAGTTATTCATTCGATTCGGCTGTCCTCCCCTCGGTGACGCCCGCCATGGTGCTGCGCCCCACCACCGCGGAGCAGCTCGGCCAGTGCGTGAAAAAGCTCTATGAGGCCGGCGTGCCCATGACCGTGCGCGGCGCGGGCACCAACCTTTCCGGCGGCACCATCCCCGACAGCGTGGATTCCGCCGTCATTCTCACCACGGCCCTCAACCGGATCATCGAGATCAACACCAACGACCTCTACGCCGTGGTGGAGCCCGGCGTCATCACGGCCCAGTTCGCCGCCGAAGTGGCGAAAAAGGGCCTCTTCTACCCGCCCGATCCGGGCTCCCAGACGGTCTCCACCCTGGGCGGCAACATCGCCGAGAACGCGGGCGGCCTGCGCGGCCTGAAATACGGCGTCACCAAGGACTACCTCATGGGCATCGAGTTCTTCGATTCCACGGGCGCCCTGGTGCGCTCCGGCTCGCGCACGGTGAAATGCGTGACCGGCTACAACCTGCCCGGCCTCATGATCCAGTCCGAGGGCACGCTCGGCATCATCTCGCAGGCCGTGATGAAGCTCATTCCGCCGCCGCGCGCCTCCCAGGCGCTCATGGCCGTCTTTGCGGACATGCAGGACGCGGCCGAGGCCGTGGCGGGCATCATCGCGGCCCACATCCTGCCCTGTACCCTGGAGTTTCTTGACAACAACACCATCGTGCGCGTGGACGACTTCACCCATGCCGGGCTTCCGCGCGAAGCCGGCGCCATCCTGCTCATCGAGGTGGACGGCCACCCGGCCCAGGTGGCGGACGACGCCGCCGCCGTGGAGAAGGTCCTCAAGGCCAACAACGCCACCGCCGTCCATGTGCCCAAGGACGCGGAAGAAAAGAACCGCCTCTGGGAGGCCCGCCGCCAGGCCCTGCCCGTGCTCGCGCGCTGCCGGCCCACAACGGTGCTGGAGGACGCCACGGTGCCGCGCTCGCAGATCCCGGCCATGATGAAGGCCGTCAACGAGATCGCGGCCAAGCACAAGGTGGAGGTCGGCACCTTCGGCCATGCGGGCGACGGCAACCTGCACCCCACCTTCCTCTGCGACAAGCGCGACAAGGAGGAATTCGCGCGCGTGGAAGCCGCCGTGGACGAAATGTTTGACGTGGCCATCCGCCTTCAGGGCACGCTTTCGGGCGAGCACGGCATCGGCACGGCCAAGGCCAAGTGGCTGGAAAAGGAGACCGGGCGCGGCGCCATCGAGTTCTCGCGCAGGCTCCGGCGCGCCCTTGACCCCAAGGGTCTGCTCAATCCCACGAAAATGGTGGAGATCTAGCCCATGGAAAACAATCTGCAAAAGCTGGCCCAGCGCCTCATGGCGCTGGACGACAGGATCACGGCCTGCATGCGGTGCGGCATGTGCCAGGCGGTCTGTCCCATGTTCGGCGCTTCCGGACAGGAGGCCGACGTGGCGCGGGGCAAGCTCTTCCTCATCAACAATCTCGCCCACATGCTGCTGGACGATCCCGAGGCCCTGGCCGACAAGCTGGGCCGCTGCCTGCTCTGCGGCTCCTGCCAGGCCGCGTGCCCGCCCGGCGTCCGGATCATGGACATCTTCATGGAGGCGCGCGAGGTGGTCTATGCCTACCTCGGCCTCAATCCCATCAAGAAGCTCGTGTTCCGCACCCTGCTCGCCAAGCCGGGGCTCTTCAACTTCGCCATGCGCGTGGGCGCGCCGGTGCAGGGCCTGCTCTTCCGCAAGACGGGCGATGCCCAGGGCACGGTCTGCGCGCCCATGTTCAACTTCATTCTGGGCGACCGCCACATCCGCCCGCTGGCGAAAAAGCCCCTGCACGCCATTTACGGCGCCCTGGACGAGCCGCGCCCGGCCGGCGGCATCAAGGCGGCCTTCTTCCCCGGCTGTCTGGGCGACAAGATGTATGTGGAAATGAGCGAAGCCTGCCTCAAGGTGCTGCGGCACCACAAGGTGGCGGTGTACATGCCCGCGGAATTCGCCTGCTGCGGCATCCCGGCCGTGTCGTCGGGCGATGCCGAAGGTATGCTCAGGGAGCTCCGGGTCAATCTGGCCGCGCTCGCCAGGGGCGACTTTGACTATCTGCTCACGCCCTGCGCCTCCTGCACCTCGACCATCAAGGAACTCTGGCCCCGCTACGCGGAACGGCTGGGCGCCTCCGAGGCAAAGCTTGCCGCCGGCATTGCTGCCAAGAGCATGGACATCAACGTCTTCATCGTGGATGTGCTCGGCGTCACGCCCGCCGAACCCAGGCCCGGCGCCACCACCGTCACCTATCACGATTCCTGCCACCTCAAGAAATCCCTGGGCGTGAGCAGGGAACCGCGCATGGTGGTCCAGGCCAACCCCGGCTATGCGCTGAAGGAGATGAACGAAGCCGACCGCTGCTGCGGCTGCGGCGGTTCCTTCAACCTCTTCCACTACGACTATTCGCGCAAGATCGGCCAGCGCAAGCGCGACAATGTGGTGGCCACCGGCGCCAGGGTGGTGAGCGCGGGCTGCCCGGCCTGCATGATGCAGCTGGAGGACGTGCTTTCCCAGAACAGGGACCCGGTCCAGGTCAAGCACACGGTGGAACTCTACGCCGAAAGCCTGGACTAGTTCCCGATCGCGAAAATTCCGGGCCCCAACGCGCAACCGGCCCCCGTGCAGACGCCGGGAGAACCGCCTTTTGGCATGAACTTAAAGGAGAAACCTATGCCCCCTGTGAACCAGGAACTGGTCGAGGCTTTCAGCGCCAAGGCCGCACTGGTCAACGCCGTGGTGCAGGAACTGCCCACCATGGAAGCGGCCCTGCAATATGTGGTGGACGTCTGTGAAAGCAAGGCCCCCGCCCAGCTGCTCGCCGATGAACCGGGTACGGAGACGGGCCCGCTCGGGCCCAACAAATGCCCCACCCGCGTCCAGCGCGTGGTGGCGGCGCCGGCCCTGAATGACGCGGATTTCGCCGCGCTGGAAAACGCCTGCCGGGAAAAGGGCTTCCTCTGCCTGCGCGAGGGCCTGCGCGGCTACCTCGCGGGCATCGACGTGGGCCTTTCCGAGGCCGTCCTCGGTGTGGCCGCCAGCGGCACCTGCATGCTGGACACGGACAACGAGGACGCGCGCCTTGCGGGCATGATCGCGGAGATCAACGTGGTCGTGCTGCGCAAGTCCGAAATCTATCCCGACCTGCCCTCCGTGGCCGAAAAGCTGCGCGAGCGCATGAACGCCCACAAGGACGGCGCGGGCACCTTCACCACCTTTGTCACCGGCCCCAGCCGCACCGCCGACATCGAGCGCGTGGCCGCGGTGGGCGTGCACGGCCCGCTGGAACTGCACATCATTCTTCTGGAGGACCAAGGCCATGCATAACGCGCCGTCCACCCTTTCCGACTATCGCAAGCAGATCGACGAGGCCCTGGGCGACGAGTTCCTGCGGCGCACCCTGGACACCTTTGCCGTGGCCTACAAGGCCAACCGCGAAGCCGTGTTCAAGGACGTGGACGAGCGCAAGCTCATCCAGGAGATCGCGGCCGCCAAGGACGACGCCTGCCAGCACATGGAGGAACTGTACGAACAGTTCAGGGCCGAGGCCGAAAAGCGCGGCGTCCATGTGCATCGCGCCAAGGATGCGGATGAAGCCAACCAGATCATCGTCGGCATCGCCAAAAAGCACAACGTCAGGCGCGTGGTCAAGTCCAAGTCCATGACCGCCGAGGAGATCCAGCTCAATCCCGCGCTGGAAAAGGCGGGCATGATCGTGGATGAGACCGACCTCGGCGAGTGGATCATCCAGCTGCGCCATGAAGGCCCCTCGCACATGGTCATGCCGGCCATCCACCTTTCCCGCTATCAGGTGGCGGACAACTTCGAGAAGGAGACCGGCGAAAAACAGGAAGCCGAGGACGTGCAGAAGCTCGTCAAGGTGGCGCGCGTCCAGCTGCGGCGCAAGTTCATCGCGGCGGACATGGGCATTTCCGGCTGCAACTTCGCCATTGCCGAAAACGGCGCCATCTCCACCGTCACCAACGAGGGCAACGCCCGCATGGTGGAGACCCTGCCGCCCCTGCACGTGGCCATTGCCGGCCTGGACAAGCTGGTGCCCACCCTCGACGTGGCGCTCACGGCGCTTCAGGTCCTGCCGCGCAACGCCACGGCCCAGCGCCTCACGGCCTATGTGAGCCTTATCTGCGGGTGCGTGCCCTGCGCCGTGGGCCCGGATGGCCGCAAGGAACTCCATGTGGTCTTTCTGGACAACGGCCGCACCGAGATCGCCAAGGACCCGCTCTTCTCGCAGATATTCCGTTGCGTGCGCTGCGGCGCCTGCGCCAATGTCTGCCCGGTTTTCCGCCTGGTGGGCGGCCACAAGATGGGCTACATCTATATCGGCGCCATCGGCCTCATCCTGACCTACTTCTTCCACGGCAAGGACAAGGCCAAGGTGCTCTGCCAGAACTGCGTGGGCTGTGAATCCTGCGCCAATGTCTGCGCGGGCGGCATCGACCTGCCGCGCCTCATCCGCGAGATCCGCGCCCGCGTCACCGATGAGCAGGGCGGCGGCGCCCAGGCCGCGCTCCTGGCTTCGGTGATGAAGAACCGCAAGCTCTTCCAGACGCTGCTGCGCTTTGCCAGCAAGGCCCAGAAGCCCTTCACCGGCGGCACGCAGTTCCAGCGGCACCTGCCCAACATGTTCTTGGGCAAGCACGGCTTCAAGGCCCTGCCCGCCCTGGCGCCCAAGGCGTTCCGCGACAAGTGGGAATCCATCGCGCCCCGCGTGCAGAACCCGGTCATGAAGGTCGCCATCTTCGGCGGCTGCGCGCAGGACTTCATCTATCCCGAGGAGCTGGAGGCGGCGGTCAAGATCATGGCGGCCAAAAACGTGGCCGTGGACTTCCCCATGGAGCAGACCTGCTGCGGCCTGCCCGTGGAGATGATGGGCCAGCGCAAGACCTCCATCGAGATCGCCAAACAGAACATCGGGGCGTTCAACCCCAAAGACTACGACTATATCGTCACGCTCTGCGCGAGCTGCGCCTCGCACCTCAAGCATGTCTATCCCAAGCTGCTGGAGAACGATCCGGAACGCTTCGAGGCTCAGGCTTTCGCGGACAAGATCATCGACTTCAGCTCCTTTGTGCATGACAAGCTCGGCCTCAAGCCCGAGGACTTCATCAACAGCGGCGAGAAAGTCACCTATCACGCCTCCTGCCACCTCTGCCGCGGCCTCAAGGTCAAGGAAGCCCCGCGCGCGCTCATCGCCGACGCGGCGGAATATGTGCCCTGCGAGGAAGAAGAGGTCTGCTGCGGCTTCGGCGGCACCTATTCCATGAAGTTCCCGGAAATTTCCGGCCAGCTCATGGACAACAAGCTGAAGCACATCGACGAGACCGGCGCCGCCCGCGTGGTGGTGGACTGCCCCGGCTGCGTCATGCAGATCAAGGGCGGCGCGGAAAAGAAGGGCATGAAGGTCAAGGTGCAGCACATCGCCGAGCTGCTGGCCGAAAACCTCAAGAAAAACTAGACGGCCCCACGGGCTGACTGAAGCAGAACGGGGCGCGCCTTCCGCCGGGGAGGGCGCGCCCCGTTCCGTTTAACGCATTGTGCTGAGGAAAATATCTGCAAGACAGATATTTTCTCAGGTTTCGCTGCCTCGCTCCAGCCGTTACTTTGCGCATCGGCCTCCCATGCCCTGACGGCGCGCGGGAGAACCGGGAAAATTTTTCGTTCCCCCTTGCGCTTTGAATGGGCTTTACGCTATTCATAAAGGACTGGAATTTTTTTTGACATCGGCCCGCGAACCGAAGCGGCGCCCCGCGTTCGCGCCAACGGCAGCTGCCGCGCGAAGCGCGGCCACCGCCGGACTCTCCAGCAGGTTCTTCGGGCCGTGTGCCGTAAACCGGGTTCCGAGGGAGGTATTCATGTCGATTGGATTTCTGGCACTCTTGGCGATCATCCCCATTGTGGTCGCTCTGGTCCTCATGGTGGGCATGCGCTGGCCCGCCACACGGGCCATGCCCTTTGCCTGGCTCGCCTGCGTCGTCTGCGCCGTCTTTGGCTGGGATATTTCCATCCTGCGGCTGGCGGCGCTCTCCATCCAGGGCGTGATCATCGCCATCGGCGTGCTGATCATCGTCTTTGGCGCCATCCTCATCCTCTACACGCTGGAAAAAAGCGGCGGCATGGAGACCATCCAGTACGGCATGCAGAACGTGAGCCGTGACCGCCGCGTGCAGGCCATCATCATCGGCTTCCTCTTCGCGGCCTTCATCGAGGGCGCGGCGGGCTTCGGCACGCCCGCGGCCCTGGCGGCGCCGCTCCTGCTGGGCCTCGGCTTCCCGGCCATGGCCGCCGCCGTGGTCTGCCTGGTATTCAACAGCGTGCCCGTCTCCTTCGGCGCGGTGGGCACCCCCATTCTCGTGGGCTTTGGCCTGCTCAAGGACAAGATCGCGGCCATCGTCGGCGCCGATCCCTCGGTGCCCTTCACCGGCTTTGACGGCTTCGCCAAGCTCGTGGGCGAATGGGCCACCTTCATGCACGGGCCCATGGCCATCATCCTCACCATCTTCATGCTCGGCTTCATGACCCGCTTCTGGGGTCCCGAACGCTCCTGGGCCGCCGGTTTCCGCGCCTGGAAATTCTGCGTCTTTGCGGCCATCTGCTTCCTGGTGCCCTATGTGGCCTGCGCCTGGGCCCTCGGCCCCGAATTCCCGGCCATGCTCGGCGGCCTTCTCGGCCTGGGCGTGGTGGTCTGGGGCGCCAAGCAGGGCTTCTGCGTGCCGAAGGACAGCTGGGGCTTTGGCGATCCCGCCAAGTGGGACGCCTCGTGGTCCGGCACGGCCAGCCAGAACACCGGCACCGAATTCAAGGCGCACATGAGCCAGTTCCAGGCGTGGCTGCCCTATGTCATCATCTGCATCCTGCTCGTCATCTCCCGCATCCCCGAACTGGGCATCAAGGGCTGGATGACCGCGCAGAAGATCACCTTCAGCAACATCCTCGGCTTTGCCGACATCAGTGAGAGCATCACCTATCTCTACCTGCCCGGCACCTTCTTCATCTTCGTGGCCCTGCTCACCATCTGGCTGCACAAGATGCCCGCGCCCGCCGTCAAGGCCGCGTGGTCGGAGAGCATCCGCAAGATGAAGTCCCCCACCATCGCCCTCTGCTTCGCCGTGGCCCTGGTGGCCATCTTCCGCGGCTCGGCGGTGAACCCGCTCAATGCCCCCTCCATGCCGCTGGCCCTGGCCGAGACCGTGGGCGCGGCTGCCGGGAACATCTGGCCCCTGCTGGCGGCCTTTGTGGGCGGCCTCGGCGCCTTCATCACCGGCTCGGCCACCATCTCGGACCTCATGTTCGGCGAATTCCAGTGGGACATGGCCACCATGCTCACCCTGCCGCGCTCCATCATTGAAGCCGCGCAGACCGTGGGCGGCGCCATGGGCAACATGATCTGCATCCACAACATCGTGGCCGCCTGCGCTGTGGTGGGCCTCTCGGGCCGCGAGGGCGAGGTCATGCGCAAGACCTTCTGGCCCTTCCTGCTCTACGGCATTGTGGTCGGCATCATCTGCTGGGTGCTCATCGCGGCCAACCCCGGCGCGTTCTAGGCATCGGGAGCCCTGAACCCTGAAACGAAAAGCGGCGCGCGGCCTTTGGGGCCGCGCGCCGCATCAACATCAGCATGCTGCATTCTCTGTTCGCCGTCTGCCTGGGCGCCTGCGCCGGCGCAAGCCTCCGCTGGCTCGCCAATCAGGCGCTCAATCCCCTTGTGGCCGCCCTGCCGCTGGGCACCCTGGCCGTCAACTGGCTCGGCGGCTGGCTCATGGGCGTGGCTCTGGGCGTCTTTTCCCTCGTTCCCCACGCCGCCGGGGAATGGCGGCTGCTCGTCATCACCGGCTTTCTCGGCTCACTGACGACGTTTTCCGCATTTTCGGCGGAGATGGCGGCCCTCCTCCAGCAGGGCCGCTGGCTGCTCTGCGCCTGCGCCGTGACCCTGCATGTGGCCGGTTCCATTGCTCTGGTCTTTCTCGGCCTCGGCAGCGTGGCCCTGGCGCGCAGGCTGCTGGCGCCGTAGGCCGCCCCTCGCGCGGTCTACCCCGCGGCGGGCGCCTGTCCGACCGCCAGCGCGGGAATGCGCCGCCAGTACCATTCGCACACAAGTGTGGCATCTTCCGGGAGCCATTCGCCGCATTGCTCGAAATGCCGCAGCACATCGCGCTCCACCGGGCTTGGCGCGGCCATGCCGCCGGCGCACTGGCGCAGGCGGAAAAAGATGACCACACATTCAAAGAGACTGAAACAGTCCTCTTCGGAGCCGAAGCCCGTTGTCAGCAATGCCGTGAATTCCCGGTAAAAGGGATTGTCTTCCGGAACACAGGCATCAAACTCTTCCGCATGGTCAATGAGGTAGCGCAGGCTCCGACAGAACAGGACCTGGCGCGGATCGGACGAGGCATGGGCGATGCGGGCCGCGTACAGGTTCTTCAGCTCATTCCGGTGGCGGGACAGCGACATGCGGGCACCTCGCAAATATGTGACAAGAAATATTTCTTCATCAATATTACAAGAAACAATTTCTTTTATCAAATAATAAATATCCATGGCGGACCCACCCCCCCGGAACGGCAACCATCCGCATAAAAAGGGCGGACATCATCATTTCCGGCCCTGAGCGCTGATCCTTTTTTTCTCGACCTTTGCCGTCCTGTTTGGCATGCTCGGAACACGGCGCCCCCAACGCGGGAAATGCGCCGGGGACCGAAAATGCTCTATGCCATAGAAAATCTCGTGAAACGCCGCCGGCGCGAACAGGGGTACCGGCTGCTCATCCGCAGCCTGCACATCCCGCGCGGGGCGCGTCTTGCCATTACCGGGCCCAGCGGCTGCGGCAAGAGCACCACCCTTGATCTGCTCGGTCTTGCCCTGAGGCCCGACAGCGCGGAACGCTTCAGCTTCGCGCCGCGGGCGGACGCCCCGCCGCTGGATGTGACGGCCCTCTGGCGCGGGGAGCGCCACGACGCCATGGCCGCCCTGCGTCTGGAGCATATGGGCTATGTGCTCCAGTCCGGCGAGTTATTGCCCTTTCTTGAGGTGGGCGAAAACATGACGCTCACGGCGCGGCTCGCCGGCGTGGCCCCCGCCGAGGCCGCCGCGCGGGCCCGCGAGCTGGCCGGAACTCTGGGCGTGGGCCATCTGTTCAGGGCCATGCCCGCCACGCTTTCCGTGGGCGAACGGCAACGCGCGGCCATTGTCCGCGCGCTCACGCCGGGGCCGCAGCTCATTCTCGCGGATGAACCCACCGCCGCCCTGGACCCCGTGCATGCGGCCCGCGTCATGGATGCCTTTCTCACCGCCCTGGAGTTTCACCAGGGCAGCCTTGTGCTCGTGACGCACAACGCCGACTGGGCGCGCCGGGGCGGCCTGGCGGAACTGGCCTTCCGCATTGAGGAGGACGAACAGGGCGTCGCCGCCGTTCTGGATGACGGCAACGCCCGTGCGGAGGCCGCCCCATGCTGAAAAAGCTCGCCCTCGCCCTGCGCCTTGCCGCACGCGACTGGCGCTTTGAACGCTCGCTCACGCTGTGCGCCATCCTCGCCCTGGCGAGCATGCTCACGCCGCTTCTGGTCCTTCAGGGGCTGAAGAACGGCGTCATCGAAGGCATGCGCCAGCGCCTGCTGCAAGACCCCACAGTGCTCATCATCACGCCCAAGGGCGACGGAGGCCGCTTCAGCGCCCGGGACGTGGCGGACCTGGGGCGCCTGCCGGGCGCGGCCTTTGCCATTGGCCGCACCCGCGAGACCGCCACGGACATCACCCTCGCCGCCGGGGAAAACGGCGACGGCAAGAGCGCAAGCATCTCTCTTGAACCGAGCGCCCCCGGCGAACCGGTGCTGGCCCACCACGGCATCACGGCGCCCGCCGACGGCGCGCAGCCGGAACTGGTGCTCTCC
>URHE01000014.1 GCA_900547595.1 uncultured Desulfovibrio sp.
CGCCGAGCACAATCTCGCGGCGCACTGGTTTTTCTTTCTCCTGCTCCTGCTCGGCATGGCCGCGGTGATGTGCGCGCGGGACGCCATCCTTTTCCTCCTCGCCTGGGAGATCATGTCCCTTGCGCCGTTCTTCCTCATTGATTTCAACGATGGCGACAGCAAGGTGCGCGACGCCTCATGGGTCTATCTGGTGGCGGCCCATCTGGGGGCGGTATTCCTGCTCGCCTTCTTCATCCTGCTCTGGCAGGTGACGGGCAGCACGGCGCTGACCAGCGAAGGCTGCGCGCCGCTGGCCGATGCCGGGCCGGGGACGCTTTCGGCGCTCTTCCTGCTGGCCGTGGCCGGTTTCGGGGCCAAGGCGGGCGTGGCGCCGCTCCACGTCTGGCTGCCGGAAGCGCACCCCGCCGCGCCCAGCCATGTTTCGGCCCTGCTTTCCGGGGCCATGATCAATGCCGGCCTGTACGGGCTGCTCCGCGCGCTGGCCCTGCTGGGCGGGGCGCCGCCGGCGGGGGTGCTCGGCGCGCTTCCCGAGTGGTGGGGCTGGTTCCTGCTGCTGCTGGGCCTCGCCACGGCGCTGCTGGGCATCCTCAAGGCGTTGGGGCAGGGCAATCTCAAGCGCCTGCTCGCCTATTCCAGCGTGGAGAACATGGGGCTCATGTTCATGGGCGCGGGCGCGGGCCTGGTGGGCGTGGCCACCGGCGACGCCTGGACGGCCCTGCTGGGTTTTTCCGGGGCGCTGCTCCACATGCTCAACCATGCCGGGTTCAAGGGACTGCTCTTCCTCTGCGCGGGCGAGGTACTCCATGCAGCGGGCACGGTGCGCATGGAGCTGCTGGGCGGCCTGCAACGGAGGCTCCCGCTCGTGGGCGCGGCCTTTGCCCTGGGCGCGGCCTCCATTGCCTGTCTGCCGCCGCTGAGCGGTTTTGCCTCGGAGTTCGTCCTTGCCATGTCGCTGCTGGACGGCGCCTCCCTGCCCGGGGTGGAGCGCCAGCTCGGCCTGTTGTTCACCCTGGCGGGCCTTGCGCTGGTGAGCGGCCTCGCGGCGGCGGTCTATGTCCGCGCCTATGGCGCCACCTTTCTGGGGGAGCCGCGCACGGGCTTTGCGGCCAATGCCCACGCCGTTGGCTGGCGCGGCCTCTGGCCGCTGGCGCTTCCCGCGGCGGCCTGTGTGGCCGGGGGCCTGTTCGCGCCGTACTTTTTCGACCTCGCCGCCGGGACGGCACTCTCGGTCATGCCCTTCCCCCAGGGGCTTGCGCCGGATATTCCCGGCGTTGACGCGCAGATGCGCCGCTGCCTCGCCATGGTCTCCATGATCGGCGGAGGCGGCGTTGCCCTGGCGTTCTGCCTTTTTGCCGCGCGCGGCCTGCTGCTGCGGCGGCGCGGGATACTGCGGGAAAAAACGTGGGGCTGCGGTTATCAGGCGTCCTCGGCGCGTATCCAGTATACGGACGCCTCGTTTTCCGAACCGCTGGCGCGGCTGTTCGCGCCGTTCATGGGCCTGCGGACGCGGGGCGGAGCGCCGGAGGGCATATTCCCCGACCGCGCCATCTTCAGCGTGGCCGCGCCGGACCGCCTGCGGACGCATTTCTTCGCCCCGCTCTTCGAGCTGGTGGAACGGGTCTGCAATGCCTGCAAGATCCTCCAGCACGGCAAGATCCACCTCTATATCCTCTATATCCTCGCCACCGTGGTGGGGCTTCTCGTCTGGGGGCTCAGGCCATGAGCGCGCCGACCGCCTTTTTTCTCCAGCTTGCGCTGGCCCTGGCGCTGGCGCCGCTGCTGCCGGGCATCATCAACCGCGTCAAGGCCATGGTGGCCGGGCGCCACGGCAAGCCCCTGCTCCAGACCTATTATGACCTTGCCAAACTGCTCGGCAAGGGCGAGGTCATCAGCCGCGCCACCACCTGGACCTTTGCGGCGGCGCCGGGAGTGTCGCTGGCGGCGGCCCTGTGCGCGCTGGCGCTCCTGCCGCTGGGGGGCGTTCCCTCGCCGCTGGCCTTTGGCGGGGATTTCCTGCTGGCGGCGTATCTGCTCGGCATGGGGCGTTTCGCGGTCATGCTGGCGGCTCTGGATACGGGTTCTTCCTTCGAGGGGATGGGGGCGAGCCGGGAAGCGGCGTTTTCGGCCCTGGGCGAACCCGCGCTTTTCCTTGCCTTTCTGACGCTCACCAGCCTGAGCCTCGACCTGGGACGCGGCATCGCCGATGCGGGGCCTGACGCGCGCGCGGCCTTTTCGCTTTCCGCGCTGTTCAATGGCGACATGGCGGCATTCTGGCAGGCGGGGCGTCCCGAGCTCCTGCTGGCGCCCGCGGTCTTTTTCCTCCTCCTGCTGGCGGAAAACTGCCGCATCCCGGTGGACGATCCCACGACCCATCTGGAGCTGACCATGATCCATGAGGTCATGGTGCTTGACCATTCCGGGCCCAATCTTGCCATGATCGTCTACGGGGCGGCGCTCAAGCTCTGGTTTTTCGCGGCCCTGGTGGCCGGCCTGCTCGTGCCGCCGCTGCCGCTCTGGGAACACGCGGCGCTCTCGGTGCTGGTCATCCTCGGCGTCGGCGTTGCCGTGGGCGTGGTGGAGTCCGCCATGGCCCGGCTGCGGCTCACGCGCGTGCCGCATTTCCTTGGCGTGGCCGCCGCCCTGGCGGCTCTGGCCCTCATCCTGACGCAGGCCCGCTAGGCGCGCCGCCGCATTCACGGAGAGCATCGGCCCCATGATCTCGCTGACCTCGCTGTTTTCCACCATTCTTTTTCTTCTGCTGCTGAACAACCTGCTGCTGCTCGGAGCGCCGGGCATCGCCCCGATCATCCGCCTCACCGCGTTTCAGGGCATGTTGCTGGCGCTGCTGTTGCTCGGCATGGATCATGCCCTGCTTGCCTGCGCGGTTTTCGGCATCAAGGGCGCGCTGCTGCCCGGCCTTTTGGAGCGCACCCGGCGCAGGCTCACGCCCTCGGACAAGCCCCGGCCCCGCCTTCATCTCGGCGCGGCGGTGTTCACGGGCATTCTGGGGCTCGTGTTCTCACTCTGGCTGGAGACGCGCCTGCCCATCCTGCCGAACCTGTTCCCGCCGCTGCTGTTGCCCACGGCGCTGACGACGCTTTTTTGCGGGCTTATCCTGGTGGTGGGCCGCGTCTCGGCCATTTCGCAGGTCATCGGCTACCTTGTGGCGGAAAACGGCATCTTCCTTCTGGGCGTCCCGCTCATGGCCGCCGGCGCCATCTGGTTCGAGCTGGCCCTGCTGCTGGACATCTTTGTGGCGGTCTTTGTCATGGGCAATGCCATCGGGCATATCGGCGAGACCTTTGATTCCATCGACACGGGCCGCTTCCGCAGCCTCAGGGACTGATCATGCTTGAAGCCCTGATCCTTCTCCCCCTTGTGGCGGGCCTGCTCATGCTGGCGGTGGGCAACGCGGGCTTCTGCCGCGTCCTTTTGCCCGTCACCGCCGCCGGCCATGTCTGCCTTTCGCTCGCCATTGTCATGGCCGTTGCCGCCGGAGCCCATCCCGCCGCGCTGGGCGGCCTGCTGGCGCCGGATGCCCTGGGCGCGCTGTTCCTCATCCTGGCGAGCCTGCTGTTCCTCGCGGCGTCCATCTATGCCGTGGGCTACCTGCGCGAGGAAGAGGCCATCGAGGTGCGCACCTGCATCCACGACGGGCGCCCCTTCACCAATGCGCCCGAGCGCCGCTTCACCGCCTGCCTCTGTTTTTTTCTCGCGGCCATGAGCCTTGTGACCACCACGCCGCATCTGGGCGCCCTCTGGGTCGGCATCGAGGCCACCACGCTCTCCAGCGCGCCGCTCATCTATTTTCACCGGCACCGGCGCTCGCTGGAAGCCACCTGGAAATATCTCATCATCTGTTCGGTGGGCATCGCGCTGGCCCTGCTCGGCAACATCCTGCTTTCCGTGGCCTTCTATGCGCCGGGGGGCGCCGGGGAAAGCCCGGTGCTCGCGGACGACATCGACTCCCTCGGCTGGTTCGTGGCCCATGCCGGTTCCGCCGCGGCGCCCTGGCTCAAGGCGGCCTTCATCTTCCTGCTGGTGGGTTACGGCACCAAGATGGGGCTCGCGCCGCTGCACAACTGGCTGCCCGACGCGCACAGCCAGGCGCCCTCGCTGGTCTCGGCCCTGCTTTCCGGGGCGCTGCTCAACTGCGCCCTGCTCGGCATCCTGCGCGGCCACCAGATACTGCTGGCCGCCGGACTGGGCGACTTCAGCGGCGGGCTGCTCGTCTTTTTCGGCATCCTCTCGCTGCTGACGGCGGCCATCTTCATCGTGGGGCAGGGACATTACAAACGCCTGCTCGCCTATTCCAGCGTGGAGCACATGGGCATCCTCAGCCTTGGCATCGGCCTGGGCGGCATCGCCGTGGAGGGCGCGCTGCTCCATTCCGTCTGCCATTCGCTGACCAAGTGCCTGCTTTTTCTGCTCTCCGGAAACATCCTCGCCCGCTACCACACCTATTCCAGCTATGACGTGCGCGGCCTGCGCTGGACCATGCCCGCCACGGGCGCGCTCTGGACGGCGGGCTTCCTCGCCGTGGCGGGCTCGCCGCCGTTCGGCATTTTCGTGAGTGAACTCATCATCCTCAAGGGTATGCTTGCCGACGGCGCGTGGCTGGTGGCGGCCATCTATCTCGGGGCGCTGGCGGTCATCTTTGTGGGGATGTCCGTGGCGGTGCTGCGCATGGTGCAGGGCGCGCGGCCGCTGGACATGCCCGCCCGGCTGCGCAGCCGCCGCGAACCGCTCTGGAGCGTCCTGCCGCCGCTGGCCCTGGCCGTGGCCGTCCTTGGCCTGGGGCTCTGGGTTCCGGACTGGCTGTGGCGGTTTCTGGAAACGGGCGCCCGGCTCATCGGGGGGTAGGGGATGTTCTGTTTTGCGTATCGTCAGGCGGTCGCGCTGGAGGCGCTCCCTGTTCTGGATGCCGCTGCTCTGGGCGCCCATGTCCGTGACGCGGTCGACAGCGGCTGGCGGGTCCTTGCGCTGTTTGCCCTGCCGGAGCCGGGGAGCGCCCCGGCAACGGCGCGTGGCGAAGGCGGCGCCCCGAAGCGGCGCCCCCAGGCGGGCCTGTGCTGCGTTCTTGCCCATGATGCGGAGCGGCGCCTTGCCGCCGCCCGCACCGCGCCGCTGTCGGCCTTTCCGTCACTGGCGCAGGCGTGCCCGCAGGTGGAGCTGTTTGAGCGCGAGATATATGAGGAATGGGGCATCCTTCCCGAGGGACATCCCTGGCTCAAGCCTGTGCGCCGTTCGCCGGACGCGCCCGGTTGCGCGGGGCGCGAGTTTTATCGCGTGGACGGCGGCGAGGTGCATGAAGTGGCGGTGGGCCCGGTACACGCGGGCATCATTGAGCCGGGGCATTTCCGCTTCCAGTGCTACGGCGAGAACGTGCTGCATCTGGAAATCGCGCTCGGCTACCAGCATCGCGGCCTGGAACGCCTGCTGCGCGCCCGGGCCGGGGCAGCCCCCCTGGCGGCCCTGCGGCTTGCGGAATGCGCGGCGGGGGATTCCAGCGTGGCACACGCCACGGCCCTGTGCGTGCTCCGGGAACGGCTGCTCGGTCTGGAGGCGCTGGACCCCCGCGCCCAGCGCTTGCGCCGCGTGGGGCTGGAGCTGGAGCGGCTCGCCAATCACTGCGGGGACCTGGGGGCCATTGCCGGAGATACGGGCTTTCTGCCGACCTCGTCCTGGAACGGCCGCATCCGCGGCGATTTCCTCAATCTCACGGCGGCTGTCTGCGGCAACCGCTTCGGGCGCGGCTTTCTGCGGCCCGGCGGCGTGGCCTGGGATATTTCCCCGGCGGAATGCGCGGATATTCTGGCGCGGCTGACAGCCACCGGCCGGGATGCCGCCGGTTCCGTTGAGGTCATGTTCGCCTCGGCCAGCGTGGGGCAGCGCATGGGGGGGACGGGCGCGCTCAGCGCGGAGGCGGCCCGCGCGCTCGGCCTGGTGGGCGTTGCCGCCCGGGCCTGCGGCCTTGAGCGCGACGCGCGTTTTTCCGCGCCGCTTTCGGAACTGCCCCTGGCGGCGGATGCGCCCCGGACGGAGCGCGACGGCGACGTGTTCGCCCGCGCGCTGGTGCGCCGCGCCGAAATGGAGGATTCGCTCGCCCTTGTGGCGGACGACCTCCGCTGGCTGGCGGAGCATCCCGAAAGCGCGGCCGGGCACGAGTCCCACGGACCTGCCACCGACTTTGCGGCCCTGCCGCCGCACACCCTCGCCGTGGCCCAGGTGGAAGGCTGGCGCGGTGAGGTCTGCCATGTGGGCATCACCGGCCCTGACGGGGAATTTCTGGCCCTGAAGCTGGTGGACCCCTCCTTCCACAACTGGGCGGGAGTGGCCCTGGCCATGCGCGGCGGCCAGGTCTCGGATTTTCCGCTCTGCAACAAGAGCTTCAATCTTTCCTATTGCGGCCATGATCTGTGAGGCTTGCCCATGTTCCGCATACTTGCCGAACGCCTGAAACAACGCTACCGCACTCTGGACTGGCCCCGGAAGGAGCCGGCGCTCTCCCCGCGCTATCGCGGCCGGCCGCTGCTCGCGGATGCCGCCTGCGGTCCGTGCCGCGCGTGTCAGGAGGCCTGTCCCACCGGGGCGCTCCTGCCGCGTCCGGACGCGCCGGGGCGCACGCCGGTCCTGGACATGGGCCGCTGTATTTTCTGCGGGGCGTGCCAGGACGTGTGCCCGTCGGGCGCCATCCGCTTCAGCCGGGACTACCGCGTGGCCGCGGCGTCGCGCGAAGCGCTGCTGGTGTATCCGGAAACAGACCCGCGTGCTCCGGAAGGCGGGGAGGGCGGCCGCGAGGATGCGGCGGCGGCCATGGGCGACCGTTTCCGGCTGTTCCGGCGCTCGCTCAAGCTCCGTCAGGTGAGTGCCGGGGGCTGCAACGCCTGCGAGGCGGACAGCAACGTACTGGGCACGCTGGTCTACGACCTTGGCCGGTTCGGCATTGAGTTTACGGCCTCCCCGCGCCATGCCGATGGCCTGCTCGTCACCGGCCCGGTGACGAGCAACATGTGTGCGGCCCTGCTCGACACCTGGGCGGCGGTGCCCCGGCCGCGCGTGCTTGTGGCCGTGGGCGCCTGCGCCATTTCGGGCGGCCTGTTCCGCGAGTCCGCGGACTGTCTGGGCGGTCTGGGCGGCGCGCCGGGCAACGCCCCCGCGCCCGGGGAAACCGGGCCTGACAGCCTTGCGGCGGCGGGGCTCATCCCGGATATGTATGTGCCGGGCTGTCCGCCCAATCCCTGGAGCATCCTCGCCGGGCTGCTCGCCCTGCGCGGGCAGGGCGCCGGCAGCCGCTAGCGCGCCCATTTGAAGGTGACGACCTGCTCCACATCGGGGTGCAGGCTGAGGCAGACCGGGCAGGTGTGCGCGGCGCGCTCGATCAGGCTTTTCTGCGTGTCGGTGTAGGGGCGGTCGGGCATCGTGAATGTCACTTCAAGCCTGGCGATGCGGCGCGGGTCGGCACTCATGGTCTTGGTCACCTCGATGGTCGCGCCCGTCACATCCACATCGTGCGACCTGGCGTAGATGCCGATGATGGTCATGGCGCAGGAAGCGAGGGCTGTGGCGCAGAGGTCCGTGGGGGAGAAGGATCCGCCCTTGCCCTGATTGTCCACGGGCGCGTCGGTGATCAGGATGGTGCCGCTGGCGACATGGACACATTCGGTACGCAGATCCCCAAGATACTTCGCGGTGACGGTGGGCATTGCATCCTCCCTTGGATACGGTTGCGGTGTGGTGCGAACGGCGCCGGGAACCGGGCCCGGGCATTGCGAAAACGTTCTATGGCGCCAGCGCTTCCGGGATGACGGCAAAGACCGCGGGAGCGCCCGGCGCCAGCGTGCCCGTCCCGCGCGGAAAGCCCAGTGCCGCCGCGCCGTTGACCGTGAGCAGCCGCAACAGCGCCCGGGGGGGAAGGTCAAGGCGCTCGCGCAGCAGGATGGCCTCATTTCTCACATCCAGGTCTTTGTTGGAAGTCAGGCCGTCCGTGCCCAGGCAGAGCAGTGTGCCGCTTTCCAGCAGGGCGCGCACCGGCGCCTCGCCCACGGCAAGGTTCCGGTTGGAGCGCGGGCACAGGCAGAGGGCCGCGCCGCTCGCCGCCAGGGTTGTGATCTCTTCCGCCGCAAGCTGGACGCCATGCACGGCCAGCACGCCCGGCCCAAGCAGCCCCAGCGCCGAGGCGAAGGCCAGCGGGCGCAGCCGGGGCGGCTGCCAGCCGGGCGGCAGCACGGTGCCCTCGTAGCAGGCGCGCAGGGCGCCCGCGCCCGTGGCGAGCAGCTCCGTTTCCTCCGGGGATTCCGCCAGATGGAAGCTGAATACGCGTCCGGCCCCGGCGCACCACTCCCGCGCCGCACGCAGGATGTCCGGCGCTGTGGAGTAGAGGGCATGCCCGCAGGGCGCGCATTCGTTTTCCAGCGCCGCATCCGCCGCTATTTCGGCGCGGCAGCGGGGCGGCCACGGGCGTCCCGCGTCAGTGAGCGGCGGCGCAAAGCCGAACCATTCGCAAAAACGGCGCGTTTCCAGCCCGGCGGCGGTACTGGCCGCGCGCAGTATTGAGAGCGCGCCGGGGCTGGAGCCGCCCACATCCCCCACCCAATGTGTGCCGTCAGCGGCAAGGGCGGCGCAGGCGCGCGCCGCGGCCCTGTGCCGTTGCGCCGTTTCCTCGCCGTCCCGCGCCGGGGCGACGAGCTGGGGGATGAGACTTTGCAGCCAGGCCGCAAAGCCGTGGCCCCAGCGGGTGCGCCCGGCGAGCCAGGAAAGTTGCAGATGGGTGTGCGCGTTCACGCAGGCGGGCATGAGCCGGACATCGCCCAGGTCCCGCACCTGCGTTCCGGCGGGGAGGCGCGCGTTTTTCCAGGTCCGCACCTCTTCCACCCGGCCCGCGCGCGTGAGGATGAGCGCGTCATCCAGCCGGGCAAGGGGCGCGAAGAGCGCCGCCGCGCCCCGCGCCGGGCCTTCCCCGGCGAGGGCAACGAGGCTCCGCGCCCGGAAGGCGACGGGGGGGCTGCTATCCGCGCGGTCCATGCCTAGCGGCCCTGGCGCGCGAACTGGCCGCCGGAGACGTAGAAGGTATTCTCGACGATGAAGAGCGCGTGCGGGTCAATGGTATAGACGAGGTTCTCCAGCCGCTTGAGGGCCACATTGTTGGTGACGGTGAGCAGTATCTCCCTGTCTGTGCCGGAATAGGCGCCCTTGGCGCGGATCATGGTGGCGCCGTACCGCTCGCTTGCCAGGATCGCCTCGCCGATCTCCTCGCCCCGGCTGGAAATGACCAGGACGAGCTTGCGGCGGTTGAACATGCCGAGCACATATTCCAGGGTCTGCGAGGCCACGAACATCATCAGGATGGAGGCCACGATGAGGTCCGCGGGCAGCCGGAAGGCGCCGATGAGAAAGAGGGT
Organism: uncultured Desulfovibrio sp.; assembly: GCA_900547595.1. Taxonomy (GTDB): domain Bacteria; phylum Desulfobacterota; class Desulfovibrionia; order Desulfovibrionales; family Desulfovibrionaceae; genus Desulfovibrio. Next base: position 9,402 of record URHE01000014.1, read on the forward strand.
GGCGTTGAAGAGAAAGTTGAACTGCCCGATGGGGATGTTCCAGCGTTCCTTGAGCAGGATGGCAAAGACATCCGTGCCGCCGCTGCTGCCGAGGGTGCGGAGCATGATGCCCGAGGCCGCGCCATTGAGCACCCCGCCCACGAGCGCCGCGTACACGTCATTGGTAAAGGTCAGCTCGAACTGGAGGAACTGCCCGAAAACGTTCATGGCCACGGTGCCGTAGAAGGTGTAGAGCAGGAAGCGCCGTCCCAGCAGGAACCAGCCGATGACATAGATGGGCAGGCAGAGGGCGAGATACCAGACGAGCGGCGGCAGGCCGTGCACCCAGTAGGTGAGCAGCAGCGCCACACCCATGACGCCGCCGGCGAGAAAGTTGTGCGGCGCGGCCACACCCTGCACGCAGACCGTCATGAGAAAGGCGCCCAGCGTCAGCCAGAGCAGGTTCCACCAGACGGATTCGGTCCGTTTGCGGTTATAGGTGGTGAGCATGGCGGCGCGGGAGCCTAGAGAATATCCCAGAGCATTTTCAGGCCCACGACAATGAGGAACAGCGCGAAGGCCCGCTTGAGTTTGGCCGTGGGCAGGGCATGGGAGAGGCGCACGCCCAGCGGCGCGGTGAGGCAACTCGCCGCGGCGATGCCGAAAAGCGCCCAGAGATGGACGAAACCGAGCGTTTCGGGAGGCAGGCCGGGGCGATCCCAGCCGCCGACGATATAGCCCAGGGTGCCGGCCACGGCGATGGGAAAGCCGATGGCCGCCGAGGTGCCCACGGCGGTATGAATCGGCACGTTGCAGTAGGTCATGAACGGCACGGAAAGCGACCCGCCGCCGATGCCCACAAAGCTGGAAACCAGGCCGATGACCCCGCCCATGCCCGCCGTGCCGAGAAAACCGGGCATGTTGCGGCTGGCCGGGGGGCGGTAGTTGGAAATCATCTGCGCGGAAATGGCGAAGAGGAAGCAGATGAAGAAAATCTTCAGGAACATGACGGGCAGATGGGTGGCCAGCAGACCGCCGAAGAAGGTGCCGAGCAGGATGCCGGGCACGATATGGCGGAAGATGTCCCATTTGACGGCCCCGCGCGCATGGTGCGCCCGCGCGCTGGAAATGGAGGTGAACATGATGCTGGCGAGGGACGTGCCGAGCGCGAGCTGCTGCACATACTGGGGCGGAACGCCCTGGGTGGGAAAGACGGCCACGAGGATGGGCACGATGACCGTGCCCCCGCCCACGCCGAGCAGACCGGCAAGCACGCCGACCACGGCGCCGCAGCACAGATAGATGACAAGTGACAGAAGCATGGCGTCTCCCCCGGCAGGATGGATGCGCGGCCGTCTCCGGCGCGCCCGTGGCGTTCTTTGCCCGCCCGGAGCACGGCGGCGGCTCCCTGCCCCGGTGATGATACGTTGCCGCCGGCCGTCGGCCTGCATGATCCGAAGGCGCGGGCACGCCCACGGTAGTCAAAGGCCCCGGCGGCGTCAACCGCTTCAGGGGCGGGGAGGATTTTTTCTTTACAACGCCATGCGCGGCGCCTAGACTCCGGCCATGGATACCATGCCGGATGCCGTTGCCGCCGCGCGGCGTTTCGCGCGGGCCTTCCGGCCCGCAGTCTCCGCTGTTCCGGCGGCAGTCCCCCCGTTCCGCAGAGCGGGGCTTTTTTTTGCGCCGGCGGGTGGGGGCCGTTCCACCGCTCGCCAAGGAGGCCCCTCGCGCCATGCCTGACGACAATCGCCACCCCTGGCCGCACAAGGATCTGCTCGACGTGACCCAGCTTGAGGCCGACGAGGTGTTCCGGCTGCTGGACCTTGCCTCGGGCTTTCAGGAGATCAACCGGCGCCCGGTGAAAAAGGTGCCGACCCTCAAGGGCAAGACCGTGGTGCTGTTTTTTGCCGAAAACAGCACGCGCACCAAGACCTCCTTTGATATGGCGGCCAAGCGCCTTTCGGCGGACACCTTCGCCCTGGGCACCACCGGCTCGAGCATCAACAAGGGAGAAAGCCTCAAGGATACGGGGCTGACGCTTCAGGCCATGAACCCGGATGTCATCGTCATCCGCCACCAGTCGAGCGGCGCGGCCCAATATCTTGCGGAACTGCTCCCCTGCGGGGTGGTGAACGGCGGCGACGGCTGGCACGCGCACCCCACCCAGGCCCTGCTTGACTGCTTCAGCCTGCGCGAAATCTGGGGCAACGACTTTGCCGGGCGCGAACTGCTCATCCTGGGCGACATCGCCCACAGCCGCGTGGCGCGTTCCAACCTGCATCTGCTGCGCAAGCTCGGCGTGCGCGTGCGGGTGTGCGCGCCGCGCACCCTGCTTCCCGCGGGCGTGGACCACTGGCCCGCGGAGGTCTTTTCCGATCTGGACAAGGCCGTGGCCGGGGTGGACGCCGTCATGTGCCTGCGCTTGCAGCTGGAGCGGCAGCAGGCCGGGCTCCTGCCGGACCTTTCCGAATATTCCCGCCGGTACTGTCTTGATTTCCGGCATCTTGCCCTGGCAAAGCCCGGGGCGCGGGTCCTCCATCCCGGGCCCATGAACCGGGGGCTGGAAATTTCCAGCGCCGTGGCCGATGCGCCGGAATGTCTGGTGCTCCGGCAGGTGGCCGCGGGCGTGGCGACCCGCATGGCCGTGCTCTATCTGCTCGCCACACGCAATGAGGGAGGCGCCGCATGACGCTCTGCATCCGCAATGCCCGACATCTCGACGCGCCCGTGGACCTGCTGGTGGCTGATGGCCGGATCGTGACCATGACGCCCGCCGGGCATCAGGCGCCGCCGGACGGCTGTGAGCTTTTCGAGGCCGGGGGCCTGCGCCTGCTGCCCAGCCTTGCGGACGCCCATGTCCATCTGCGCGAGCCCGGCTACGAATACAAGGAGGACATCGCCTCCGGTCTTGACGCCGCCGCTCACGGCGGCTTCGGGCAGGTCATGTGCATGGCCAATACCAGGCCGGTCAATGACACGGCGTCGGTGACGCGTTTCATGCTTGAGCGCGCGCGTCAAAGCCACCCGCGGGGGCCGCGCCTTTTCCCCGTGGCCGCCGCGAGCGTGGGGCTGGAGGGCGCCGCCCTCGCGCCGCTGGCCGAACTTCACGAGGCGGGCTGCGTGGCCGTTTCCAACGACGGGCGCCCGCTGGAAAATGCCGAGCTGGTGCGGCGCATCATGGAATACGCGGCGGACCTCGGCATGGTGTTCATCGACCACTGCGAGGACCCCCGCCTGGCCCGGGGCTGGCTGATGCACGAGGGCGACGTCAGCGGCATGCTCGGCGTCAAGGGGCAGCCCGCCGCGGGCGAGGCCATCCAGGCCGCGCGGGACATCATGCTGGCCGAATATCTTGGCCTGCCGGTGCATATCGCCCATGTTTCCAGCCGCCTCACCGTGGACATCATCGCCTGGGGCAAGGCGCGCGGCGTCCGCGTCACGGCCGAGACCTGCCCCCACTATCTCCTCCTCGATGAGACGAGCCTTCAGGGATACAATGCCCAGGCCAAGGTGAGCCCGCCCCTCAGGACCGCCGATGACCGGGCCGCCCTGCGCGAGGCCGTGGCCTCCGGCCTTGTGGACATCCTGGTGACGGATCATGCCCCGCACGCGGCCCATGAAAAGGACGAGACCCTGGATGCCGCCCCCTGCGGCTTCACGGGGCTGGACCTTGCCCTGAGCCTGACCTGGGGGCTGGTGCGCGAGGGCGCGCTCGGCGAGGCCGATCTGCACCGCCTCTGGAGCCGTCGTCCGGCGGAGATTTTCGGCCTGCCCTGGAACGGTTTCGCGCCCGGCGACCCGGCGGATTTTTTCCTGTTCGATGCTGACGCGGCCTGGACCGTGACACCGGAGAGCCTGCGTTCGCGCGGCAAGAACACGCCCTTTCTGGGCGTGGAGGTCCAGGGGCGCGTCCGGCACCACTGGCTCGGCGGCGTCCGCCTCTTTTGAGGCTGTCAGGCCGGGGAAGCGGCGCGGAACGCCTCCATGGCGCGCATTGAGGAGATCGCCCGGGAATTCCTGTTGATGGTCAATATGGAGATGGAGCTTGCCGGAAACGGCGAGGTGGCCGCCGCGCTCACGGCGGGCATGAACGGACATCTTGCCAGGGCCATGAGCGCCGAGGCTCTGTATCGCGCTGTCGATGCCTGTCTGCATGGCGCCCCGGGCGCCGGTCAGGCGGGCGGGGCCGCATCCTGAAGGAGAATGCCATGCTTGTGCGTCAGCCGGTGGCGGCGGGCCGCTTCTATGCCGGGGCAGCCGACGCGTTGCGCCGCGAGGTGCGCCGGTTTCTTGCGCCCGTCGCCACATCCGGCGGTGAGGACGGAAACGCGGAAGCCGCTGCCGGCGGCGCCTTCCGTCCATGGGGCTGCATGCTGCCCCATGCGGGCCATGTTTTCAGCGGCGCCGTGGCCGGGGCAACGCTGGCCGGGCTGAAGTTGCCCCCCCGGCTGGTCATTCTCTGCCCGAATCATACGGGGCGGGGGCGCGAACTGGGGGTCTGGCCCGGCGGCGCGTGGCTCACCCCGCTGGGGGCCGTCAGCGTGGACGAGCCTCTGGCCGCGGCCCTCACGGCTTCCGACGGCGGTTTTGCGCCGGATGTCCATTCCCACCTGGGCGAGCATTCCATCGAGGTGCTCCTGCCCTTTCTTCAGGTGGCGCTGGACGATGCGGAAATTGCCATGGTGCCCGTCTGCGTGGGCACGCGGCATGCCGGAACGCTTGCCCGCGCGGGGCGCGCGCTTGCCGCTGTGCTCGCCCGACCGGAAAATGCCGATGTGGGCCTGATCGTCAGTTCGGACATGAATCACTATGAGGATGTGCGCCGGACGATGCAAAAGGACGCCCTGGCCCTTGAGCGGGCGCTGGCGGCCGATGCCGACGGGCTGTTGCGCGTGGTGGAGGAGGAAAACATCAGCATGTGCGGGGCCGCCCCGCTGGCGCTGGCGCTGTATGCGGCGCGTGAGCTCGGGAAGGTGCGCGTGGAGCTGGCAGCGCACGATACCTCGGCCACGGCTTCGGGGGACACGCGGCACACTGTGGGCTATGCCGGGCTGCGCCTGCTGCTGGACCGGGGCGCATCCGTTCCCGGCTAGAGCGTTTTCGCAAAAAAGGCCGCCCCGCATGCGCGGGAGCGGCCTTTGCTCTGTATTTGGGCCCGGGCTAGCGGATCTGGCAGTTGCCGTCCTTGCACTCCGGCGTGGCGATGACGGGCGTGGCCTGGAAGAGGACGACCTGTTCCGCGCCCTTGTTGTCGCCAAGCACCATGGTGTAGCGCATGAGCCCCTGGGGACGGGGCATCTCGGACGTGCCATGGAAAACGCCGTTGGCCGTGAGCAGGCGCGTTTCGCCCACGCGCGTCTCACGGATATTGGTCAGCGTCATGCGGTCCACGATGAGCTTTTTGTCCCTGATTTCCTGAATGAAGTGCTCCTTGTCACGGATGTGGCCGTTGGAGCCGATATACCAGAAATTGGGCGCCAGAAGCTTCTCCAGCACCGGGATGTCGCCGGTCATGACGGCTTCGGTGTATTGTTCCACAGGGTCTGTCTTGGCATGCACGACGCCGGCAAGGCAGAGGGCGAGGGCCAGAAGCAGGGGCACGAATTGGAAAAAACGCATGGGAGTCCTCCTTGTCGCACGAAATCCCGCGGCGCGGCCACGGGCACGGCCTTCCCTGCATATCGGGGGCGTGCGGGGCATTCTTTAAAGCCAAGCGCGGCGTCTGTCAACCGGGAAAACGGATTTCCGCGGCGGAAACGAAAAAAACGCATTTGCCGTGGCTGCCGCTTTCTTCTAGATTGATTCCGGCGCGCGGGCCCGCCCGGAGGGGCCGTTGCCTGGGCGCCGTTTCTCCGCCGGGGGCAGACGTCCCCGCGCAGTGCCTCAGCTTTGGAGTGCCCATGAAGACATCCATCCTTCAGACCATCGGCAAAACACCGCTGTTGCGGCTCAGGCTTTCCGCGGGACTGCCGGGAACGGTCTGGCTCAAGCTGGAAAACCGCAACCCCGGCGGTTCCATCAAGGACAGGGTGGCCTTCCACTGTGTGGAACGCGCGCTTGTGCGTGGTGATGTGCGGCCCGGCGGGCTCATCGTCGAGGCTACCAGCGGCAATATGGGGATCGGCCTTGCCCTGGTGGCCGCCGTGCGCGGCCTGCGCTGCGTCCTGACCATGCCGGAATCCATGAGCCGCGAGCGGCGCGCCCTGTTGCGGGGCTACGGGGCCGAGCTCGTCCTGACGCCCGCCGCCGGGGGCATGGCCGCCGCCGTGGCCGCCGCCCGGCGCCTGGCGGAAGAGCGCGGGGGCTGGCTTGTGGGCCAGTTCTCCAATCGTGACGCCGTGGCCGTGCATTACGCCACGACCGGGCCGGAGATACTCCACCGCAGTTGCGGCCGCATGGATGTTCTTGTGGCGGGCGTGGGCTCCGGCTCCTCCCTGACGGGCACGGGGCGCTGCCTCAAGGAGACCATCCCCGGCTTCCGGGTCATGGCCGTGGAGCCCGCGGACTCGCCCGTACTTTCGGGCGGCAAGGCCGGCCCCCACGCCATTCAGGGCATTGGCGCCGGTTTTGTGCCCGACATCCTTGACCGCTCCCTTCTTGACGAGATCCTGCTGGCCGATGCCGGGGAGGCCATGGCCGCCGCCCGGCGCCTCATGGCCGTGGATGGCGTGTGCGCGGGCATCTCCACCGGGGCCAATGTGGCCGCCGCCCTTGCCGTGGCGGCACGGCCCGAAATGGCGGGGAAGAATATCGTCACGTTTGCCTGCGATACCGGCGAGCGCTATCTTTCCACGCCGCTGTTTGACGCGGACTAGGCTCGGGCCTCATTAAAAAATAGTTTTTCCGCCGACCGCCCGAAGCGGAGCGAAGGGCGGGGGCCGTTGCCGCGAGGCTCCTGAGAAATTGAATTTTTTGCGCCGGTTCGGAAAGAGCCCCCGGGTGTCCGTGCCTGCGCCCGGGCCGGTCTTGCCAACATGAGGGCAGTGCTTAGATGGGGATGATGAACATGACGCCAACGTCCGGCAAGACCCGGCAGGCAGAGGGCCGCAGCCCCTGCATCCATATCGAGAACGCGCGCCAGCACAACCTCAAGAACGTCAGTCTCGACATCCCGCGTGACGAGCTTGTGGTGATCTGCGGGCCGTCCGGCTCGGGCAAGTCCACTCTGGCCTTTGACATCGTCTATGCCGAGGGGCAGCGCCGCTATGTGGAATCGCTTTCCACCTACGCCCGCCAGTTTTTGCCCCAGATGGACAAGCCGGACGTGGGAAAGATCGAGGGGCTCTCGCCGGCCATTTCTCTGGAGCAGCAGGGAATGTCCCGGAATCCGCGCTCCACGGTGGGCACGGTCACGGAAATCTATGATTTTCTGCGCGTCTTTTTTGCCCGGCTCGGTACCACCTGGTGCCCCCGGTGCGGCCGTCCCATCGAGGCCCGCGCCGCCGATGAGATCATCGCGGACATCCTCGGGTTGCCGCAAGGCGAGAAATTCATGCTGCTCGCCCCGCTGGTGGAGCTACAAAAGGGCACGCATCAGGACCTGCTGAAAAAACTCCGGGCGGAAGGCTTTTCACGGGTGCGCGTCGATGGCGTGTTCCATACGCTGGACGCCGTCCCCTCCCTGGAAAAGAACAGGAAGCACTCCATCGATCTGGTGGTGGACAGGCTGGTGAACAAGGAGGGCATCCGGGGGCGCCTGGCCGACTCCGTGGAGCTGGCCCTGCGCCATGGCGAGGGACGGCTCGTGCTGCACCTGCCCGAGCGCCCCGAGGCCGAGCGCGACCAGATACATTCCACGACCTCCGTGTGCCCGGTGTGCCGCATCTCGCTCCCGGCGCCCAGTCCCCAGCTTTTTTCCTTCAACGGACCGCAAGGGGCGTGCCCGCGCTGCGTGGGACTGGGCACGGTGGATTATTTTGAGCCCCGGCTCATCGCGCCCAACCGCGGGCTTTCACTCACCGGCGGCGCGCTGTTGCCGTGGGCGCAGCCGCGCGCGCTCGCGCGGTACCAGACCGCCCTGGCCGCCCTGGGCAAGCGTTTCGGCTTTACCCTTGCCACGCCGCTGGAGCGGTTTTCCGACGCGGCGCTTGCCGCGCTTTTTTACGGTGAGGACGAGGAGGGGCGCCCCGCCGCCGGTTCGCTGGGCTTGCGCCGGAACTGGATGGGCGGCGTCGTGGCCCTGGGCGCCGCCGGCGACCATCAGAGCGGGAATTTTGTCGAGGCGCAGCGCATCCAGAGTTCACTGGCGGTCAGCGACAAGCGCTGGCCCGGCGTGATCCCGCTGCTGGAAAAAGGCATGCAGTACGGCGACGCCTGGCGCGAGGAGCTGGCGCGCTTCCGGCAGTCCTGCGACTGCCCGGACTGCCGCGGCGCGCGGCTGCGGCCGGAGGCTCTGGCCGTGCGCGTGGAGGACCTGAACATCGCCGGGTTCTGCGCCCTGCCTGTGGACAGGGCCCTGAAGTGGCTCCGGGAACGCCACTTCACGGGGCGCCGCGCCCTGATCGCCGGGCCGCTGCTCAAGGAGCTGGAGTTCCGCCTTTCCTTTCTCGGCAATGTGGGGCTGGACTATCTTTCCCTGGGCCGTTCCATGAGCACGCTCTCCGGCGGCGAGGCGCAGCGCATCCGCCTGGCCTCCCAGCTGGGGTCCGGCCTGGTGGGAGTGACCTATGTGCTCGACGAACCCTCCATCGGGCTGCACCCGCGCGACAACGAACGCCTGCTGGGCACGCTCCGCTCCCTGCAGCGGCGCGGCAATACGGTGCTGGTGGTGGAGCATGACGAGGCCACCATCTGCGAGGCGGATACGGTCATCGAACTGGGGCCGGGCTCGGGCGCGCACGGCGGCGAGATCATGTTTCAGGGCCCGGTGGAAAAACTGCTGGGCGAGGCGGATACCCTGACGGCCCGCTACCTGCGCGGCGACGAGACCATCCCCCTGCCGGACGCCCGGCGCGAACCCAGGGGCGAACTGGTGCTCCGCAAGGTGACCACCAACAACCTGCGCGGCATCGACTGCCGCATCCCCCTGGGCGTGCTCACCTGCGTCACCGGGGTGTCAGGTTCGGGCAAAAGCTCTCTGGTGGTGGATACGCTCTACAAGCATCTGGCCCTGGGGCTCGGCCTGCGCGTGGACCAGCCCGGCGCCATCGGCGGCCTGTCCTACGAGGGCGGCGCCGCGCCCATCGAGCGCATCGTGGCCATCGACCAGACGCCCATCGGCCGCACGCCGCGTTCCAACCCCGCCACCTATACCAAGATATTCGACGAGATACGCACCATCTTTGCCATGACGCAGGACGCGCGCAAGCGCGGCTACAAGCCCGGGCGCTTCAGCTTCAATGTGCATGGCGGCCGCTGCGAAGCCTGCGGCGGCGACGGCCAGATCCGGGTGGAGATGCACTTTCTGCCGGATGTCTATGTCACCTGCGATGTCTGCCAGGGCAGGCGCTACAACCATGAGACGCTGGAAGTCCGCTACAAGGGCCTGAACATCGCCGAGGTGCTGGACCTCACCGTAAGCCAGGCGCGGAAGCTCTTCGAGAGCTATCCCGGGCTGGAACGGCGCCTGGCCGTGCTGGAAGAGGTGGGCCTTGGCTACCTGCGCCTGGGACAGCCCGCCACCACACTTTCGGGCGGCGAGGCGCAGCGGATCAAAATCTCGCGCGAGCTGGGCAAGCGCTCCCTGCCGGGCACGCTCTATATCCTTGACGAGCCCACCACGGGTCTGCACATGCACGAGGTGGGAAAACTCATCAGGGTGCTGCACGCGCTGGTGGACAAGGGCGCCAGCGTGGTGGTCATCGAGCACAATACGGACATGATCCTTGCGGCGGACCATGTGCTGGACATGGGCCCCGGCGGCGGCGAAAACGGGGGGCTCATCGTTTCTTCCGGAACGCCGGAGGCCATTGTGGCGGACCCGGCATCCGTCACCGGGCGTTTCCTCATGCAGGAGCGCACGGAACGGCTCAGACGGCGGAGAAACCCCGGGAGCGCCAGGGGCTGAAAGGAAAGGGACCCGGAGCCGCAGGCTCCGGGTCCCTTTGGTATGAGCGGGTCTCGTGGGGGTGAAATCCGGCGCCGCCCTTCATGTCGGAAGGGGATGCGCGGTGCGCGCATCAGTAGCGCATGTTTCTGAGGAAACTATCTGCACGGCAGATAGTTCCCTCAGGTCTCGCTGCCGCCATTGCGGCGCGGGCGTCTGCGTTCCGGAACGGGCGCGCTACTGGGGCGGCGCCTCGTCATCGGGCTGCACAAGCGCCAGCGCCAGCCGGGGAGCCGACAGGATCGGCCCTGACCGCCCCTCGCCCACGCGATGGCGCACAAAGCCGGCCATGTCCAGCGCCACCGCCGCATCATTGGGAACGAAGCGGCTGGCGTTTTTGTTGTCCTTGAGAATGTCGAGGTATCTGTCGATTTTTGAGAGGTCCTGATCGCTTCCGGGGGGCTCGTCGGGCCGCTTTATCAGCGGCACAAAAGATGTATGATTCAGAATCAGCGACATGTCCATTCCTCCTTGAATGGTTCACTGCTTCCCTGCAGACGGATGGCGCCGAATTCCCGCGCATGCGCGGGCCTCCTCTTTCCCCACTCAACATCGGTCTTATCGGCCGGAAATGCGCGGCCATTAGGGCGTTTCTGAAAAATTCCCCGGGGTTTTCCGGTGACGCCTCCGGCGGCTCCCCTGGGGGAACCGCCGGAGGCGGATCTCAGTGCATGAGCGCGGGCAGGAAGGTGATGATGGACGGGAAGTAGGTCAGAAGGACCAGGTCCACCAGCAGCATGAGCAGATAGGGCATGACCTTGGCGGTCACCTTGTCGATGGAGATGCCGGTGATGGACGCCACCACGAAGAGGTCCAGCCCCACGGGCGGCGTGATGCAGCCGATGGCCAGGTTGACCACCATGAGCACGCCGAAGAACATGGGATCGATGCCCAGCCCGATGGCCACGGGCAGCAGGATGGGCGTGAGGATGACCACCGCCGCCGAGGCGTTGATGAGCGTGCCGATGAAGAGCAGGAGCACGTTGACGAGCATCAGGAACACCAGCGGGCTGTCCGTGAGCGTGGCGAAGCTCGCGGCCAGCATGTGCGGCACCTGGGCGTTGGTCAGAATCCAGCCGAAGAGGTTGGCCGCGCCCACCACGAACATGATCATGGTGGTGTTGTAGGCCGCGCTGAGCAGGGTGCGCGGCAGGTCCCTGAGCGTGAGTTCGCGATAGATGAAGAAACCGACAAAGGCGCCGTACACCGCGGCCACGGCGGCGGCCTCGGTGGGCGTGAACATGCCGGAATAGATGCCGCCCAGGATGATGACCGGCATCATGAGCGCCCAGAAGCATTCCCTGAAGGAGCGCGCCATGCGCCGGAGCGAGAACTGCCCCTCGCCCTTGTAGCCGTTCCGCTTGGAGATGACCCAGCTCACCACGCACATGCTCACGCCCATGAGGATGCCGGGCACGAATCCGGCCATGAAGAGGTCGGCGATGGAGGTGTTGGCGATGGAGCCGTACACGACCATGGTGATGGACGGCGGAATGACGATGCCTACGGTGCCGCCGCTGGCCACCACGGCCGCGGCGAAGGAGCGCGGGTAGCCGCGCCGCTCCATCTCGTCGATCATGGAGGCGCCGATGGCGGCCGTCGTGGCGGCGGAGGAGCCGGAGAGCGCGGCGAAGAACATGCCCGCCACGGCCACCACCAGGGCGAGGCCGCCGGCAAGCGCGCCCACAAGGGCCATGGAAAAGTCCACGATGCGCCTGGTGACGCCGCCCTCGCTCATGAAGGCCCCGGCCAGCATGAAGAACGGCACGGCCATGAAGGAAAACGAATCCACGGATGTGAACATGCGCTGCACCACCACGATGAGCGGCATGTCCAGCACGGCATAGAGCACGATGGCGGACGAAAGCCCGAGGCCGACGCCGATGGACGCGCCCGTGGCGAGAATGAGCACAAAGGAGGTGAGAATGACCCAGAGCGTCATGACGACCTCCTATTTCGTCTCTGCCGCGGGCGTGCGGAGGACAGTGGCGAGGTTGACAAGAACATAGATGAGCATGACGGCGCAGCCGAAGGGAATGACCACATAGACCCAGGACATGGGGATCATCATGGCCGGGGAGGTCTGGAACCGGGCGAGCACGACCATGCGGGCGCCTTCCCAGACCATGATGCCGAGAAAGACGATGCTGAACACATCGGCGCAGATATTGAGAAATTTCAGCGTCGCGCCCCTGACGCGGCTCGTCAGCGTCTCGATGCACATGTGGCCGCCGTGGCGGGCCACCAGGGGGAGCGAGAGAAATACCACCCAGACGAAGAGATAGCGCGCCAGTTCTTCGCCGAAATAGGGCGTCCAGCCGAAAACGTAGCGTGTGATGACCTGGCCGAATACCAGCAGGAGCATGGCCCCGTTGGCGAGGATGACGAGCGCCTTGAGCACGGCGTCCAGCGCGTTGAAAAGTCTGGTCATGGAAATCTCCGTTGCATGGGTCGTTGGGAATGGGGACGGCTGCGCGCCGACGGCGCGCTCCCTGTTTTGGAGCGCGCGCCGCCGGCGGCGTGTCGGGATGCACCGGGATCGTGCCTTCCCGGAGCGTCGGGACATGTCCCTACTTGATGTCCTGGATGGCCTTGATGTTCTTGTCGCCGAAGCGCTTGGTGTAGATGTCCCACACCGGGCGCGTGGCCTTGGCGAACGCTTCCTTGTCCACGTCGTCGTTGACCTGGGTGGTGCCGCTGTCCTTGATCTGCTGGAGGAACTTGCCCTCAAGGTCGCGGCAGAGCTGGCGCTCCCAGTCGCGGGTGTCCTCGGCGGCCTTCCTGAGGATCTGCTGCTGTTCGGGCGTGAGCTTGTTCCAGGCCGTCTTACTGATGAGCAGCGGCTCGGAGGCATAGGTGTGCCCGGAAAGCGAGAGATACTTCTGCACCTCGTTGAAGCGCTTGGTGGCGATGTGCGCCAGCGGATTCTCCTGCCCGTCGATGACGCCCTTCTGGAGCGCGGTGTACAGCTCGCTCATGGCCATGGGCGTGGGGCTCGCGCCAAGGGACTTCATCATCTCGATGTAGACGGGCTGCTCCATGACGCGGAACTTGAGGCCCTTCATGTCCGCCGGGGTCTTGATGGGCCGGGCGTTGTTGGTCATGTGGCGCACGCCGTTCTCCCAGATGGCGAGGGTGATCATGCCGCGGTCCTCGCCCTTCTTGGCCAGGTCCATGCCCACAGTGTCCAGCGCCTTGTAGGCGTGGTTCACGTCGCGGAAGATGAAGGGCAGGTCAAAGACCGCCACTTCGGGCACAAAGTTGCCGAGCACGGCGGTGCCCGTCAGGGTCATGTCAACGGTGCCGAAGCCGAGACCTTCCACAAGGTCGCGCTGGTTGCCCAGCTGGCTGGAGGGATAGACCTTGATGTCGATCTCGCCGTTGCTGCGTTCCTTGACGAGTTTGGCAAAGTGGTCGGCGCCCTGGCCGTAGGGATTTTCAGGCTCGGCGATGTGGCCGAGCTTGAGCGTGACCGGAGCCGCCATGGTCAGGGACGCGCCGAGCAGCAGGGCCGCGACGGCGCCGGAAATGGTACGGAACATGCGCTTCCTCCATGTGGTATGAATGCGCGCCCGAAATGGCGCATATGCAGGGTACTGAATCAAGCTTTATCCCCTGCGCGTTTTTCTGGCAAGGGGGTACCCGCGGCAATCGTGAGACATCCGCGGCCCATGGAGGCGTTGCCATCGGAGAGCGTGGGCTCCCGCGGGGGGGACTCAAGCCGGAGCATCACCCGCCGCAGGAGTTCTTCTGGGCGTATGCCCAGACTTCGGGCCAGCAGGATCGTTGCGGTGAGCGAGGGCTGCCGTTTTCCGGTTTCCAGGAGGCAGATATAGACATTGGTCGCCCCGATGGCGTCCGCCACCTGCTCCTGCGAAAGGCCGGCGTTCCTTCGCGCTTCCGAAATGATTTTACCAAAGATATTGGGAAGTTCTGCGACACTGTTCATTAAACAATAGTATGAGGCACACTTGTCAAAATCTTTAAACAATAGTATAAAATTCTAAAATGTTGACGGCCAATGCCGTGTCTTACCGTTGGGGGACGTCTGCATCGCGTCTGAGGAGGCATAAGGGAGGAAAAGGAGCATGAAGGAAATTTTAACCATCGTGAAATGGTCAGTGTTCAGGAAAATGATGTTCCTGGGAGTCGTGGCGGCAGTTCTTGTGGGGTGCGCCGCAGCGAAAAGCAATGTCCAAATGATTGATTCAAGGACCTTGCATGTGACTGCACGGGCAACTGGGATTGGTGATCGTTCTGATGTTCTCAGGTCTCTTTACACAGAAATCGCCACAGAAGCAGCTCAGCGAGGGTATTCCTATTTTGTGATTACAGGCAGCAAAAGCTATGATGATGTGCGTTTTGTTCATAGCCCGGGAAATGTGCAGTACAACTATTCATATAACCCTCTTTTCAAGCGCTATGAAGCTACTCGCCAGGAGCAGGAAAGCATCAGCCGTGAAGAGCGCCGACCAGTGATGGAAGCCACTGTGCGACTGTATAAAACAGGAGAGATTGATCCTTCTCAAGAAGGAGTATGGGATGTCAATTCAATTTTGTCTGCAAACCAGAAAGTAGAGAATTAGCCAGTAGTTAATAAATTCAATTCCAGATTTTTAATCTCATTGGAGGATATAATGGGGAAAGGAGGCTATCATGGAGCATCAACCATAGTGATTCCCGGAAGTCGCAAATGGCAAAGTGAAGACTTTTACGCATTACCGCTTGAGCCAAGATGGAAAGCATTGCTTCAGCGTCACGCACAGGCAGATGCAGGACGACAGGGGAAACGGAGCGTTCCGGTCGAACGGCATATCAATGACAGTCACCTTCTGCGCGAAGCAATCATGGAACGCAGCCCTGCGCTGCTTGAAGCGACAATAGAACTCGTGGAAGCGAGGCGGTTTTGCCGGAAAAACGTCAATCTTTTCAGAGCATGGCTTACCCAGAAGGAAGTTCCATTTTGTCCGGGAACGGAGGAGCAACTGGTCGAGTTTTCGTGGAACAAAGCGCGAAAAATTGCGCGAGGGAGCGGTTTGAGGGCACGTTGGCCCCCCAAAGGGAAGAATCTTTCGCTTGGTGACTATGAGATTCTCAAACGAGTTTGTGGTGACGCGTTGCATGTCCTCCGCGTCACATATCCAAGCGAAAGAATCGTGCCTGTCATCTATATCGATGATGAATAGGCCATTGCGGGCAACGTCTCACGTTTTCATGCATTGCCCATCTCCAGCCTGCCTGTCCTGATGAACCCGTCCACCAGGCCGAAAACCAGGTCGTTGCCGCAGAAGCTCCCCCTGGCGATGGCGGCGCGGAACTGCGGCAGGCGCGCCTCGAACGCGCGGAGCAGGTCCGGCTCCAGGCGCGGCAGGTCGGCCTGCATGCCATAGCCCAGGCGTTCCAGATACAGGGCGTTGAACCGCTGCTCCACCATGGCCCGGATGGGCAGGGAGAGGATGGGCTTGCCCAGATGGAGGGCCTCGCCCATGAGCGTGTGCCCGCCGCCCTGGATGACGTAGGCGCAGCCCGCGAGCAGGTCGAGGAACTCCTCCTCGCTCTTGCGTTTGAAGATGACATTGCCCTCCCGCCCTTCCTCGCGCGCATAGCCATAGACATAGCAGGTGCGCGCGGTGGCCGCGCGGAGGATGTCGATGAGCTTTCGGTGCGTGGAATTGCTCTGGTAGACAAGCACATGCCCTTCGTCGCGCGGGCTGAGGCCGAGCACCCGCTCCCGGAGGATGGGCGGCGCGATGCGCGTGGTCGCGGCGTAGCGCGGCAACAGCGGCGGCGCATACAGGGAGATGATGAGGTTGGCGTCCGTGGGCCGGAAGAGCCAGCGGGGCGTGAGCCCCTGGAGGAAGGCGTCCCAGCGCATGTTGGCCGGCAGGTCATGGCGGCAGGACGTGATGATGTGCTGGTGGTCGAGCGTGAGGCAGGGCAGCCCGGCGCGTTCCGCCGCGCGCGGGACAAAATACTCCAGGTCCGTCATGCAGACGTCGGGGCGGAAGCCGTCGATCAGGCGCAGGGCCTCGCCGATATGGCGTTCCCGGTGGAGGAGCAGCGGCACGGCCCGCGCTATGGTGGCGCCCAGGTCCACCTTGTAGTTCCGGAATACCGTGCCGAGATTGGGCAGGCGATGCACGCGAAATTCCGGCTCCAGCACGCGGGCCGCGTCATCGTTGGCCACAAAGAGGAAGTCGTGCTCCGGCAGACGGCGCGCCAGGGTCAGGCCGCGCATGGCGTGGCCGTGGCCTGTGCCGTGGATGCCGTAGAGGACGCGTGCCATGAAGGTTCCTTTTTGAGGGCCGGCCCCGTTGCGCGTGCCCGCGCGGTCGCGCCTGACGGCCCGGAAGGGACGGCGGTGCTAGGGTCTGGACCTATTAATGTGGCTGCTGGCTTGGAATGTGGCAGCTTATGCAATGCCACAATCATCCGTCAAAAACAGCCTTGCGTTGCTGTCCATTTGCGTAAGCCGCGCTTCGCGCGGCAACGCAAACGCGCCTGCGGCGCGCCCTCCGGGTGGCTTTTGCGCTGGCCTGACGCGTTGCGGACGATGCCCGTACCTCGCTTCGCTCGAACGGGCACGGCGCTTCGCGCCGCCTCCGGTCGCGTCACTGGGCGATTTTTGTCGGTCATGTACTTAAGTACATTCCCTCCAAAAATCGCCCACCTCCTTGCCAGCGCCGAAAAATTCGTATTTTTTAGGATTCCGGCGGCGACAGCCCCCGCCCTGCGTTCCGCTCCGGGCGGACTTGCGGAAGGGGTGCGTTGCCTTCCGGTTTCGGGAAGAGGAGAAAATACACAGGGCATTCACATTGGCATCCGTTTCTCTCACTGCAACGCAGTGAGAGAAACGCGAACGGGGGTTTGGGGGCCAGTGGTCCCCAACGGGGTGCGGGGCGGCGCCCCGCAGGAGGCGATCGCCCTTTTCACCCGCCGCGCCGCGGTTTTTCGCCGCCGCGGGCTGGACTTTCCCGCGCGGATGTCCTATTTAGGAGCACTTCGGCTGTGGTCTTGCCGCGAGGCGAGGCCCGGAATTTCATCTGGAGGACGAAAGACCTATGGCCCACAAGAAAATCGAGCGCAAGAAAGAGCTGGATCGCCGCCGCAAACGCCGCGCCGAGCGCATGAAGCTCCGCGCCCGCGAAGCGCGCAGCGGCCTCAAAGCCTGAGGCCCGGTTTTTCCCCCGGCGGTGGGCGCACCGGCGCGCCGCCGGTTCTGACGGTTTCGCGTCAGTGGTCGAGATCAGGACGGCCGGCGCGCGCTTTTGCGTGCCCGGCGTTCTGTGCGTTTTTTTCAGGCCGCATCCCGGCGCCATGCGCGGCGGGACGGCGTCACCTCAACCGGAGGCGGCTCCCGGCCGCTGGTCGGGCCGAGTTTCTTCGCCATGCCGATTTATGAATATCAATGTCCCAAGTGCGGGCGCGTCTTTGAGGAATGGGTCAAGGCGTCCGAAGCGCACCGGGAGGAACCCTGTCCCGACTGCGGCACGCCCTCGCCGCGGATACTCTCGCGGACGTCCTTTGTGCTCAAGGGCGAGGGCTGGTATGTGAGCGATTACGGCTACCGCAAGGGCATCACCGAGGACGGGGGGTCCGGCGCCTCCGTGCCGGCCGAGAGCACGCCCACCACGCCCGCGACCCAGGGGGAAAAGGCCCTGGTGGCAAAGGAACCGGCGGCCCCGGCCCCGACAACGGCGAAACCGTCCAGCTCCGGCGCCACCGCCGCCGCACCGGCGGCGAAACCCGCGGCAGCGGGCGCCACGTCCGCCAGTGCCGGCTCAACGGCCTGATCCATTCACGAGGAAGGCATGATAGAACGCTATACCCGGCCGGAAATGGGCCGCATCTGGACTCTGGAAAACCGCTACCGGGCATGGCTGGCCGTGGAGCTTGCCGTCTGCGACGCCTGGGCGGAGCTTGGCCGCGTCCCCGCTGAGGCCGTGGCCGTCATCCGCCGGAAGGCGGACATCGACGTGGAGCGTATCCTCGCCATTGAGGAAGTCACGCGCCATGATGTCATCGCCTTTCTCACCTCCCTTGAGGAAAAGGTGGGGCCCGAGGCGCGGTTCATCCATCTGGGCTGCACCTCGTCCGACATCGTGGACACGGCCAATGCCCTGCTGCTGGGGCAGGCGGGGGCGCTCATCCTGGCGGATCTGGACGCCCTGCTCGGCGCGCTGGAAGATTTGGCCCGGCGGCACAAGGGCGTGCTCTGCATGGGACGCACGCACGGCATCCACGCCGAGCCCACGAGTTTCGGCCTCAAGATGGCCGGTTTTTACGCCGAATTTTCCCGGCACCGCCGCCGCGTCCGCGAAGCGCTGGAGAATGTGCGCGTGGGCAAGCTCTCCGGCGCGGTGGGGACCTATGCCTTTGTCACGCCGGAGCTGGAAAAGCTGGCTCTGGACCGTCTGGGGCTCCGGGTGGACCCGCATTCCACCCAGATCGTCCAGCGCGACCGCTATGCCCAGTTCTTCACGGCCCTTGCCGTCATGGGCGGGGGCATCGAGCGCCTTTCCGTGGAGCTGCGCCATCTCCAGCGCACGGAAGTGCTGGAGGCGGAAGAGGGGTTCGGCAAGGGCCAGAAGGGTTCCTCGGCCATGCCGCACAAGAAGAACCCCATTTCCGCCGAGAATCTGTGCGGCCTCGCGCGCCTGTTGCGCGGCAACGCCCTGGCGTCGCTGGAGGATCAGGCCCTGTGGCACGAGCGCGACATCAGCCATTCCTCGGTGGAGCGCGTCATCATGCCCGATTCGACCATCATCGCGGATTACGCGCTGGCGCGGCTCACCCGCCTGCTCGGCGGCCTGGTGACGCATCCCGAGCGGATGCTGGAGAACATGGACCGTTCGTGCGGCCTGTACTTTTCGCAGCGGGTGCTCACGGCGCTGGTGGCCACGGGCCTGCCCCGGCAGGAAGCCTACGAGGCCGTGCAGCGCCTGGCCATGGAGAGCTGGCGCAGCCGCCGTCCCTTCCCGCAGCTGGTGGCCGCCGATCCGGCCATCTCGGCGCGGCTGGGCGCGGAACTGGCGGGCCTGTTCGATCCTTCCTTCTACCTGCGCCACGAGGACGCCATTTTCGCGCGCGTCTTCGGCCCGGACGCGGAAAACTAGCGGAGGCCCCATGCTGGAGCGCAAGCGTCGCCTGGCCCGCATCCTGGTGGAAAAATCCTACCGCGAGGGAGATTTCGTCCTCGCTTCGGGCCGCAGGAGCGACTACTATTTCGACTGCCGCGTCACCGCGCTTTCCGCCGAGGGCTCGTGGCTCATCGGCTCGCTGTTCAACGACCTGCTGGCCGACCTCGCCATCCGGGGCGTGGGCGGCATGACCCTCGGCGCCGATCCGCTCGTTTCGGCCACCACGGTCATTTCCTGGGAGCGCGGGCGCCCGCTGCACGGGCTCCTGGTCCGCAAGGAGGCCAAGGGCCACGGCACGGGCCAGTTTGTGGAGGGGCTCGGCAATTTCGCCCCCGGCGACGCCGTGGCCATGCTCGAGGATGTGGTCACCACCGGCGGCTCGCTGCTGAAAGCCTGTGACCGGGTGCGCGACGCCGGATTGAACATCGCGGCTGTCTGCGCCATCCTCGACCGCGAGGAGGGGGGCCGCGAGGCCATCGCCGAAGCGGGCTACAACCTGCTGGCGCTTTTCACCCGCAAGGAGCTGGTGGAACTTGCCCGCTGAACGCGCCATAGGGCCGCTTGCGCCCGTCCTGCTGGCCTGCGCCCTGCTGGTGTTGCCGCTGCTTGCGCCGCTGTCGGCGCGGGCCGACAACTGGCAGGCGAGCCTGCGCAACGAGGGACTGCCCTCGCGGCTTGTGGGCGTGGACAAGAAACGCAAGGAATTTCACTATTTTGAGAAAAAAAGCCCGTTCAAGCTGCGCTATACCTATCCCTGCGTGACAGGCCAGCTGGACGGCGACAAACAGCAGACCAACGACCTGCGCACGCCCGAAGGCGTGTATTTTGTGGAATACAAGATCGCCGGCGGCCTGGACTTCCGGGAATATGGCGGCATCGCCTACACCCTGAACTATCCGAACCCCGTGGACCGTCTGCGCGGCAAGACCGGGCACGGCATCTGGATCCACAGCAAGGGCTTTGACCTCGTGCCCACGCGCGGGTGCGTGGCCATCGGCCTCAAGGACATCGCGGAGGTCGGCCCCCTGCTCACACCGGGCACGCCCGTGGTGCTTGCCGAGGAATTTGACGCCGCGCGGCCGCCCGCGCCGGACGACGGCACGGCCGCGCGCCTGCGGGGCCTCATGCGCGACTGGAGCCGGGCCTGGGCCTCCCGCTCGGCCGCCATGTTCGATTTTTACGATGCCCCGGCCTATTCCCGCGCCACCGAGGATTTTGGCGCCTTCCGCCGCAACAAGGAGCGGCTGTTCAAGATCCTTGGCTTCATCAAAATCTACAATCGCGAGATCCATGCCCTGGAGGGGCCCGGCTACTGGGTCACCTGGTCGGAGCAGTATTATACGGCCTCCAACCTTTCCACCGAGGGCATCCGCCGCCTCTACTGGCAGCGCGGCGGCGACGGCAGGTTCCGCATCGTGGGCATGGAATGGACCCCCCGTGATGTGGGCATGCGCGCGGACTTTCAGCAGGGGCGTCTGGTGGCCGAGGCGCCGCGCGGCGTGACTTCGGACGCCGGCGGCGCGGACCCGGAAATGCCGGTGCCCCCCCGGCTGGACATGCCGGAAGCCCCGGTCCAGACGCCCGTGGCCGCGACGGCTGTGGCGCGCCCGGAAGCCGCGGGAGCCGAACAGGCGCC
>URHE01000015.1 GCA_900547595.1 uncultured Desulfovibrio sp.
CCCTTCGCTCCGCTTCGGGCGGCCAGCGGAAAAACCTCTTTTCCGCACTGGAGAAACCATAACGGAGTTTAATGAGGTCTGAGCCTAGGGAAACAACGGATTCCGTTGAACATCAGGCCCCCGCATGGGCCGCGGCAAGAGCTCGGGATGGAGCAGCAGAACACACATAGCGCGAATATCGCGGCCATCTTCATCCGCCGCCCGGTGGCGACGGTGCTCATCATGCTCGGCATGCTCTTTTTCGGCATCACGGGCTACCGCTCCCTGCCGGTCAACCAGCTGCCCAATGTGGATTTTCCCACCATTTCCGTGCTGGCCGACCTGCCCGGGGCGGACCCGGAAACCATGGCCGCCTCGGTGGCAACGCCGCTGGAAAAGGAATTTTTCACTATCGCGGGCATCGACTCCATCTCCTCCATCAACGCCACGGGCCGCACGCGCATCACCATCCAGTTTGCCCTTGATCGCGATATTGACGCTGCCGCGCTGGATGTGCAGTCGGCCATCGGCCTGGCGCAGCGGCGCCTGCCGTCGAGCATGACCACGCCGCCGAGCTTCCGCAAGGTGAATCCGGCGGATCTGCCCATCATGTATCTCTGCGTGTCCTCGCCCACCCTGCCGCTCTACCAGCTCAACGAATATGCGGACACGCTCATCGGCCAGCGCCTTTCCATGGTGGAGGGCGTGGCCCAGGTGGTCATTTACGGTCAGAAGAAATACGCGGTGCGCGTCCAGCTTGACCCGGACGCGCTCGCCACGCGCGGTCTGGGCATCGACGAGGTGGCGGACGCCGTGGCCGCCGCCAATTCCATGCTCCCCACCGGATCGCTTGAAGGGGCGCAGCGCAGCCGGGCCATCAAGTCTTCCGGGCAGCTTTTTGACGCCCGCGCCTTTGAGGACACGGTGGTGGCCTACCGCAACGGCGCGCCCGTGCGCCTGCGCGAGCTGGGCACCGTGGTGGACAGCGTCCAGCAGGACAAGCAGCTCTCCTGGAGCAACGGCGCCATGCCGAGCATCACTCTGGCGGTGGAACGCCAGCCCGGCGCCAATACCGTGGAGGTGGTGGATACCATCCGCAAGCTCCTGCCTGGGCTGGTGCGCCAGCTGCCGCCCTCGGTGAAGCTGGAGATTTTTTACGACCGGTCGGAGTCCATCCGCGAGTCCGTGGCGGACGTGAAGTTCACCCTGGTGCTCACGGTATTTCTTGTGGTGCTGGTCATCTTTCTCTTTCTGCGCAACCTGCCGGCGACCATCATTCCTTCGCTGGCGCTGCCCATGTCGGTCATTTCCACCTTCGCCGTCATGGCGGTCATGGGCTACAGCCTCGACAACCTCTCGCTCATGGCCCTGACCCTGGCCGTGGGTTTTGTGGTGGATGACGCCATCGTCATGCTCGAAAATATCGTGCGCCACCAGGAAATGGGCAAGACGCCGCTTCAGGCGGCCTACGACGGCTCGGCGGAGATCGGCTTCACCATCGTTTCCATGACTATTTCGCTGGCCGCCGTCTTCATTCCCGTGCTTTTCATGGGCGGCATCGTGGGGCGATTGTTCCGGGAATTCGCCGTGGTCATCATCGCGGCCATCCTCTGCTCCGGCGTGGTCTCGCTGACGCTCACGCCCATGCTCTGCGCGTATTTCCTCAAGGCGGGCGTGGCGCACAGGCCGGGTCACGAGGGCCTCTACGGCAGGCTTGAACGCATGTTCGACGCCCTGGCGCGCGGCTATGCGCGCTCGCTGGAGTTTGTGCTCCGCCACCGGCTTGCCGCGCTGTGGGCGTCCTTCGCGCTGCTGGGGCTCACGGTCTGGCTGGCGGTCATTGTGCCCAAGGGATTTCTCCCCGCGGAAGACATGGGCTTTCTTGTGGCCAGCACCGAGGCGGAGCAGGGCGTTTCCTTTCAGGGCATGGTGGAGGCCCAGCACACGCTCGATGCCCAGCTGGAGAAAGATCCGGACGTGGCCCGCTACAATTCGGTGGTCGGCATCGTGGGCTCGAGCCAGAGCATGAATACGGGCAATCTGCTCATGCACCTTCGGCCGCACGGCGAGCGGCCGCACATCAATGACGTGGCCCAGCGCCTGCGGCGCGAACTCAATGCCTCGCCGGCGCTGCGGGTATTCGTGCGCGTGCCCCCGGCCATCAATATCGGCGGCCGCGCGGCCAAGGCGCTTTACCAGTACACCATGTTCGGGCCGGACATGGAGGCGCTGTACGCCAGCGCGCAAAAGGTGGAGGACGCCCTACGCGCGCTGCCGCAGGTGCAGGACGTGAACAGCGACCTGCAACTCAAGAATCCCGAATTGCGCGTGCGCATCGACCGCAACCGCGCGGCCGCCCTGGGCGTGAGCCCCCACCAGATCGAGCTTGCCCTGCAATCGGCCTACGGCTCGCGCGAGATATCCACCATCTATGCGCCCAACAACGATTACAAGGTCTTCGTCGAGCTGGAAAAGCGCTTCCAGCAGGACGATTCCGCGCTTTCGCGCCTCTATGTGCGGGCGGCGGACGGCGACCTCGTGCCCCTGAGCACGCTCGCCACGCTGGAACCGGGCGTGGGCCCCATCGCCGTCAATCACAATGGACAGTTCCCGGCGGTGACCATTTCGTTCAATCTCAGGCCGGGCGTTGCCCTGAGCGAGGGCGTGGCGGCGGTCGGCGCGGCGGCGGCCCCGCTTTTGCCGGACTCCGTGACCGCCGAGTTCCAGGGCACGGCCCAGGCTTTCCAGAGTTCCCTCGAAGGCATGGGCTGGCTGCTCTTTCTCGCCATTGTGGTCATCTATCTGGTGCTCGGCATCCTCTACGAGAGCTTCATCCATCCGCTGACCATCCTCTCCGGGCTGCCGGCGGCGGGCTTCGGCGCGCTTTTCACGCTCTGGCTTTTCGGCATGGAGCTCAACCTGTATGGCTTTGTGGGCGTCATCATGCTGCTCGGCATTGTCAAGAAGAATGCCATCATGATGCTCGACTTCGCCCTGGAGGCGCAGCGGCGCGACCCCACGGTGACGCCGCTGGCCGCCATCACCGAGGGCTGCCATGTGCGCTTCCGGCCCATCATGATGACCACCATGGCCGCCCTCATGGGCGCCTTGCCCATCGCCATCGGCATCGGCGCCGGCGCGGACGCGCGGCGCCCGCTGGGCATGGCCGTGGTGGGCGGCCTCTGCTTTTCGCAGGTGGTGACGCTCTACATCACGCCGGTCTATTACTACTACATGGAACGGCTTTCACGCCGCATGCTCCGTTCCGGGCGCAAGGCGCGCAGGGACGGGAGCCTCGCTGACGCGCGTTGACAGCGCAGCACGCACGGCCTACCTTTACGGCGAATTTCCGGCGTTGCGCCGGAGGAGAAAACAAAGGACACGTCATGCCCCTGAGTAGCGTTGAAGAGGCCGTTGCGGATATCCGGCAGGGCCGGATGGTCATTCTTGTGGACGATGAGGACCGGGAAAATGAGGGCGACCTGACCATGGCCGCCGAGCATGTGACGCCCGAAGCCATCAACTTCATGGCGAAATTCGGGCGCGGCCTCATCTGCCTTCCGCTTGCGCCGGAACTGGTGGACAGGCTGGGCCTGCCCATGATGACCCAACGCAACGGCTCGCGCTTCGGCACCAACTTCACGGTTTCGGTCGAGGCGCGGGAGGGGATATCCACCGGCATTTCCGCCGCTGACCGCGCCACCACCATCAAGGCCGCCGTGGCCGACGGGGCGCGGCCCGAGGACCTTGTCTCCCCGGGGCATGTCTTTCCGCTCCGCGCCAAGGCCGGGGGGGTGCTCGCGCGCACCGGGCAGACAGAGGGCGGCGTGGACCTGGCGCGCCTGGCGGGTCTCAAGCCCGCGGCCGTCATCTGCGAGGTCATGCGTGACGACGGCACCATGGCGCGCATGCCCGATCTGGAAATCTTCGCGCGGGAGCACGGCCTGAAGATCGTGGCCGTCAAGGATATTATCCGCTATCGGCTGGAACGCGGCCAGGTCTCGGTGCGGCGCGACGCCACGGCGCATCTGCCGAGCATGTACGGCGATTTCATCGTGCATGCCTATGAAAGCGAAATGGAGCCGGGCACGCATCTTGCCCTGGTCAAGGGCGACATCAGCGGGCCGGAGCCTGTCCTGGTGCGCGTGCACAGCCAGTGCCTCACCGGGGACGCCCTGGGTTCCCTGCGTTGCGACTGCCGGGGCCAGCTCGGCGCGGCCCTGCGCCAGATCGAAAACGAGGGCAGGGGCGTCCTGCTCTATATGCGGCAGGAAGGGCGGGGCATCGGCCTTGCCAACAAGATACGCGCCTATGCGCTTCAGGATCAGGGCTATGACACGGTGGAGGCCAACCGCATGCTGGGCTTCCCCGACGACCTGCGCGACTACGGCACCGGCGCCCAGATGCTGGTGGACCTCGGCATCCACAAGATACGGCTCCTGACGAACAATCCCAAGAAGATCGTCGGTCTTTCCGGGTATGGCATCGAGATCGTGGAGCGCGTGCCCATTGAGGTCGAGGCGTGCCCCGAAAACGAGGCATACCTGCGCACCAAGAAGGAAAAAATGGCGCACCTGCTCAAGGGCATCCGCTGC
Organism: uncultured Desulfovibrio sp.; assembly: GCA_900547595.1. Taxonomy (GTDB): domain Bacteria; phylum Desulfobacterota; class Desulfovibrionia; order Desulfovibrionales; family Desulfovibrionaceae; genus Desulfovibrio. Next base: position 4,575 of record URHE01000015.1, read on the forward strand.
CACTGAGCGCGGAGCCTCTGGGTGGGTTCAGCGCGCGGGGCGCATGCCCCGGCCCTGCGGAGGGATGGCAGAGCGGCTGATTGCGGTGGTCTTGAAAACCACTTGGGGTTCACGCCCCACGGGGGTTCAAATCCCTCTCCCTCCGCCAAATGAGTATCCGTTTATGTTCAGGAAAGTCCGCAACGCCTTGAGCAAAGCGGACTTTCTTTGTTTTATGTGTTCGCTATAATCCGCTAGAGCGGTTTGGTAATGAAAGTATCCAAACCGCTCTGGCGACAGCGTTAGCTGGCGCCCGTGCCGAATGGCGGTAGCCGTTGCCGCTTCAGCGGCTTACGGATAGCGACAGCGGTTACGTTGACTGCCTGTTGCGTTAACCAAATGCTGTCTTCAGCAGTAGCTTCCTGCGTCGCAACGGCTGAAGCAGCATCCAGACCGCGTTCTGGACGCGAAATGATGGCAGCGAAGCGATTGAAAATAGATATTTTCAATCACAAAATGCTCTAAGGTTCGTTGACAGCCGCGCAATTTGGGGGCCGCGATGGGGTGCGGGCTGTCGCACAAAATGAGAATTTTTCACGATAACTGAGAACGTGCCGGGGCAGATTTTCCGCTCTGGCACTTTTTTGTATACGCGCGTGCGCGAGGGCAAAAGAAAGGCCGCCCGGAGAGAGCGGCCAGTGGTTGCGTTGGGAAAGTACGGCATCAGGACTTGAGAAAGAACTTGGCCCAGACGCCTACGCAAAAGACCAGGACTCCGACAAGGGCAAAAGCCGTCCACGCGCTCATTGTTTGGCCTCTCACGCTGTCAGGATATAACTGCCAAGCAGGAAAGCTCCTGCCAGCCAAATGCCGTCCGTTTTTTCCTGAAAGACACCCAGGGCGATACCGACAATCGCAAGTTTTTGCATGGTGTCCGCTGTGAGTTTCAAGATGGCTTTTTTCATATCCGCCTCACACCTCACAGATACCCACTAAGCGGCCCGCTGTCCATGCCGGATGCTTCCTCTGCCGCAAACGGCGTTAAGCGCAGGCCGTCCGCAGGCTTCTGTAAATCTCGTCGGAAAAGATGCCCAGCACCTCGCGCTTGATTTCGTCATTTTCCAGCAGCAGCGTGTAGAAGTCCTGGTTCTGTGACAGCCCCTCGATGAGCGCCTCGTCAACGTCATCGAAGTAGGAAAACTCAAAATCCTTCCGGGTATTATTCTTCGCGCTGGTCCGCAGCCTGTCGGACTTCACCAGGATGTCCCGTATCTGGAGCATGGCCTTCACCACGATGTCGCTGTCATAGTTTCTGCCGGTGCGGCTGTTGATCTCATCAATGATTTCGGAAAGCCGCTTTTCCTTGTCCTCGGTCAGGCCGAAGCGCTCCGCCGTGGGCAGTTTCACGATGGGGTCGGGCACCAGGTCCGGCGCGGCATGCTCCCGCACTTTCTTTTGCGCGAAGCCGGAAGCCCGGATCTTTTCCGTCAGGTCAAAGCCCGCGCCGGAATGCCGGATATTGATGAAAGCGAGCAGGTAGGTGATGAAAGTATACTTCTTGTGCAGGTCAACATCCTCGAAGCAGGATGCCTGCAACAGGAATTCATAGAAGCGCACGAAGCTCTGCATCAGCTCAACGCACTCGTGCCGGGCATCCTCGTCATAATGTTCCAGCAGCGTCTTGCTCTTTTCCAGAAAGAAGGCGAGCTGCTGCTTCTGTTTGCCCGTAACTTTCGGGGAATACAGGATCGTGTTGGCTGTTTCGATATCCCCGGGGTCAAGGATGGCATGGGCGTCTATCCGCGCCTCAAGGTCGTAGACGGCATCCGGAGTCACGGAATTGGCCAGCAGGGTGATCGTATGATAGGGCCTGAAGGCGGACTCCATGGCGTCATAGCTGTTCACGAAGTCCAGAACAAAAGTTTTCTTGTCATAGGGGGGCCGGATGCGGTTCAGGCGCGACAGGGTCTGCACGGCGTTGACGCCCCTGAGCTTCTTGAGGATGTACATGGCGCACAGCCTGGACTGGTCAAAGCCCGTCTGGTACTTGTTCGCCACCAGGAGCAGCTGACAGCCCGGCTTGTCGAACATGGCCTGGGTCCTGGATTCCGGGAAGCCGTTCAGCGATGCCTCGGTATATTCCGTCTCGTCATGGGGCAGTTGCACCTTGCCGGAAAAGGCCACCAGCGCCTTCATGTCGGCATAGCCCTTCCGCTTCAGATAGTCGCGCACGGCCTGGAAGTATTTCACCGCGCTCTGCCGGGAAGGCGTGACCACCATGGCCTTGGCCGTGCCGCCCAGCTCCTGCATGACCGACGCGCGGAAATGCTCCACAATGACTTCCACCCGCTGGGCGATATTGGTGTCGTGCAGCTCCACGAACCGGGCGATCTGGCGCTTGGCGGCATTGGTCCTGTAGCGGGGGTCCTCCTGGATCGCCTTGTTGATGCGGTAAAAGGTGGCGTATTCCGTGTAGTTGCGGAGCACGTCAAGAATGAAGCCCTCCTCGATGGCCTGCTTCATGGAATAGACGTGAAATGCCTCCCGCTGGCCGTGCGGGTTCAGGCGCCCGAACAGCTGGAGCGTCGTTGGCTTGGGCGTGGCCGTGAAGGCGAAAATGGAGACATTGGCCTGCTTGCCGTGGAGCTCGATCTCCTGTCTGATCATGTCCTCCACATCTCCGGGCGCCTCGTCCCCGGCGCCGAGGGTTTTGGTGACGGCGCCCATTTCCCTGCCGGTGGTGGAGGAATGGGCCTCGTCGATGATGACCGCGAAGCGCTTGGATCTCAGGTCCTTCACCCTGTCCGCGATGTAGGGGAACTTCTGGATGGTCGTGGCGATGATTTTCGTGTTGCCTTCCAGCGCCAGGCGCAGGTCTTCGGAGGTGCAGGACTCGTCCAGCACCTTGATGAGGCCGGACTTGTGCTCCAGCGCCATGATGGCTTTTTGCAGCTGCCGGTCCACGACCACGCGGTCAGTCATGATGACGATATTGTCAAAGATGATCCTGTCATCGGCATCATGCAGGCTCGCCAGCCGGTGGGCCAGCCAGGCGATGGTCTTGGTCTTGCCCGAACCCGCGCTGTGCTGGATGAGATAGTTGAGGGCCGTGCCGTTGACGCGCACATCGGCGAGCAGCTTCCTGACAGCGTCCAGCTGGTGATAGCGCGGAAAGATCAGGCTCTCCTCCTGCCGTGTCCGGCCCGTCTCCCCGCTGACGCGTTCCTCCACATCCATGAGGAGAAAGCGGCTGATGAGGTCCAGAATGGTATCTTTTGTGAGGATGTCCTCCCACATGTAGGAGACGCTGTATCTGTCCGCACGGGCCGGATTGCCCGCCCCCGCCGTGACACCGTGGCCGTCGCCCATGTTGAAGGGCAGGAATGCCGTGCCTTCGCCCTCAAGGCGCGTGGCCATGTGGACCTGCTGAAGGTCCATGGCGAAGTTGACCAAGGTGCCCGCCTTGAAACGGAAGAGGCGCGTTTTGGGGTCGCGTTCGGTGCGGAACTGGAAGATGGCGTCCCCATAGGACTGTCCGGCCATGTTGCATTTGAGCTCGATTGCCACGATGGCAAGGCCGTTGAGGAAGATGACCACATCGACGCGCTCCCTGTCGCTGGCCCGGACCTCTTCCATCACGGAAAAGAGGTTTTGCTCATACTTGCGGCGCAATTCGGCGTTGAAGGACGTGGCCGGCCGTGTATACATGAGCTCCAGTTTATGATTGGCGATCTCGATGCCGTTGCGCAGGATGCCGAGCAGGCTGCCGCGCTTTTTCGTCGCCTCGGCATTGATGAAATTGACGATGGTGTCTTCCAGGGCCTCTCTGTATATCTTTCGCAGGCTGGCCATGGTTTCCGGCTGCGTTTCGTTGAGGAAGCGGAAGAGCAGTTCCCGGTCCATGGCAAACTGCTGGTCATAGTGCGCGGCCTCGCGGACGAGAAAGCCGTTATCCTGTTCCAGCCGTTCCAGCAGGAATTTCTGGTAGTCTTTTTCGGAGAGGACGGTCTTCACGACGCGGGAACCTCCTTCTTGCCGGTGACGTACTCGAAGATGAGGGAGTTTTTGTAGTTGGCCAGGGTAGTCAGTTGCGCTTTTTTCATGGTAATAGTATCTTCTATTTCAGTGCATCTAGCATCAAGAAATTTAGCGATACAACACTGTTCGGAAATTGGAGGAATAATTACTTGGATATTATCTAATTCCGCCGAAGGCAAGTCCCATTGACTGACACGAATACCACTAGAAAGTCGCATAAATTCATCTTTATAACAGCTTCTTAATAAATAATGGAAATAACGTTTATGATAAGAATTATCAGTAAATTTATATACAAAATATGCAGGACTTACGATTCCTTCATAGTCTGAAACCGCAACAGACCCTTGCCAAGCCTTCATTTTATTTATTACAAGATTTCCGGGCCTGACATATTTATAGTTTGAAGTATCTTCTGAAGTTACGTTGTGGTTATCATCTCGAGTATCTTTTGGGATAACGCCAAAATCACGGTAAAGTGATAAAACTGGTTTATTACCAGGATTCCTTGGTTCATAACGCATAAGATGAAATTTTAATTTATCTACGCGCCAGTTTTTTGGAATTTCCCCAATCCACGGAATCCCGCTGTCCCGCATTTCCGCGTCCGGGTCCAGACCTTTTGTCACCGCTTCGGTGATGATGCTTCGCTTGTACTGCTCCAGCGTGTCGATTTGGGCCTGGATGTCAGAGGTGAGAGCGTCGATTTCGGCGCATTTGGCATCGAGAAATTCCACAATCCGTTCTTGGATTTGGAGAGAAGGAAAAGGCAATTTGCAATTAGCAAAAGTATTTGCCGAAATCTCCTTGAATGTTGTTCCTGTGCCTAGTAACTCAAAATATTCAGTTCCAACACTTAAAACATAATAATAAAATGCATTAGATAATTCAAATTTTGATATACACGAAAGACAACCCTGATTAGTGCATAATTCCTTAGTATTTATTGCTACCGTTCCAATTGGCGCACGCTTGGAAAAAATAACATTTCCTGCGGGGATAAGGCATGTTGAGCAAGAATCAAATCCCTTTTTTGTCAAATTACGTTTACCCTGTGAAACATATTTATCTTTTGTTTTATAGTCAGCAGGTGTAATCCAAAATATATCCCCATCCCAGTTATCAGCATCATTTCCGGGGGTAGCGCCGGAAATAATCGTAAATAAGTGCTTTATCCGTTTTACTTCCCACGTTTCAGGAATCCTTCCGATCCACTCGATCCCGCTGTCTTTCATCTCGCGCATGCCGTTCCCCTCACTCGAACAGCCGCGCCACACGTTCCGAGACGGAACGCTCCAGCTCCAGGAACTTCGCTTTCAGCTCCCCGCTGGGAACGGGCCGCTGGTACTTGTAGAAATAGCGGGTGAAGGGTATCTCCGCGCCGGTCTTGATGACGGGCTTCCTGGCGGCGGGGTTTTCCTCGAAGAACGCTTTCGCGTCCGGCACATGCGGCAGCACCTCGCGGGCCATGTAGGTGTCGATGTCCTCCTCATACCTGACCAGCTCTGTGTCCCTGGTTTCCCTGTCGTAGAGGACGCCGCCCTTTTTGTCCCGCTGGATGACGGCCTTCTTGTCCATGACGGAGAGGCCGTCGGCGATCCTTTCCAGCAGCTTCCTGTCCTCCGTCACGCCGGCAAGCGACGTCCTGAGCGCGGGCATGAACGTGTCGGGACTCATATAGAGCTTGTCGCTGACGGCGGCGCGCAGGGCATCCACGATGGCATCAAAGCGCGGCCTGCTTTCCCGGTAGGCGGCCAGCTTCTTTGCTTCCTTGCCGGTCAGTTCCGCCGCGTTTTCCAGTTCCTCCACCTTTGCGGGGTCATAGAGCGACGAGAGCGCCCCCCTGGCGAGCATGGCCTCGATGCGCTCCGGCGTGATGGCGTAGTTGCGCTGGAGCGGCTGCATGACCGTGTATTCCCGGTAGAGAAACTCCTCGTTGCGGCATATCCTGCAGAACTCGCCCGGCGTGAAGTCCGCATACAGTTTTGTGATGGTGGCGCGGTCCTCGGGGCCGATCTCGTTCCTCTTGTTGCCCAGCGCCTTTCTGAGCTTGTGGAAGAAGGACGTGGCGTCGATGAGCTGCACATGGCCCTTGCGCGCCGGGCGCTTGTTTTTGGAAAGCACCCAGATATAGGTGGCGATGCCGGTATTGTAGAAAAGGTCCGTGGGCAGGGCGATGATGGCCTCGATGAGGTCCCGCTCCAGCAGCCAGCGGCGGATCTGGCTTTCGCCCGATGCCGTGCTTCCGGTGAACAGCGGGCTGCCGTTCTCGATGATGGCGGCGCGGCCCAGACGCTCGTCCAGCTTGTCCACCGCCGATTGCACGAAGAGCATCTGCATGTCGCCGGAGCCGGGCAGGCCCGCGCCCCAGCGGCTGTTGGGGCGCCCGTATTCCGCAATGACGGCGTTTTCCACGCCCTCCGCCGCGTCCTTGCCGCCCCAGGGCGTGCCGAAGGGGGGATTCTCCAGGACAAAGCGCATCTTCGTGTCCCTGAAGCGGTCGGCCAGCATGGTGTCCTGAAAGCAGATGTTCTCCGCATTCTGGCCCTTGATGAGCATTTCGGCAAGGCAGATGGCGTAGGATTCGGGATTGATCTCCTGCCCGAAGAGGCGCACATCCGCGGAAGGGTTGTAACGCTTGATGGAATTGTACGCCGTGGAGAGCATGCCGCCCGTGCCGCACGCCTGGTCGAGCACCGTGATGACCTTGCCGTCATCGAAAATGTCAGCGCAGCCCTCGGCCAGAAGGATGTCCACCATGAGCCTGATGATGTCGCGGCCCGTGTAGTGGTCGCCGGCCTCCGCATTTTCGGAGAACTTGCGGATGAGTTCCTCGAAAATGTAGCCCATCTTCACGTTGTCGATGGTGCGCGGGTCGAGGTCAAGCTCCGAGAATGCCTTGACCACGCTGAGCAGCCGGTTGTTCTTGTCCATCTTGTCGATCTGCTTGTCGAAATCGAGGCTCCTGATGATGTCCTGGATATTGGCGGAAAAGCCCTGGATATAGAACTTGAAATTGGCTGCCAGATGGTCGGGGTCGTTGACCAGCTCCGCCAGGTCAAAGCCGCTGGTATTGTAAAACGGATAGCCGGACACGCGGTACATGGCCTTGGCCGGGTAGCCGGGCCTTTCCCCGTGCCTGGCAAGCACGGCGCTTTTCGTGGGCGCGAGGGCGCACTCGAAGCGGCGGATGATGGTCATGGGGATGATGACATCCTTGTACTTGTCGCTCTGGTAGGTGCCGCGCAGCTTGTTGGCGATGGACCAGATGAAGTTTGCCTCGCCGGAAACATCCACGGGGGAATCGTCCCACATCACGTCAGGCTTCCTGTCCTTCAGGGCCATGCTTCCTCCGTTTCCCAACGATGCGCGTTTCACCGGGCTCACCCGGGCGTCCTGCCGCTTCTCCCCGCCAGGGCGGGAAACCCCCGGCCCGGACCGGGAGAAAAAAAGGGGAACAGTGCGAACAGTGCGGAGAATGCCAAACTTGGGGCCAGAGGTCGAGGAGAAATGCGGTGAAGGCGCGCGGGCCAGAGCCGCCGCCGGAGCGGTCCGGATGCGTTCATTGCCAAACCGCTCTATCCCCCGATGGCGGACATGCGTTTGCGGGCCACCGGGCCGTGTCTGGCGGCAAGGATCTCCGCGCCGACGGGCTTGTCGGCCACCGCCTCCGCCATGATGCGGGCGACCGCTTCGGGGCCTTCATTTCTGAGAACGTCGCGTATGGAGTATTCCCGATCGTCAAAGAGGCAGGTGCGCAAATGCCCGTCCGCGGTGAGGCGCAGTCTGTTGCAGGAGTGGCAGAAGCTCTGGGATACGGAAGTGATGAGGCCGAAGTTGCCCCGGGAGAGGCGTCCGTCCGGTGTTCGCAGCTTCCAGAGCCTGGCGGGGCCCCTTTCCCGCGCGTCGCCGGCGGCAGCGGCCTCCGCGCTGTCGCGCACGGCCTCAAGGCGCCAGTGCGTGCGCGCGGCCTCCAGGATTTGGGCGGCAGGCCAGAAGGAATCCCCGGACCAGATGCTTTCATCGCCCATGGGCATGAATTCTATGAAGCGCACGTCCACGGGATGTTCCATGGCCAGGGAGGCCAGGGCCGGCAGATCCGCCTCGTTGACGCCACGCACGGCCACGGCGTTGATTTTCAGGGGTATGCCCAGCTCCAGCATGCGCTGCAGGTTGTCCGTCACAAGCGGCAGCATGTCCCTGCGCGTGATGGCCGCGAATTTTTCCCTGTCCAGAGTGTCCAGGGAGAGATTCACAGAAACGTCCAGCTCCTTGAGGTCCCCGAGGTATGGCGCAAGGAGCGTGCCGTTGGTGGTCAGCTTCAGGGCCAGGCGGGGAAAGCGCAGGCGCAGCTTTTTCAGAAAGTCCATAAAGCCCTTGCGGGCAAAAGGCTCCCCGCCGGTGAAGCGCAACTTGTGCACGCCAAAGTTCACGGCCAGCCGGATGACTTCCTCTATTTCCTCAAAACGCAGTATCTTCTCGTGCGCGATAAAGGGAACTTCCTGGGTGCGGCAATAGCGGCAGCAGAGATTGCAGCGATCCGTGACCGAGATGCGCAGGTAGCGGACCGTGCGGCCATGCCGGTCCCTGAGTTCCCGGGGCAGCTCTTTTTTCTCCATGCCTATATCCTTGCGCAGTCGCTCGTGTCTCCGTTCAGTTTTTCCAGGGCATGGGGCAGTATGGGCAGCAGGGCGGAGAGATTTTCCTGGGCCGCGCGGCGGCTTCCGGGCAGGGCGATCACCAGGGTGCGGCCAATGGAGCCGGCCAGACAGCGGGAGAGCACAGCCCGGGGCGTATGGTTCAGGCCCTCGGCGAACATGACCTGCTCAAAGCCGGGCAGACGCCTGTCCAGCAGGGGAAGGAGGGCTTCCGGGGTCGTATCGCGGGGGGACAGGCCGGTGCCGCCTGTCGTGACGATCATTCCCCAGTTTCCAGTGGCGAGTTCCCTGACCAGGCGGCGCAGGGCGCGGGCATCGTCCGGCAGAAGAAAGAGCCGGCTGTGCGCGGGATTGAGTTCCGCCAGCTGCCGGAGCAACGCCGGCCCGCTCTCGTCCGCGCGCTCCCCGGCATAGCCCTTGTCGGAAAGGGTGATGCAGGCCACGGCCAGACCTTCCCCGTTCCAGGGTTCCGGCAGGGGCAGGGGAGGCGGCAGGGGACGTTCCGGAACATCAAAGAGCAGGGGCTCGTCCGCCTGAAAGAGCCCGCTCTTGCCGCCGCTTTTGAGGATGAGGCGCACCTCGCGGATGACCACGTCCTTCTGCACGGCCTTGACCATATCGTAGATGGTGGCCGCCGCCGTCTGGGCCGCGATGATGGCTTCCATTTCCACCCCGGTGCGGTCGCTGGTGCTGGCGGATGCCTCCAGCACCACGGAAGGCGGCTGGTCCACGACCCTGAACCGCACGTCCGCATGGGTCAGGGCCAGGGGATGGCACATGGGGATGAGTTCGGAAGTGCGCTTGGCGGCCATGATGCCCGCCACCTGGGCCACGGTGAGCACGTCGCCCTTGGGCAGGGCCCGGGCCTTGAGCAGTTCCAGGGTGGGGGCGTTCAGCTCCACCACAGCGCGGGCGATGGCTGTACGCCTGTTTGCCGATTTGGCGCTTACGTCCACCATGCGGCTGGCGCCGGTGGCGTCCAGGTGGGAAAATCCGGACATGCGGCTCCTCCGGCCATCAGGCGAGGGTTTCAGGGCGGGAGATCACGCGAAAGGGATCGCCGGGTCTGACGACGCCGCCCTTGAGCACGCGGCAGAAGATGCCGCGCCGGGGCATGATGCAGTCGCCCACCTGCTGGCGGATGGCGCAGCCCATGTGGCATTCCTTGCCGATCTGGGTGAGCACCAGCTCTATGTCCCCGCCGATGCCAAAACGGGTCCCCACAGGGCAGGTGTGCAGTTCCACGCCTTCCGTGGTCAGATTTTCGGCAAAGTCCCCGGGGTGGACGTCCGCTCCTTTGGAACGCATGTATTCGATGTCTTCCATGGCCAGCAGACTGAGCTGACGGTGGGTGCCATCGGCATGGACATCGCCTTCGATGCCATGATCGGCCACAAGGGTGGCCTGCTCGCGGTTGATCTTTTTCTCTCCCTTGCGGGAACTGGTGGATACGGCAACGATGCGCATGGTAGCTCCTGACTGTTGCGGTTTTTTCAACGCGGGCGGCTCTGGGCGTATTCCCCTTCAAGGCGCACTTCTCGCGCGCCCAGGGCGGAAAACAGGCTCCTGTCATGCGTGGCGCAGACCACGCTCGTCCCCCGTCCGAGACTCAGGCCCACGGCCTGGAGGATGGCAGTTTCGCTGGCTGCGTCCACATTGGAAGTGGGTTCATCCAGCAGGAGCACGGCAGGCAACAGGATGAGGCGGGCGGCCAGGGCAATGCGCTGCCGTTCGCCTCCGGAAAGTTCGCCTGGTCCCCGGGCGGCCATGGCGTCCGGATCGGCAAAGCCCACTGCCTGCATGCTTTCCCGGTAGCCTTTCCTCAGCTGTTCCTTTCTGGCGCCGCGCAGGCGCAGGCCCAGGGTCACGTTCCAGAAAACAGAGGCTTTCATGAGGTAGGGTTCCTGAAGCAGCAGGGTGATCTCGCGGCGCGGCTCGTTCGTGTGGCCGTAATAGCGCAGGCTGCCGGACGTCGGTTTTTCCAGAAAGGCCAGCAGGCGGAGCAGGGTGGACTTGCCGCTGCCGTTGCGGCCGGTGATGGCAACGGCCTCGCCCTTTTTCAGGCGGAATTCCGGCAGATACAGGGCGGTGATGCCGCCGTAGCGCATGCACAGCCGGCTGGCTTCAAAAAGAATGCTCATGCGCGCCCCTTGCGCCTGAACCAGGCCAGAAGGAAATTCACCACAAAGGCGATGAGCAGCAGCACGAGGCCCAGCGCTATGCCCTGGGCAAATTCTCCCTTGCTGGTCTCCAGGGAAATGGCGGTGGTCATGGTGCGGGTGGCGTAGCGTATGTTGCCGCCCAGCATCATGGCGACGCCCACTTCCGTCACCACGCGGCCAAAGGCTGTGATGCAGACCATGCCCAGGTCGTAGCGTATCTCTCTCAGGGTGAGCAGGGCCTGCTGCGGGGGGCTTGCGCCCAGGGTGAGCAGGGTCTGGCGGCAGCGCCTGTCCAGAGTTTCCACGGCCTGGGCGGTCCAGGAAACGATGATGGGCAGCGCAAGTATGGTCTGGCCTATGACCATGCCCGGCACGGTGAAAAGCAGCCCGAATTCTCCCAGCGGTCCGCGCTTGGTGATGAAAACGTAGACCATGAGTCCTATGAGCACCGTGGGAAACGCCAGCAGGGTATCGGAAATGAGGCGCAGGACCCTTTTGCCGGGAAAGCTGGCATAACCCAGCAGAAAGCCCAGGGGCAGGCCCATGAGCATGGCCAGCGCAAGGGCGCAGCTTGTGGAGGAAAGCGTGACCTGCACCGCAGAGATCGTGGCGTCGTCCATGTTTGCAAGCAGGTCCAGCGCCTTTTGTATGCCCTCGCTGAAATACGACATGGGAACCTTTGCAAAAAGGGGAAAAGGCGGGCCGGAGGACCGGCCCGCGGAAATCATGCCGGAGGGAAACTATTTGCCGGCGTTGGGGAAGAAGAGCTGCTTGCCTTCCAGCTTGTAGTCGGCAATGCGCTTCTGGGTCTCGGGCTTGACCCACCAGTCCTCAAACTTGCGGGCCAGGTCTTTCTTGACCCTGGGGCACTGGGCGGGATTGGTGGTGATGACGCTGTACTGGTTGAAGAGGGGCTTGTCGCCTTCCACAATGATGACCAGGGGGTTGGCGTCGCCCTGCTTGTTGGCGAACTTGATCCAGGTGCCGCGGTCGGTCATGGCATAGGCGCCCTTTTCGGCGGCGATGGCCAGGGTCGCCATCATGCCCTGGCCGGCGGAAATGTAGAAAGGCTCCTTGTCGGGGCTGAGGTTGGCCTCCTTCCACAGCGCCTGTTCCTTGACGTGCGTGCCGGACTTGTCGCCGCGGCTCACGAAGCCGGCCTTGGCCCCGTAGATGCCCTTGAAGGCTTCAGCGGTGGTTTTGCCGGCAACCTTGGCGGGATCGGCCTTGGGGCCGACGATGATGAAGTCGTTGTACATGATCTGGCGGCGATCTATGCCGTGGCCGTCGTCAATGAATTTTTTTTCCACCGCCGGGGCGTGGACCAGCAGCACGTCGGCGTCGCAGTTTTTGGCGATCTCAAGGGCCTTGCCGGTACCCACGGCGACCCACTTGAGGTCTATGCCGGTCTCCTGCTTGAAGGCGGGCTGGAGATATTCCAGCAGACCGGAATCCTGCGTGCTGGTGGTCGTGGCCATCATCAGGCTGTTGTCCGCGGCCTGGGCCGGCAGAACGATGGCCAGGGCGAGGAGAGCGCCGGACAGGCTTTTGCCGAGATGCTTCATGGGAACATGCTCCTTGTGGTTTGCTCCGCCCGCGGGAAAGCGGGCAGAAATTCAGGCAATGGTCGATCAGCCGGCGATGAGGCGCAGGCCGCGTGCCGGAAAGGAAAGAAATACGGGGCTGCCGGGGCGCAGTTGCAATCTTTCCAGGGCGGCTGTTTCCTGTACGGCGTCCACTCTGGTCCCGTCCGGAAGTTCCAGGACCAGGAAGCTTTCCACAACATCCCTGTAGAGAGAGAGCACGTTTGCCCGGAAGGGCCCCTGCATGCCGCCGGGCGTTTTTTCCGCGGAAAGGAATACCCGCTCCGGGTCCATGGCCACCGTCACCACCTGATTGAGGTGCAGCTCCATATCCATGAAGGTCTGCAACTCGCAGAGCGTGGAGAGCACGAGGTCCGAAAAGGTGGTCACCTCAATGCGGGCCGCGCGCATGCCTGTTTCCATGGCCGTGACGATACCCATGAAGGTATTGCCGCCTTCGGCCCGGGCCGCCGCGGGGGAGGCGCTGCCGCGCACTATGCGTTTGGCTTCGCCGCCGGCAAAGGCCAGAAATTCCGAGATCTGCGCTGTTTTCTGCTGGCCCAGGAAGGTCTGCACCACATCGAAGGGAACGTGCAGTTCCAGCAGTTCAAGGCCGCGGGCATAGCGCAGGGCCCTGGGGCCGGCCATGCTGGAGGGCAGGCGCAGGGTGCGGGCCAGGTCGTAGAATTTCCTGCGTACAAAGCCCTGATCAAAATGGAGAAAATTGTCGTCCGCAGCCTCCGGCAGGCTCAGTATGCGCCGGATATGACGCATGCACGAAAGGGGGAGCAGCACGTCCCTGGCGCCGGGGGGAGGAACATGGAGCATGCCGGTAGCGGTATCGAGAGCCTCCTTGACCTTGAGCTCCAGGGCCTCGCCCAGACGCAGGCCGCCGTAGCGGATGAGCAGGAACAGGAGATGCAGGCGGGCACGGGCGATTTTCCTGCTTTTTGTGCCCGCCTCGGCTTCCCATGCCTCCCAGCGAAGCGTGAGCTGTTCCAGCATTTCCCCGGTCAGATGCTCCTGAGACAGCGTGCTTTCACCCCTTTCTTTGCTTTTGCCATGACCGGCATTTTTTGCCAATATGGAGCGCAGGTTTTGACCATGAGTTTCCGCAATGATACTTAAAAATATTTCCTCCGCCCCCGGGCAACGCCCATGGTACATAGATAGCCAAATTGCCGCAAAGGGGCAAGATGCCGGAAGCCGCCCCGCTCCAGGCCGGCTCCCGGAACAGGGCCCGGGCAATATATGAGGGAAGCCGTGATGAAATCCTTTCTTACCCTGAAATCAGTGGAAGAAGTGCTTGCCCATATCCAAGGCTTCCCCGCCCTTGGCGGAGAAGAAATATGCCTGGATGAAGCCCCGGGCAGGTATCTTCTGCGGGATCTGATCGCGCCTGAGGACCTGCCGGGTTTCGACCGCTCCACTGTGGACGGTTATGCCGTACACGCACGGGATGTTTTCGGCGCGCAGGAGACCTCGCCCGCCCTGCTGGAATGCGTGGGGGATTGCCCCATGGGCGGGGCGCCCGATTTTGAACTGAAGGAAGGGCAGACAGCGCGCATACTTACCGGCGGCATGTTGCCCAGGGGCGCGGACTGCGTGGTCATGGTGGAATATTCCCGCCCGGTGAACGACAGGCTGGTGGAGCTCATCCGGACCCAGGCCCCGGGCGACCATGTGCTCATGCACAACGAGGATGTGGCTTCAGGCGCCCTTGCCATACCTGCCGGCCGTTGTCTGCGGCCTCAGGAAATAGGTCTCCTGGCCGCGCTGGGCATGCGGCGCGTGGAAGTGGCGCGGCGGCCGCATGTGGCCATAATTTCCACGGGGGACGAAGTGCTGCCCGTCAGCGGGACGCCGCAGCCGGGCCAGGTGCGCGACGTCAATTCCCACTCTCTGGCGGCCCTTTGCCGCCAGGCGGGCGCCCGTGCCGTTTTTGCGGGCCTGGTGCGCGATGATGTGCCGCTGCTGGAAAAAACGCTCGGGGAAGCCATGGAGCAGGCCGATGTGGTGCTGGTCTCCGGCGGTTCTTCAGCCGGCATGCGCGATCATACTGTGGATATTTTCAGCTCCATGCCGGAGAGCGAGCTGCTTGTGCACGGCGTGGCCATCAGCCCCGGCAAGCCCTTCATTCTGGCGCGATCCGGCGGCAAATGCCTCATGGGCCTCCCCGGTCATGTGAGCGGCGCCCTGATCTGCGCGCGCGTTTTCCTCCTGCCCCTGCTGCTGCGCCTGCAAGGGGGCGAAAAACAGCCGACGGCCGGAGTGCCCGCCGTGCTCTCCAGGTCCGTGGCCTCCGCCCAGGGGCGGCGCGACTTCATTCGCGTTCGTCTGGAACGGACAGAAAAGGGCTGGATGGCGGAACCCCTTACCGGGCCTTCAGGTCTCATCTCTCCCCTGGTCTCCGCCGAGGCTCTGGTGGTTTGCCCGGAAAACAGGGAAGGACTCCACGCCGGGGAAGAGGTCTTTGCCGAACTGCTGAACTGAGAGGCATTTTTCAGGCGCTGTTTTTGCCGGATACTTTTGGCGCTGCCCACGCAACACAGGCGCGCCGTCAACGCAAAAGCACAATGACGCCGTTTATACACCTGAAGCGCAAGGTTTGAGGAGATCATGGCCAGACATACCTATCTCAGCATGAAAACTCCCCGGGAGGCCCGGGAACTCTGGTTTGCGGCCATAGAAAAAACGGGCATGGAAATGGGGGAGGAAGAGGTCCCCCTTTCCGAGGCCCTGCACCGCGTGCTTTCCCGCCCTGTGCAGGCCCTGCGCTCCTCCCCGGCCTTTCACGGCGCGGCCATGGACGGCGTGGCCGTATGCGCGGAGGATACCTTTGCCGCATCCAGCCGTTCGCCGCTGCGGCTGGAGGTGAACAAACAGGCTTTCTGGATCAACACAGGTCATGCCCTGCCCGCCGGTTGCAACGCCGTCATCAGGGTGGAAGACCTCAATGTGGAGGAAAACGGCGCGTTCGTGGTCACGGAAAAAGCCGCCTTTCCCTGGCAGCATGTGCGCAAGCTGGGCGAGGACATGGTGGCGACGGAAATCATCCTCGCCCCCGGCGTGGAGATAGGGCCTTATGAGCTGGGCGCCCTGGCCGCGGCCGGAGTCCTGCGTCCCCAGGTATTCAGAAAGCCCCGGGTGGCGGTCATTCCCAGCGGTTCGGAGATCGTTGCCCTGGAAGAGGCCAGGGAGGACGACCTCAGGGCCGGACGCGTTCTGCCGGAGTTCAATTCCCTTATTTTCTCGGCCATGATCCGGGACGCGGGCGGCGTGGCGGATGTCAGGCCCATTGTGCCCGATGATCCCGGGGCCATAGGCGCAGCCATAGTGTCGGCGGTGGAAGATGGGGCGGACCTCGTGATGGTGAACGCCGGTTCCTCGGCGGGCAGCCATGACTACACCGCGGATGTGGCGGCGGAGCTGGGGCGGGTCCTTGTGCATGGAGTGGCCGTAATGCCGGGCAAGCCCACAGTGCTGGGCATGGTCAGGGGCGCCGGCAGGGAAGTCCCCTTCATAGGCAGCCCGGGGTATCCTGTGTCCGCCATAGTCTCTGTGGAGGAATTCGTCCTGCCCCTGCTGGCCCGCTGGCAGAAACGCCATGTGAGACGCAGGGAGAGCATGGAGGTGACGCCCTGCAATCCCCTGCCTTCAAGGCCGGGCATGGAGGAGCGCATACGGGTCAGGCTGGGCCTGGTGGATGGAACCTGTTTTGCCGTGCCCCTGCCCAGGGGCGCAGGCACTGTGACCAGCCTTTCCCGCGCGGACGCCGTGATACCCATTGCCAGGGACTGCGAGGGCATAAACGCCGGGGAAGCCGTAAAGGCCGAGCTTATCCGTTCCCGCGAGCAGATAGAGGGCGCGCTGCTCATCACGGGCAGCCATGACAATACCCTGGACCTCATCGACAGCATGCTGAGAAGGGAGCATCCCGGCTTCAGCCTGACCTCGGCCCATGTGGGTTCTCTGGGCGGGTTGATGGCCCTCAGCCGCGGGCAGTGCCATCTGGCGGGCTCCCACCTGCTGGACGAAGCCACCGGGGTCTACAACAGGCGGGCCATCAGCGAGCAGCTCAAGGGTATCCCGGTCATGCTGGTGCGGCTCGTGGACAGGGAGCAGGGCTTCATCGTCCGGCCGGGCAATCCCCTGCATGTGGAAAACTTCAGCGATCTGGGCCGTGAAGGCCGGGACGCCCTGCGCTTCATCAACCGCCAGAAAGGCAGCGGCACGCGCGTGCTGCTGGATTATGAACTGGGCAGGCTGGGATTGTCGCCAACCAGAATAACGGGCTATGACGACGAGGAATACACGCACATGAATGTAGCCGCGGCGGTGCTTTCGGGCAGGGCCGATACCGGTCTGGGGGTGCGTTCCGCTGCCAGGGCTCTGGGGCTGGATTTCATTCCCGTGGGCGTGGAGGAATACGATCTGGTCATACCCCTGCGCTATGCGGAAGACCGGCGCATCCAGGCGCTGCTGGACGTGATCCGCTCCCGGGACTTCAAACGCAGCGTGGACGCCATGGGCGGCTACGGCACCAGCCGCAGCGGGGAAATCATCTGGGAGAGCAGGGCATGACGGCTGGTCATGGCCCGCTTTTCAGATCAGGGAAAAGCTTTCCAGCTCGGGAAGGGAAACGTCGATGTGGAAGAGACGTCCCCTGTTATCCTTTTCCATGCCAAGCAATCTGACAAGAAGCGCGGCCATGACGCATGCCGTGCCTGCGACAGTGAGGCCCGTGGTGTTCATGTTGCCTTCCGTAGTTTCAGCGGCGGCATAAAGGCGGGAGAGGGTGATGGCGCCCTCCCCGTCCAGAAAGGCAAAGCCCTCGTGCCGGGCCACGGCTCCATGCAGATAGGGGACGCCGGCATTGCGGGCGGCCTTTTCCAGCATCTTCTTTTTGTCCAGAGAATCCAGACAGTCCGCCACCGCATCCGTCCCTTCCAGCAGTCCCGGCAGGTTGGCTTCATTCAGCTCATGGGGCACGGTCCGCACCTCCAGATATGAGGCCATTTCCAGAAGTCCGTCGCGGCAGGCGTCCACCTTGAGACAGCCCAGGGTTTTCTCCGTGCAGAAGTGCTGCCTGTTCAGGTTGCTTTCTTCAAAAACGTCCGGGTCGCAGAGGATCAGGGAGCCGATGCCCGAGCGCGCAAGCAGGGCGGACAGATGCCCGCCGAGGCCGCCGCAGCCGGCGATGAGTACGCGGGAGGAAAGCAGGCGGAGCAGAGTCTCTTCGGAAAGGCTCTCCCTGCTGCGCAGAAATCGCTCCGGCCAGATGCCCCGCGCCAGAAGCGCCCGCATGGTCTGGGCTTCGCTGAGTCCCAGTTCACGGGCCAGCTGGCGCGTGCCGTGCATGTCCACAGAGGAAAGGCCGCCGGAAAACTTAAGGCGGGACGCCAGCGTGTTTTTCCGGACGGAAAGTTCGGGGAAGCTATCCATACTCTTGCGGTCAGACTCCCGCTCGGGGAAGAGTGTTTTTGACCGGGTTCTCTGGGGACAGAAAAGGTTTTCCGCCGTATTCCGGCGCGGGCGTCTGCTCCCGCAGCCGCCAGAGCGTTACGCGATTTCATTGCGAAAACGCTCTAGCCTCCGCCCACGGCAGGAAAATAGGCTATGCGGTCGCCGTCTGCCACGGTGTTCCGCAGGCCGCCCTGGCGGCCGTTGATCATGACGATCTTGATTTCCGCAGCCGGAATGCCCAGACGGGAGGCCAGCTCCCCGGCGGTGACGGAAGTTTCTTCAGGGGCCAGGTCAATATTGAGTCCCTCCTCCGGCACATAGCCGGGGACGCACTCCCGCAGTGTCGTGCTCAGCCGTACATGTATGCTCATGGCAAAAGAATCCCGCGTCCGCAGGGCAACGCCTGCGGACGCGGGACAGTTGGTTATCTGTTATCTTTTGATCCAGTTGAAGGTCGTCCTCAGCTCTTCAGGTGTAATGTCAAAGGTGGTGTTGTGGGGAGGCACGGGCTCATCGCTGAAGAAATCAGGCAGATGGTCGGCGGCTTCGGTGATGCCGGCGCGACGGTTGAAGTCCACCTCTGTGGACAGGACGCGCTGCCCCAGAGTGACCACGTCGTCTCCGGTCAGCTGCCAGCCGAATTTGGCGTTGAGCATGTCCACAACCGCGGACAGGGCGTCCGGTATATCCAGAATGGCAAAGGCCGTGAAGAGGCAGAGGCCCACGCTGTCCACAGAAGCCGTGGCAATCTGGAGATTGCGGGAAAGCTCGATCTGGCCTTCCTTCTTCAGGGGGTCCACAACGCCGCCGCAGCTGAGGATATTGGCGGTCACGGCGTAGCCGGCAGTGTGGTCGGCGCCCATGGGGGTGGTGGCGTAGGTGACGCCCACGCCCTTCACCGCGCGGGGGTCGTAGGCAGGCAGGCT
The DNA here is from genome assembly GCA_900547595.1 of uncultured Desulfovibrio sp. GTDB lineage: Bacteria > Desulfobacterota > Desulfovibrionia > Desulfovibrionales > Desulfovibrionaceae > Desulfovibrio. The sequence continues at coordinate 23,387 of URHE01000015.1, forward strand.
CTGGCCCTTGACGCAGGGCACGCGGCGCACGCCGAAAACGCGACCGGTGGTGGCCGTGCCGCAGCCGATGATGCGGCCCAGGGGGGTGCCTTCGCTGATGCCCTTCATGGCTTCCATCACGGCCTTGCCATCGCCCAGGGGGATGCCGCCGCCGGCCATGGCCACGCCGATGGCCACGCCCACGTCAATGGTATCCACGCCGTAGTCATCGCACATGTGGTCGAAGGTGCAGATAAGATCAAGGTCGTCAATATTGCTGTGCGGGCCGAAGCACCACAGGGTCTCGTATTCGGGCCACTTGCTCTTGAACTTGCCCTTTTCGTCAGGGAAGATGCCACTGCAACGGATGATGCAGCCGCTCATGCAGCCGTGGGCCACCACGCCGTCGCCGCCGCGCTCCCTGGTGAGCTGGTTCAGGCGTTCGCCGGAGACGGCTTCATGCCCCTCGAAGCGGCCCACTGTGAAGTTGCGGGTGGGCAGACCGCCGGCCTCGTGCAGGATGTTGACCAGAACAGCGCTGCCGTATTCGGCCAGGCCCTTGCTGGTGATGGGATGCGTGGTGAGGGCGTTGGTGAACCGCTTGGCCGCGGCCTTGAAAGCCTCGGCGTCCGCAATGGGCGGGGTCTTGCCGCCTTCGGGATCGATGATGATGGCTTTCAGGCCCTTGGAACCCATGACCGCGCCCACGCCGCCGCGACCGGCATGACGCTGGGGCCTCAGCTCGCGATCCGTAAAGGCGATGCTGGCGGCGGTGAGCTTGAATTCGCCTGCGCGGCCAATGGTGACGTAGCTGCATTTCTCGCCGTACTGTCCGACCAGTTTTTCCACAGCGTCAAAGTTGTTGAGGCCGGCTACGGGAGAAGGCACCAGGCGGGCGCTGTCCTTGCCCACTTCCAGCTGCCACCATTCGCCTTCGGCGGCTATATCTTCCACAATGATGGCCAGAATGCCCAGCCTGGCCAGATGACCGCCGGGCTGACCGCCGGAGTTGGATTCCTTGATGCCTTCGGTAAGGGGGCTTTTGCAGCCTACGGAAATGCGGTTGGCGTTCGGGCTGTTGGTGGCGCCCAGCAGGCCGGGGGCGAATACCAGCTTGTTGTGGGGGCCCAGCGGAGAGCAGATGGGGTTGACCTCGCGGGCAACGATGGTGGAGGTCAGGGCGCGGCCTCCAAGACCGGCGTATTCTTCGGGGACGTCCTCAAAAACGCAGGTTTTTTCGGCCATATTCACGCGCAGGAAACGAAACATGTGTCACTCCTTGTGCAGTGCGTCTTGTATGGATGCGGACAGTACTCTTTGCCCCCTGCCTAGCCCGCCCGGCATTTTCCGTCAAGAAACGCGGAAAATAATCACGCTTTCCTGGCGCAGGAGGGGCATGGCGCGACGCTTCGTGCCAAAACGGCTGTCAATGTCCCGTTTGCAGGACCTGGCCGGCCTGCTAAAAACAGGGCGGCTCCGCCCGGGAGCCGCCCGTAAAATTCCGCGCCTGGGCGCTCTCAATGCCTATTTGTTGAGAGCCGCCACGCCGGCCTTGGCCACGTTGGTGTCTTCCTGGACGGAGCCGCCGCTCACGCCGATGGCTCCCACGATGACGCCGTTCTTGTCCTTGAGAAGCTCGCCGCCGCCAAAGATGACCAGTCCGTCATTGGTCACTTCTATGCCGAAGAGTTCCTTGCCGGGCTGGGAAGCGGCGCCCAGCTGCGCGCTGGACATATTGAAGAGACGGGCCGTTTTGGCCTTTTTCATGGAGACGTCGATGCTGCCCAGGAAGGCGCCGTCCATGCGGCAGAAGGCTTTGAGATTGCCGCCGGCGTCCACGACGGTGATGTTCATGGGCACGCCCTGTTTTTTGGCAAATTCCAACGCCCCGTCCACTACTTTCTGGGCCTGGGCCAGGGTAAGATCGCCAGGCAGCTGAAGCTTGGAAACGTCCGCGGCGGCAAAGGCGGGCAGGGCCACGGCAAGGCTGAGAACGCAGGCAAGAAGAAGGCGACGCATACGACCCTCCGTTTTTTGGGGCAAGTCCGGGCCGCACCGAAGGCTGCGGCCAGGTTTTTGCCTTTTGTTTTCTCTATAGCCCAGGGGACGGGGGCTTTCAAGGTCCCCCTCCTGTTCAAAGGAAACGTTAAAAACAGGCGGGCGCAGGGATCGATCCCATGCGCCCGCGGATGGAAAGGGTATTTTCTGTTGATATTCTGACTTAGAGGGCCTTCTTGTAAATGGCCGCCACGGCCTCGTCAGTCATGGTTCTGGGGTTGGTAAGGCCGCAGGCGTCCTTCTGGGCGTTGGCGGTCATGATGGGGATGTCTTCCTCGCGCACTTCCTTGCCATATTTCCTGCCCAGGGCGATGAGGCCCTCGGGAATGCCCACATCCTGAGACAGTTGGCGGATGGCCTTGATGGCGGACCTGGCGGAATCGTTGGCGGTGAGGCCCTCTGTCCGTTCGCCCAGCAGTTTGGCTATGCGGCCAAAGCGGCGGCGGGCCGCAATAAGGTTGTACTCGCAGACGTAGGGCAGGAGGATGGCGTTGCACTCGCCGTGCGGCAGGTTGTAGAAGCCGCCCAACTGGTGCGCCATGGCGTGCACATGCCCCAGGCTGGCGTTGTTGAAGGCCATGCCGGCAAGATACTGGGCATAGCACATGCCTTCGCGGGCTTCCTTGTCCTTGCCGTTGGCAACGGCGCGGCGCAGATAGCGGTTGATGAACTCAATGGCTTTTTCCGCGCAGGCGTCGGTCATGGGCGTGGCGGCTGTGGACACATAGGCTTCCACAGCGTGGGTCAGGGCGTCCATGCCGGTGGCGGCGGTCAGGGCCGGGGGCATGCCCATCATGAGCACAGGGTCGTCAATGGCAACGCTGGGGGTGCAGCGCCAGTCCACAATGGCCATTTTTACCTTGCGCGAGGTATCGGTAATGATGCAGAAGCGGGTCATTTCAGAGGCCGTGCCCGCCGTGGTGTTCACTGCGATATAGGGCGGGAAGGGCTTGGTGGATTTGTCCACGCCCTCGTAATCATGGATGGTGCCGCCATTGCTGACCACAAAGCCCACGCCCTTGCCGCAGTCATGGGAGCTGCCGCCGCCAAGGGTGATGATGCTGTCGCAGTTGTTTTCTTTGTATACGGCAGTGGCGTCGGCCACGTTGGCGTCAGTGGGATTGGGCACCGCGCCGTCAAATACCACATAAGATACCGAAGCCTTGTCCAAAATGTCCGTGATCATTTTGAGTATGCCGCAGGCAACAATACCTTTATCAGTAACGATAAGAGGGTGTTTGGCGTTCAGGCTTTTAAGCCTGTTGGGAATTTCCTTGCTGCAATCCGAGCCAACAAGAGTTACAGTGGGGATAAAGAAAGAAGTGATCTGCCCATGATACATGTTTTTGACGTCGTGGCTCATGGCAACTCCTTTGTGGAAAAAATTTTTGTACACTATTCATGTAGCGCCCAAGAGCCATTCCGTCAATGCTCCGAGAAAAAAATATTATTTCACAAGCGTATGGATACTCGAAATACCATGATAAAATATAATCAGGAGAGGCATCTCGGGAATATATTTCCAGAAAATTTGCCCTGGAATAGTGAATGTTTTAACAAAGTAAAATCCGGAAAGTATAACGATAGACAAAATTTTGAGAATATCGCGGGATGATTCCATCTATCTGCTTGGTTTTGCAGCGGTATGCGCTTCTTCCGAAAGCGGGGGGAAGATGCGGGCCGCGCAGCGCCGCCGCGACATTCCCGCAAGTTTTCCCCAGCAAAAAAAGCCGGGAGCCGCGCCATGGCGACTCCCGGAGCGGGCGGCTGCGGGGAAAAGGGCGCTTAGCCCTTCTTCATTTCCTCAATGAGCGTGACCAGGTCCTGAGAACGGCTGCGCAGGGATTCCACGCCACGGGCGGCGGTCTGCATGGCCTCCGAGGTGGAGAAGGTGATTTCGTTCACTTCGGAGATGGACCTGGTGATCTCTTCGCTGGCGGCGGACTGCTCTTCGCTGGCGGTGGCAATGGCGCGCACCTCGTCGGCCGTCTGCTCCACCATTTGCAGGATTTCCCGAAGGGCCTCGCCGGACCTGGAGGAGTATTCATTGGCCTGTGCGATATTTTGCACGGCCCGCTCAACCTGCTGGGTGCTCTTGGCCGCGCTTTGCTGGATGGCCTGGATGGCGCTGCCCACTTCCGTTGTGGACTGCATCGTTTTTTCGGCCAGTTTGCGGACCTCGTCGGCCACCACGGCGAAACCTCGCCCGGCGTCGCCCGCGCGCGCGGCCTCAATGGCGGCATTGAGCGCCAGCAGGTTTGTCTGATCCGCGATGTCGGAAATGACGCCCATGATCTTGTCGATGGCGCGCGCGTGTTCATCCAGCCGGACCATGTCGTCCTTGAGCGCCATGGATTGATTGTGGACTTCCTGGATGCCGGCGACAGACTGGGTGACGACCGCCGCGCCGTCCGATGCCTTGTCCCGCGCGGAGGCGGAAATGCCCGCCGCAAGCCCGACATTCTTGGCCACTTCCAGCACGGTGGAGTTCATCTCTTCCATGGCGGTCGCCGTTTCGGACAGGCGTGCCGCGGCCTTGTGCAACGCGCTGTCCGAGGTTTCCACCTGGGTCGTGATGGTAGTGATGGCCTCGTTCAGTTTGATAACGACGTTTTCGATCTGCTCGGCCGCGGCGGCCATGCCTTTTTGCTTGGCTTCCACGGCTTCCTGATGGGCAATGCGGGCCTGCTGCCCCAGGCGCTCGGCTTCTTCCGCCTGCTTGCGGGCGGCTTCGGCCTTTTCCGCGTTTTCCGCAGCCAGTTCGTCCTGGTGCTGCACCATGGCCCGCAAGGCATCGGCCAGCTCGCCCATGTCATCCCTGCTGTGCACATCAAGGCGCGCCGCCTTGTCGCCACGGGCAATGCCCAGAACATAGGCGGTGATCTTGCGGATGGGCGCGCTGACCTTGAGGCCGATGACCACGGAGATGAGCAGCTGGATCGCCAGCAGAACCGCCGCCACAAGAATGGTGTTCCGAATGGCTCCACTCTCCAGCGCCTGCAAGTCGGTCAGTGGCATGCCGACGAACCACATGCCGGCGATCTTTCCGTCCGCCGTTCGCATGGGCCAGTAGGCGGACTTGTAGTCGATGCCGTTGATGACATTTTTCGTGAACCAGGTCTTCCCCTCGTTCAGGACGGCGTTTTCGATCTCCGGCGAGTTCAGCTGGGTGCCGATGGCCCGCTTGCCGTCTTTCATGAGCGTGGTCATCACGCGGGTATTGCCCTTGAAGATGGTCACATCCATGCCGCTCAACCGTTTGAGCCATTCAAGGTAGGGCGGAGTTACCAGCGATGTGCCGATGGAGAGCGTGCCCACCAGCTTGCCGTCCAGCATGATGGGCTGACTTGCGCGGATGGTGAAGGGAACGACCGTTCCGGAAACGATGGCCGCCGCCGGAGTGCCCTTGAGGGCCTGGACGACGGTCCCCTGGTTGAGGACGCTGTCTTCCCATTTTTTGGAATGGCCCCGGCCCACCACGATGCCCTTGTCGTCCGTGACCGTCATGAAATCGGAACCGGATTCCTTCATGGCAACGGCCGCCAGACGCATGACTTCGTCGTGGTCGCGCGCGCGGATGGCCCGGGCCAGCTCCGTCTGGTGGGAAAGCAGCAACGCGCTTTGCGCGTACCGCGTGGCGGTGGCGTCGTTGGCCGACTGGATGACGTTTTGCAGTTTCTGGATATTGAGGTCCAGCTCCTCCTCGATGGGCTTTTTCATGAAATAGATGGATACCGCGAGGACGACCACGCAGCAGGTGATGAGCGCACCAAACAAAGAGCCCACATATTTATGCGTCAAGGTCAAACGCATGCGTCCCCCTTCGAACTGGAGCGTTGAACGGCAGCTTCATATCCTGTTCTTCGGAAGTCTATGGCGAGAGTTTATAGGGCGGGAGAAAAGAGTTTGTAAATATTTAAATGATCTGTTTTTCCAGCAAGATCCTGCGGCATGGTCCGAAACGCGCCCGCGGCGGAGCGCACGGTCCCGTTGCCGCTTTTGCGGCGGTCGGTGGACCGCGTCATTGCCGGCGTCCCAGATTCTTCCGGTCGCATGACCGGCAACGCGGGGGAGCCTTTTGCGGGGGGAAAGACTTTCCTGGCGCGGACCTTGCATGCAAGCATCCGGGGGCATAAAGCCGCCGGGATACTGGCCGATGAGAAGAAGGGGAGCCCCCGCCCGGACGGGCATGCCGGCGGATCCACGACGCGGACAGGCATGAGGTATCATGATGCACGATCCACACCGTCATAGTGCTTCCGGCGTACACGGCACGCGGACTGCTTCGCTGTTGTGTACGATTCTTGCTATATATATACACACACACACACACACACACACACATTAGCACCGCGTTTTAACAGTATTCCCGCGCCGCTTCCGCCAGTGGGCGCGGCTTTCGCCTCCCCGCTTTGCCCTTCCGCAGCCGCATTCGCATATCTTTTCGGAAGTATTGCTGAAATCCTGCACCGCCGCGCGTCCTTCGTCGCTGTCGAAGGGGGCGCGTGATGGTCTCCCTCAACACCAATATGCTGGCTGCCAACACGGCCGGAAACCTGAAAAACAG
>URHE01000016.1 GCA_900547595.1 uncultured Desulfovibrio sp.
TGTTTTTGAGAAAAAAGATTATCTAATCCCTAGGAGCGTTGAAGCTGCATGTAAATTGCGCCATGGTATCGCTCATCATACATATTCCTATCAATCAAGATTGCAGAATTTAAATTCACTTAAAACTTCTGTTGAAACTGATAATTATTTTACGCTTTTTTTGAGTTTGATTTTTGTTGACTTGTTCCTGATGCATATTTCATATGAAATGCTTCTGCACATGGAGAAAAAAAATAAGCTGGCGTCGAAGTGTTTTTGTTTCGTCAATCTTGATACATAGAATATACATGGAGTATTAGAGCGTTTTTGCAATGGAATTGCGTAGGCGCTCTGGTGGATGCCCTTTTTCTGCAGATGACATCCATGGGCATGCCCGTGGCAATGCTGGCCAAATCCTGCGCCTGCCAGACGTGAGTTTCCCCTTGTTCGGCTGGGAGTGACGGAAAATCCTCAGCGTTTTCAGCTTTTGCCAACCGGAAAAGCGTCAGTGTGCAGCAAAGGGCGGCCGAATGGCCGCCCTTTGCTGTGGGCTGGTGTCATTCCGTCAGCGTCAGGCGCTGCTTGTTGGCAAAGATGGTTTCGCTCGGGCTTTCGCTGCGGTCCGTGTAGCCGGTATGCAGCAATTCATGGGCCTTGTGCGAATTGGGTTCGCCAAGATAGTCCGCATAGAGTTTCTTCACCTGCGGATTGTTGTGCGACTGTCGGCGCGGCATGGCGCGGTCCAGACTGTAGAGGCCCTGCTGGCGCGTGCGGGCATGGGGATGATACTGGCCCTTGACGCGCGAGGTGCCCCCGCCGTCCACGCAGCCGCCGGGGCAGGCCATGACCTCGATGAAGTCATAGGGGGATTCGCCGGCCAGGGCCTGCTCGGCCAGGGCGCGGGCATTGCGCAGGCCGTGGCAGATGGCGACCCTGATGCTGCCGTGCCCTTCGCCAAGATCGATCTCCGCCTCGCGCACGCCGTCCATGCCGCGCAGGGGGACGATCTCGATGTGTTCCAGTTCCCGGCCCGTGACCACGGCATGCACGGTGCGCACCGCCGCTTCCATGACGCCGCCCGTGGAGCCGAAGATGACCGCCGCGCCCGTGGAGGCGCTCATGAAGGGGTTGTCGAAGGGTTCGGGATCAACAGCCGCGAGGTCCACGCCCATGCGCCGCAAAAGACGCGCGAATTCGCGCACCGTAAGCACCACATCCGTGTCGGGCACGCTGTCCCGCGCCAGTTGCGGCCGGGCGGCCTCGTCCTTCTTGGCGATGCAGGGCATGATGGAGATGGTGCGCAGGCGTTTCGCGTCCAGCCCCATGGCCTGGGGAAGATAGCTTTTGGCAAGCGCGCCGAGGATGCCCTGGGGCGAACGCGTGGAGGAGATGTGCGGCAGTATCTCCGGGCAGTGCTTTTCCGCATAGTTGATCCAGCCCGGGCAGCAGGAGGTGAACATGGGCCCGGGCGTGCCCTTCCTGAGCCTGCCGAGCAGTTCCGTGCCTTCCTCCATGATGGTCACATCCGCGGCGAAGTCCGTGTCCAGCACGACATCCGCGCCGATGCGCCGGAGCGCGCCCACGATTTTGCCCTCCACATTGACGCCGGGGGCGAAGCCGAACTCCTCGCCAAGAAGGACGCGCACCGAGGGCGCGAAACTGAATACCGTGGTGATCTCCGGGTCGGCGAGCATGTCCAGCACCGTGTCGTTCTGGTCGCGTTCGGCCAGAGCTCCGGTGGGGCAGACCAGGGTGCACTGGCCGCACTGGATGCAGGCCGAGGCCCCGTGATTGTCCGCCATGCCCACGCCGATGCAGGCGCCCAGGCCCTTGCCGTCCACGGTGAGGGCGGCCACGCCCTGGATCTGGCGGCAGACTTCCACGCAGCGCAGGCAGCGGATGCACTTGCGCATGTCGCGCGTCATGCCCGTGGCGCTGTCATCCAGGGGGCGCTCGGCCGCGCTCGGGCGCAGCCGGTGGGTAAAGCGGTTGCGGGTCAGTCCGACGGCCTCGCCGAGGTCCTGAAGTTCACAATCGCCATGGCGCGCGCAGGAAACGCATTCCTGGTCATGGTCGGCAAAGATCATTTCCACCTGGGTGCGCTGCATGTCGCGCACATGGCGCGAGAAGGTATCGATGCGCATGCCGTCGGCAAGCGGCGTCTCACAGGAGGCCACCATGCGCGTGCCCTTGTCGTCGCTCACCTCCACGATGCAGACGCGGCAGGTGGCGGGCTTGTGCTCCAGCGGTTCAAAGCGGCAGAGCGTGGGGATGAAGACGCCCGCGCGCCGGGCGAGCTGCAGGATGGTTTCCCCTTCCTCGAACGCATATTCCTGACCATTGAGATAGGCTTTCATGGAATGTCCTTTTTCTGTCCGCGCCGGGGCCTAGGCGGGATTGCCGGGGATGGGGTCGCGCGTGATCACGGAGAGCACACGGTAGCAGCGCATGCAGCGCGAGGCTTCGGCCCACGCCTCCTCGCGCGTCATGGTCTGTTCCACCTCGTCAAAATTGCCGGCCCGGCATTCGGGAGCGATCTCCCGCACGCCTACGCGCTCCTGCCGGGGCTTGGCCGGAACGGGCGCGGCATCGTCAAGCAGCCTGCCCCCGGCGATCCATTCGCTGAGCCGCCAGCGCGAGTCAAAGGGCACCTGATCCGTGGCAAGGAACTGGTCAATGGAGCGCGCCGCGAAATAGGCGTGCCCCATGCCCATGATCATGGTCGTCGGCCCGGAGGCGCGCGGGCCGCTCGTGCAGTCGCCCCCGGCGAAAACACCCTTGCGGCTCGTTTCGTGCGCGGCGTTGATGATGATGCAGTTCTTGCGGTCGCGCTCGATGGCTTCGTCGTCACGGAGCATGGCCGCGTCGGTCTTCTGGCCGATGGCCGCGATGACATGGCGGCAGGGGATCACATGCGCGGACCCGGGAATGGGGCGCACGCCGCGCCGTCCGCTGGCGTCGGGCTCGGTGCGTTCCATGTCGAGGACGCGCAGGCCCGTGATTTCGCCGTTTTCCACCTCCAGGGCATCCTGGCCGCAGAGGAAATGGAACTGGACGCCTTCGGCCCTGGCCGCCGAGATCTCTTCCGGGTCCGCCGGGGCGTCAGCCTCGGTGCGGCGGTAGATGAGGTGGGTCGTGCCCGTGGCGATGCGCGCGGCCGCGCGGCAGCAGTCCATGGCCACATTGCCACCGCCGACCACGACCACGTCGCCGTCCAGCACGGGCGGCGTGCCCGCTTCCACGCCCGTATAGACGCGTTCAAGGAATTCGATGCCGTTTTCATAGCCGGGCAGGCTCGTGTCTTCGCCGTCCATGCCGAGATAGGCGCCGCTGGGGCAGCCGCAGCTGATGAAGACCGCGCCGTAGCCGCGCCGGAAGAGCTCGTCCACGTCAAAATCCCGGCCCAGCTTCTGGTTGAAGAAAAATTTGCCGCCCATGGCCTCCACGATGTCGGTCTCTTCCTGGAGCGTGTTCTTGGGCAGACGATAGATGGGGATGCCGTAGCGGATCATGCCCCCCGCCTCGGCCTTGGCCTCGAAAATATCCACAGGGTAGCCGCGTTCCAGCAAATGGTAGGCGCAGGAGATGCCCACGGGGCCCGCGCCCACGACGGCCACGCGCGCCTCCCTGCCGGGAGCGGCGGGCTGCGGCTTGAGCATGCCGGAGGCGATGGCCCGGTCCGCCGCGTAGCGCTTGAGGTTGCGGATGGAGACCGGAGCGTCCACCCTGCCTCTGCGGCACGCGCGTTCGCAACTGCGCACGCAGACGCGGCCGCAACTCCCGACCAGCGGATAGCTGCGCAGGACGGTGTTGGCGGCGAGGTCGTCATGGCCGTCCTTGATATAGTCGATGTAGCGGGGAATATTGACGAGACCGGGACACGCCTCGATGCAGGGACTGGTGATGGCGCTGTAAAACCCGCGTCCATCGCCGCATTCTCCGGGCCGCAGCGCCGCGGGAAAATGCGTCAGCGCGGCCAGGAGGGGCAGCGCGCCGGTCTTGCCCACCCCGCACAGGGAGGTGCGGCACATCTGGGCGGCGATGTCGCGCAGGTCCTGCCAGTCCACGGCGTCACCGTCGCGGGCGGCGGCCAGCGCGTCGCGGAGCAGGGGCGCGCCGGTGCGGCAGGGCGAGCACTTGCCGCAGGATTCGGACGCCACCTTGTCAAAGTGTTTCCACAGCGCCCAGAGCAGGGGCAGCTCCGGATCAAAAACGAGAAAGCCCCTGTCGCTGAGGAACGAGCGGGCCGGATTGCCTTCGTTGAAATTGTCAAAGACGGAAATATCCAGGCCGGGGGGCGTGCTGTCACCGCCGGCGCGGTTGTCATAGACGGTGCCGTCCCAGACTCCATAGACAAGTCGCGGCATGGGCGATCTCCTCAACAGCGGCGCCGGTCCTGTCGCGCGCCGGTCGGTTTGCTGTGGGCGGAAAATCCGTAAGGGTCTGGGCCTCCTTCTAGCACAGGGAACGCGACAGTTCAATGGCTGGCTGCGGAATCACAGCAATATGGGAAAAAAGGGACATGGCCGGAAAACACGAAAACCAGTCGCATGCGCGGCACAGCGCGTGCTCCTGGTTTTCGGGGCCGATGCTGCGCCGGCCCTGGCGGCGCGAAAACGCCGCCGCGAATATTTCCGCTCCCGTCCGCTGGGAGATTTTCCGGCTCCCGGCACGAGCCGGGAGCCGGAAAATCTTGTGGGGAGGGGAGAAGCGCCGCCGCGCGGACGGGATGCTCCCGTTTACGCGGCCATGGTGTCGAAAAGTTCCTTGGCGCTGCTGTTGGCCGGATTCTCGCCGAGCACGGCTTCCAGATGCCGCCTGGCCTCATCGTTGCGGCCCAGATAGATGAGGCAGCCGGCCAGCGTCACGCGCACGGCCTCTTTTTCCTCGCTGGCCTCAAGCGCGGCTTCAAGGTAGGGGAGCGTGGCCTCCACGCGTTCCGTCTGATACGCCTCGCGCACAAGGCAGTTGAGCGCAACGATATTGGACGCGGATTTTTCCAGCGCGCGGGCGAAATGGTCGAAGGCTTCCCCGTGATTGCCTTTTTCCATGTGGACAAGCCCGATGCCGCACAGAGCCTTGTCGGTCTCTTCCACCGCGGCCGCCTTCTGATAGAGCACAAGGGCCTTGTCCAGCTCGGAGCGCTGCACGGCCACGGTGGCAAGCCCCATATAGGGCGCGCTGCTGCGGGAATTTCCCGCCGCGGCCTTGCGATAGTATTCCTCGGCCTTGTCAAAATCGCCCATGAAAAGGTAGCACTCGCCCAGTTCCTTGTTGATCTCGTAATCCAGCTGATTTTCCATGTCATCCTCCCCTTTGAGGCGTTTCCCACATGGCGCGGTGGCGCCGGTGAAGTGCCTCGTGAAATGCAGGGAGCATGCCACTTGAAATAAAATTATTTAAAATCAATAGCTTGTATTTTGATGTCTTGGAGCGGGATGGCAAATATGCCCGAAAAACGCCAAAAACATCGCGCGGCGGGCTGGTCCGGACGTCGCGCCCTTGACGTCAGGGCGGCAGATTTTGCCGCCCCGGCGGGGCATGGCGGGCGGCGCCATTTCTAGCCGCCGGCAAGGGCGCCGCGTCCGCCGTTGGCCTCTATATGGTGGATGAGCGCCAGGAAAACGCCATCAATATCCAGCGCCGAGGTGTCCACGATGAGCGCGTCCGGGGCGGGGCGCAGAGGGGCGATGGCGCGTTCCCGGTCCATGGCGTCCCGCTGGCGTATCTGTTCCGCCAGGGTCGCCAGATCAGGGGACTGGCCGCGTTGCTCCATGTCCCGCAGGCGGCGCCGGGCCCTGGTTTCCGGCGTGGCATCAAGAAAAAACTTGAAGCGGGCGTCAGGGAAGACCGTCGTGCCCATGTCCCGGCCTTCGGCCACCAGCGGGCCGCGTTCGCCCATGCGCCGTTGCGCCTCCTTGAGTATCTCGCGCGCGGCCGGCACCGTGCCCAGCCTGGCCGCCAGCAGCCCCACGGCCTCCGTGCGTATCTCGTCGCCCACGGGGACGCCATCGCAGAAGAGCCGGGTTTCCGCGCCGCTGCCGGCAAGCGTGAAAGGCCATGCCGCGCAGCGCCCGCGCAGCACATCTGCCGGCAGGGTCCCGGCATCCGGCCCGAGCCGGAGGGCCAGGCTGCGGAACATGGCCCCGGTGTCCAGATAGGGCAGGGCAAGGGACTCGGCCAGACGGCGGGCAAGCGTCGTCTTGCCCACGCCGGCGGGGCCGTCCAGCGTCACCACGGGCAGCCGCGCGGCCGGCGTTTGGGAAGCCGGCGCGGCGGCAGAAACGGGCGCGGGGATCATGCGGGCTCCGTTGCGGCCAGCTCCTCCTCCAGAGCATGGAGGAATGCCGCGTTTTCTTCAGAGTTGCCCACGCTGACGCGCAGATATTCCGGCAGGCCGTAGCTTGCGAGCGGCCGGATGATGATCCCGCGCCGCAGGAGGCCGTCAAAACATGCCCTGGCATCGCGCCCTTCCGGCAGACGGAACATGAGAAAGTTCGCCTGGCTGGGCCAGACCCGGCAGCCCAAGCGCGCGAGCCCTTCAGCCAGGGTGCGGCGTCCTGTGCGGACGGTTTCCAGCGTGGCGGCACGGAAGGCGGTGTCCTCAAGGGCGGCGAGCGCCGCTTCCTCGGCAAGCACGTTGACGGAGAAGGGCAGGCGGCAGCGCCAGAACCCCTCCGCAATGGACGGCGGCACGATGCCGTAGCCAAGCCGCAGACCGGCCAGGCCCCAGCTTTTGGAAAAGGTGCGGAGCACGGCCACATTTTCCGGGAGGGGGCCAGCGGCCAAAAGCGAGCTGGCCGTTTCGTCCTCCGAAAAGTCCATATAGGCTTCATCCACCACCAGCAAGGCCTTTGGCGCCTTTTCCGCGAGCAGACGCGCCAGCCGGGCCACATCCGCGCGTGGGGGGCAGTAGCCGGAAGGATTGTCTGGAGTGGTGACAAAGACCAGACGCGTGGAGGCATCGGCCAGGGCCAACAGCCCGTCGAAATCCATGGAAAAATCTTCCCGGAGGGCGCACCGGCGCAGTTCCACGCCGGCAATGCGCGCCTGGATGGGATAGATGCTGAAGCAGGGCAGGCAACAGACCACGGAATCTTCCCCGGACGCCGCGAGCATGCGTATGAGGAGGTCGATGATCTCGTCCGAACCGTTTCCCGCAACCACGCGCGCCGGCGCGACATCGTGCAGCTGTGCCAGGGCCCGGAGCAGGCGTGGATTCCCGCCCTGCGGATAACGGAAGGCAAGACCGGCATGGCGGCGGATGGCCTCCTGCGCCAGCGGCGAGGCGCCGAGGGGGTTTTCGTTGCTCGCGAGCTTGATGACCCGTTCCAGGCCATGGCGGCGCCTGATCTCGGCGATGGAAAGTCCGGGCGCATAGGCGTCCAGCGCCTGGATGCGCTCAAGGACCGAAGGTGCGGACATGATGACCTCGAAAGAAAACAATGCCGGGCGCGGCGGGGCCGGGCCGATTTCCCGCCGCAAGCCGCCGCGAAGGGCTGGCGCGCCCCGCACGGGAGCGGGATGCGGCGGATTTCACGCAGAGGGAAGCCGGGACCCCGGAATTTCGGCGCCCCGGCCTGTTTTTTGCGGGAAGTTCCGGCATTCCCGGCCGGCGCCCCGGGCTCAGTCCTGGGGAGTTTCGGAAGGACGAATGGTCAGCACGGGCATATCGGCATTCTTGACCACCTTTTCGGCCACGGAACCGAAGAGGATGCGGTCGATGCCCTTTCTGCCGTGCGTGCCCATGACGATGATGTCCACCTTTTCCTCATGGGCGCGGTTGAGGATCTCCTCGGCGGCGTAGCCGATGAGCACCTGTCCCCTGGCCTCGATGCCCGCGAAGTTTTCCGCCACAAAGGCTTCCATGGACTTTTCGGCGCCGGTGACGATCTCGCCGACAAAATTTTCGATGGTGTTGGGCGGCACATGGAAACCCACATACTGGCTCAGCGAGGGCGCGGTATAGACCACGATGACGCTCGCGCCAAGCCCCTTGGCCAGCAGGACGGCATAGGCGGCCACATCCTTGCTGTGTTCGGAGAGGTCCACCGCGCACAGTATCTTCTTGATTTCCTTCATGGCATTCTCCTCGGCATGGCCCGGATGGCGTGAACGCGTCAGGCCGTTCAAACTCAACGTATAGAAAGGATAGGAGGTTTTGAAAAAATAGACAAGTGTTGTGCTTGACGCTACAGTGCCGGAGAGAAGAAAACGCTGAATGCGGCATTTCCCGCGGACTTGCGGGGCAAGCCCGCCCGTGCGCCGTGAAGAGGAAAATTTGTTTTTCCTGTTAAGTTGACGACTTGGCGTGTCTTTTCCCACGCGGCACACGCCCCTTTGGATGAAGCTGAGGTGTTCCGTGAATATCGGCGCTTTTCGGAAGAACATTCATGGGGCCGGACGATGGCATGCCGCGGTGTCGGTCGGGCGCCCGGCAGAAATTGCCGCCGCTTTTTTGAAAAAGTCTTGAAAAATATCAGGTTGCTGGCTGTTCGTTTTTGGCAGAGATTTTGCACACTGCCGGGGGAAACGCCAACCCTGGAGGCGATATGGAAATAAATGCCGAACAACTGGAAGCGTTGCTGCGCGTACAGGAACAACAGGCGCAGAACGCCCGCAGGCCGGAAGGACAGCCGGGCGCGTTCGATGCCCTCCTTGCCCGGCAACTGTCCGGCCAGGAGCCCGGCGCGGCCGCCAGTCCGCTTCCACCGGGAACACAGACCGCGCTGTTCAGCCAGATACTGCTGAACGGTGCCGGAACGAGCCAGGCAGCCGACCCGGATGCGGCGGTGCTGCAGGCCGCCTTTGAGCAGGCCGCCGGCACACTGGATATCTGGGACACGTATGCCAAAACCCTGGGTTCGTCCCCGACGGACGGCTCCCTGCGCGAAGCCTATGCCCTGCTCGAAGGTATCGACAGCGAGGTGACGCGGCTTCGGCAGGATACAGCCGATGTGCGTGGCAAAAATCCCGGTCTGGATGACCTGCTGAACGAACTGGAAGTGCTGACCGCCACGGAAAAGTTCAAATTCAACCGGGGCGACTATCTGATGTAGCGGCCCCACGACAGCAGTCTGCAAAAAAACCGCGGGTCTCAGGGAACCCGCGGTTTTTTTGCAAGCGTTCACGCAATGAAATTGCATGAACGCTTGAACATGACATGCCGGTTTCGCGCGGAACCGGGTGCGGGTTTACTTAAGCTGCGAAGGCGCATGCGCTCCACCGGCGGAGGCGCCCCCGCGCGGCACGGCCGCAAGCCGGGCAAGGAGGAGCGCGCGCGTTTCGCCGTAGCTGCCGTCGTCCGGCAGTCCCTCCAGCAGGTGGCGCGCATGGCCGTCGGTGGCGAACTGGCGGCGGCTGGCGGTAAAATGCATGTCAAAGAGCCAGGTGCCGAGAAGGACGCGCAGGTCGTTGACGCTTCGCAGGTCCGCGTATGCGGCCACCCGCTGTTCGCGGGCGGCGCGGAGCACCGCGTCGCTCACCAGGTCCGGCGAATCCGGGAGGCCGAGCACAACGGTGGGGTGATACGGCTCCGGTCCGCACAGGGTCTCGTGCATGACCCGCAAGATGTCCAGCTTGTCCGCATCGCGCACCACATGGGCGACGACGGCGGTTTCCTCCGGCAGCGCGGGAGGCAGCGCAAAGCGATTGTGCAGCCCGACCCCCGCCAGAACACGCCGGCGCAGAACAGGTGGTTCCCCATCCAGCCGCCGTTCCCGCTTGAGGATCCTGACGCCCATGAGGCCGTGATTGCAGGATTCCCGATCCCGGAAGGTGCGGTAGCGGCGGTATTGTTCGAATCGGGCCACATCGTGGTAGAGCGCCGCCAGCAGGCAGGCGCGCCGCAGTTCCGGGGCCATGGGGCTTTCCGCCACGATGGCGCGCGCCGCGCGCAGGACCTCAAGGCTGTGGCGGAGCTTGAGGTCTATGGGACCGGCGTCGTCCGTCTCCAGCGCGCGCTGTTTTTGGGCATAGTCCTGAAACCATGCTTCATGTTCCGCAATATCCATGACCGTCCTCTACGCTTTGCGCGACGCGCTGGCAAGCGCGCCAAGTGGCTGCTGCCCGGTGGCGGCGCAAACGCCGTGAATGGGCGGCAGCCTCATGGCGCACCGGCGCGCACGCCTTGCATAATTTCCGAAACCACGTATTCTCTGGGACGAAACCGGCGGCGCCCGCAGGCGCGCATTTCCGGCGCGATGGTGGTTCGCCGCGCAGCCGAACGCCGGATTCACAAATTTTTTCGGGCGCCCCACAACGGCGCTCTCAAGGGAACTGCATGACTTCCGAGCAAAATACTCTCCCATCGCCGACACCAGAAACCACAGATTCCAGCCAACATCATCCTTCTTCAGCCGATGCCGCCCCAGGCGGGGAGGAGGCGGCGCCCAGAAAGCCCCGCCGCCGTGCGACAGGGCGCGCGGCAGGCGCCTCCGGCGCGGAAACGGCGCGGGAAGGCGAATCCGGTGCGGCCACGGCGCCGTCACGGCGCGGCAGGCGCGCTTCCGGAACTTCCGGGACATCGCGAACCGCAGCCGATGAGGCGCTTGCGCAGCCGCCCCAGGCCGGTGAAAGCCAGGATGCGGCCTCCGGGGAAAGCGCCGCCCCCAGGCGCGGTCGTCCGCGCGGGCGCGGCAAGAGCGCCGCAGCTCCCGCTGCCGGGCAGATTCCTGCCCAGGGTGACGCCGCCGCTGCCTCCGGGGCGGATGTCTCCGAAGCGGATGCCGTGAGCATCGCGGTTCCTCGCGGGAGCCGCCGTGGGCGCCGGTCGGCAGCTTCTGCGGAGGGCGAGGCGCCGGTGAGCGCCGGGACGGAAGCGCCCCGGAAACGCGGCAGGCGTTCCGCCGGCGGTGATGTTCCGGCCATGGAGACTGCGGAGCCCGCCGCGGCGCGGACCGCTTCGGATGGGAGCGTGCAGGACGCTGCCCTGGAGAAAAGCGCCGCGCCCAAACGCGCGGGTTCGCGCGGGCGCGCCAGAAGTGCTGCCGGTGCCGCTCCCGTTTCCGCCGATATTGCCGCTGATGTCGTTCCCGCCGTTGACGGCGGCGCGGCAGACGGCGCGGAACCGGCGCCCGCGCCGCAGTCCCGTGGCTCGCGCCGGGGAAAGGCCGCCGTTCCCGAGGCTGCCGTTCCCGAGGCTGCCGCCGGGGCGCTTGTGACGGACGAGGCTGCCGATGCCGACAGCGGAACCGCGCCCGAGCCTGAAACAGGCGAAACCGCAAGGCGCAAAAGCCGGCGCGGCAGGCGCGGCGGCCGGGGACGCGGGCACAAGAATCGCGCGCCGGAAGATATGAACGGCGGTGAACAGCCGCAGGGAGCAGCCGAAGGCGAAGCGTCGGCCCCTGATGCCTCCGCCGGGGAGGAACATGCGCGGGCGGCGTCGGAGGAAGCCGTTGGCGCGCAGGAACCGGCTGCCGGGGATGGAGCCCGCGGAAGCGGCGCGGGAAAAAAAGCCAGCGCCAAAAAGAGCCGTGAGAAAAGCGGCGCGGAAAGCAAGCGCATGTTCATCAGCGTCCTTCCCGGCGAGCAGGTGGAGGTGGCGCTGGCGGAGAACGGCATCCTGCTTGAATATTATCTGGACATGCTCCACCAGCGCAAGCTGAAGGGCAATATTTACAAGGGCGTCATCCATAATATCGACGCCAACCTTCAGGCGGCTTTCGTCAATTACGGCACCGGCAAGAACGGCTTCCTCCAGATCGACGAGGTGCATCCGGAGTACTGGCAGGCGCCGCATGAGCCCGCCAAGGGCAAGAAGTTTCCGCCCATCCAGAAAGTGCTCAAGGCCGGTCAGGAAGTGCTCGTTCAGGTGGTCAAGGAACCCACGGGCAACAAGGGCGCCTTTCTCACCACCTGGCTTTCCCTTGCCGGCCGTTTTCTTGTGCTCACCCCGGGGCAGGAGCAGATCGGCGTTTCGCGCAAGGTAAATGACGAGGAAGAGCGCGCCCGCCTGCGGGAAATGATGAACGGCATCGACCCCGGAAGCGGGCTTGGCGTCATTGTCCGCACGGTGAGCGCCGGTACCACAAAAAGCACGCTGAAGAACGATCTTCAGTATCTCAAGCGGCTGTGGCGCGACATCCGCAAAAAAGCCACCGAGGTGGCCGCCCCGGCGCTCGTGCATCAGGAGCCGGGCCTTTCCGAACGGGCCGTGCGCGACTATCTTACGGACGATGTGGGCGAGATATGGGTGGACAATGAGGCCGAGGCCGAGAACGTCCGCGGCATGGTCAGCCTGCTCTTCCCGCGCAAGAAGGATCTTGTGCGCCTGCATGGCGATCCCCGCCAATCCATGTGGGATCGTTTCAGCCTGCGCCGCCAGCTTGAGCAGGTCTATTCGCGGGAGGTCATCCTGCCGTCGGGTGGGCGCCTTGTCTTTGACCAGACCGAAGCGCTCATGGCCGTGGATATCAATTCCGGCAAGATTTCGGGCAAGGGCAATTTCGAGGCCATGGCCTTCAAGACGAACATGGAGGCCGCGGAAGCCATTGCCCGGCATCTGCGGCTGCGGGACATCGGCGGTCAGGTGGTCATCGACTTCATTGAAATGCGCGACAAGAAGCATGTGCTGGAAGTGGAAAAAACCCTGCGCCAGGCCATGAAGAACGACCGCGCCCGGCATGATGTGGCCAGGATGAGCTCCTTCGGCCTGCTGGAGCTTGTGCGCCAGCGCATGGGCTCCTCGGCGCTGTCCATCACCCTTGAGCCGTGCCCCGCCTGCGGCGGCACCGGTTTCAGGCGCAATCTGGAGTGGCAGGCCCTTCAGGCGCTCCGGGACCTCCGCGCGCGGCTGCAATCCTCCAGCGCGCCTACCTGCGTTTTTGAAACCGCGCGTGAACTGGGCCTCTACCTGCTCAACCACAAGCGCGACACCCTGCGTGACATGGAACAACTGTTCGGCAAATGTCTGGAAATCTCCATTCAGCCCTAGGTCCGCAGCTTCCGCGCGCGCCGGAGGAGGCAAGCCCGCTCCTCCTCCACGCCTGTTGCGGCCCGTGCGCCATCATGCCGGCGGAACGCCTGCGCGATGCCGGATTTGCCGTCACGCTCTGGTATATGAACCCCAATATCCACCCGCTGACGGAGTATCTGCGGCGGCGTGAGGCGGTGGGCGAGTGCGCGGCGCATCTGGGCGTGGAAGTGTTCTACGCCGATGCCGCGTGGGACATCCGGGCATGGCTCGGCGCGCCCGGGGCGCGGACCTTGCCCCCGGCGCGTTGCGAATGGTGCTGCGGCAGCCGCGTGCGGGCCGCGCATGCCGCGGCAACGGCGCTGGGCTTTCGCTATTTCAGCACAAGCCTGCTGTATTCGCGCTACCAGCCCCATGCGGCCATCGCCGCCGCCGGTCGGGAACTGGCGGCCAAGGGCGGCCCGGAATTCGTGTACGGCGATTTTCGCGAAGACTGGCAGGCGGGCATCGACCGCTCCAGGGAATGGGGGCTGTACCGGCAGCCCTATTGCGGGTGTATCTTCAGTGAGGCGGAACGCTACCACAAGCGGCTGGAACGCTGTATCAGGGAAAGTGAGCGGGATTGAGCCGGGTGTGGATTTTTTGCTTGACCTTGTTCCGCGTTTTCCGTAAAAACGCTTTTGCAAACGATCCCCGATAGCTCAATCGGCAGAGCGGGTGACTGTTAATCACTAGGTTGGCGGTTCAAGTCCGTCTCGGGGAGCCAATTCCAAATCCAAGGAAGCCCCACAAAGCCCAAAAGGCCTTGTGGGGCTTCACTTTTCTCCTTTTTGACGCTCCACGGCCATCCGGGAATGTCTATCGATATACCGACTGTGAGGCCGCACGAGAAATGAGTGTGAGCTGTCGCGCTGATGACGCTACCAGTGCGGATGCCGGGCCGTCCGTGTTCAGGCGTTGGTTTTCGTGCCGGGCGCCGGTTGTCCTTCCATTTCGTCGGCTGCGTTGTCTGCCAGCAGTGCGGAGAGGCGCAGAAATGCCCCTACAGAGAGGGTTTCTGGCCGCAGTTGAGGTGAGAGGCCGAGGTCGGGCAGCACCTCGGCAAGCCATGCCAATCCCGCCCGTGTGAAAATCCCCCCAAGCTGCTTGCGGCGCTGTTGAAAACAGAGCCGGAGCAGTCGCGCCAGAGCCAGGGGAGAGTGCGGCCGCTCCCCTGGCGGCACGGGCATGAAGGAGAGGACTGCCGAATCCACCCTGGGGGGCGGGCTGAAGGCGCCCGGCCCCAGCGTGAATTCCAGACGCGGCAGGGTATGGGCCTGCACCCAGACAGACAGCGCGCCATACTGACGCGTGCCCGGCGCAGCGGTAAGGCGCTGCCCCACTTCCTTTTGCACCATGAATACGCAGCGCGTGGCGCCACTTTGGGAAACAATGTCCCAGATGAGCGGCGAGGCCACATTGTACGGCAGGTTGCCCGTGATTTTCCAACCGGCCTCCGGGGGCAGCCGCCGCCAGTCGAAGCGCAGGGCATCCATGAGGACGGCGCGTGTGCCGGGAGCGCCGTGCCGCTGGCGTTCCGCGGCCCAATGACGGTCTTTTTCCAGCAGGAGGAGGGCGGCGTGCGGTTGCGCCTCCAGCGCGCGCGTCAGTGCCCCCGGGCCGGGACCGATCTCCAGCACCCTGTCATCCGCATGCGGCCTCAGCAGGGCCGCGATGCGGCGGCAGATACCCTCGTTCCGGAGAAAATGCTGGCCGAGGCTTTTTTTGGCACGCGGCGCGTCAGGAGTTGGTGAGCTCATAGAGGGGAAGAAATGGTTGAAAACCACGCTATGGTGTACCGGAGGCGTTTGGCCTGCCCGCAGGCTTGCGGGGTTCCGGGCACGATGTCCTGCCTGATTGCTGTAACGCCCACGCGCAACAGGCCGGAGCAGGCTGAACGGCATAATGCCCTGAAGCGTGTGCCGGAAAAACCATGCCGCCCCGGAGTGCGGACCGTTCTGGAACGGCGGCCGTACAGTCCGGGGCGGCGACAACGGGAAGCGGGCCGGATGCCACGGGGCATCAAGCGACGCGAACCCCGGGGCGGGTGGAACCTCAGGGATTCCGCCGGGGTTCCCATGTGGCTGACATGGGCATATCGCGCCTTGCGTACTGTTCTCTATCGGCGGCTTCCAGAAAAAGTTGAGAGGTTTTGCCGAAAAACTTCCCGGGCGCCGCCTGGGCCTGGTTTTTCCGTCCTCGTTCGCTCCGGCCGCTCGCGCATCTTCTGTTCATTCGTCCGCATCGCGCTCCGCCTGTTCGCGCACCTTGTAGTGGAGGAGTTTGCCCGTGGCCGTGTGGGGCAGCTCCTTCACGAGCGTGTAGAACCGGGGCCGCTTGAACGGCGGCAGCATGGGATGGGCCGCGCAATGGGCGCGCAGTTCCTCCACCGTGAGGCTTTCATCCGCCGCTACCACATAGGCGGCCACGCATTGGCCGTGGAGGCGGTCCGGCCGCCCCACAACGGCACTTTCCGCCACCTTGGGATGCTCGTTGAGCACGGCTTCGATCTGCGTGGGATAGATGTTTTCGCCCGCGCAGATGATCATGTCGTCCTTGCGGCTGACCACGGTGACGAATTCATTCTTGTCCCAGGTGCCGAGGTCGCCCGTATAGTGGAATCCCTTGTAGAATTTCTGGCGCGTCATTTCCTCATTGCCCACATAGCAGCCGGCGGATTTTGCCGGGGCGCGGATGATGATTTCGCCGATCTCCGTATTGTCCTTGGCGGCGAGATCATCCGGTTCGGCATGGGCGCCTTCGGTAACAAGGCGCACCACGCGCACATCGTCGTCCGTGCAGGACATGCCCGCGCTCCCGGCTTTTTCCGGGAGGTGGTAGGGGCGCAGGAACGTATTCCAGAATGTTTCCGTCGTGCCATAGCCGTTGAAGATATTGGGCGTGAACAGTTCGCGGTAGCGTTCGCAGGCGGCTTTTTCAAAGGGGCTGCCCATGGTCACGATGCCGCGCAGGGCGGAAAGGTCCGCCGGCGACCGCTCCTGCGCGCGGGCCAGCAGGGCGATGATGGAGGGCACCCCGATGAGGAAGGTGACGCGCTCCTGTTCCGCCAGCGTGAGGCAGCGGCGCGGATTGAATTCGCGCAGGATGACCACTTCGCCGCCCGCATACAGGGTGGGGGTGGGGCCCCCGGAATGCAGGCCGCCCCGGTGAAACCAGGGGGTCATGTTCATGGTGCGGTCCGTGGCATTGAGCGGAAAGTGCATGAGCACGTCGTGGGCCGAAAGCACCTCGTTGATGTCATTGATGGGCACGGCCTTGGCCCGGTGCGTCGTGCCCGAGGTATAGAGGCGCGTGGTCTCGTCATAGATATGCTTGCGAAACGCCGGGCGGGGATCGGTTTCCGGGCGTCCGGCCACATAGTCCGCATAGGCGGTTTCACCGGGGGCCGGGGCGTTCTCGCCCCCGGTTTCTTCCGAGACGACCACAATGCGTCTGGGCGTGTGCCGGGCCATGGCAAACGCCTGGCGGGCCACGGGGGCGAAGGCGCCATCGCAGATGAAGACAAGGGGTTCGCTGTCATCAAGGAGCAGGGCCAGCTCGCCTGGCGAGAGCCGGTAGTTGACGGGGCAGCCGATGGCGCCGATCTTGTGTCCGGCAAGGTAGGCGAAAACGAATTCCGGACTGTTGAACAGCATGTACATGACGACGCTGCCCCGCCCCGCGCCGTCGGCCTGGAGGGCGTGCGCAAGCCGGTTCGCGTCCGCATTGAGCTCCTGATACGTCCAGTGACGCTGTATCTCGGGAGAATAGAGGGCCGGCTGGTCGCCAAACCGTCCCACATTACGCAGAAAACCGTTCAGCCAGGTGAATTCGTGCTCGAAGGTATCCCGGAACTGCTCGACGTCATATGTATGCGTCATGGGGATCTCCTATACCGGACGTGTAACGATGATGCTTGAATTCTGGCCGCCGAACCCGAGGGAATTGGACATGGCCGCATCCACGCGCATTTCGCGCGCAATGCGGGGCACATAGTCGAGATCGCACCGTGGATCGGGCGTATCCAGATTGAGGGTCGGCGGCAGGATGCCTTCGCGCACGGCCATGATGCAGGCGATGATCTCCGTGATGCCGCCCGCGCCCATGAGGTGGCCCGTGGCCCCCTTGGTGGAGCTGACGGGCGGGGCTGTATCGGGGCCCCCGAAAACGCGTTTCAGGGCTGCGGTCTCGGCAATGTCGCCAAGCCCTGTGGATGTGCCATGGGCATTGACATACCCGATGGCGTCGGGCGCCAGACCCGCGCGGCGCAGGGCCGTGCGCATGCAGGCCGCAGCGCCTTCGCCTGTGGGATCGGGAGCGGTGATGTGGTGGGCGTCCAGGCTGTTGCCCCAGCCGGCGAGCAGCGCCAGGATGGCCGCTCCCCGTCCGCGGGCGTGGGTTTCGGTTTCCAGAAGAAGCGCTCCGCCGCCCTCGCCGATGACGAAACCATCCCTGTCCCGGTCAAAGGGGCGGGAGGCCGCCTCGGGCGCATCGTTGCGCCGCGAGAGCGCCTTCGCCTGGGCGAGGCTTGAGACCACGCTGGGGCAAAGGATGCTTTCGCCGCCCAGCACCAGGACGGCGTCCGCTTCACCGGACCGCAGCAGCATGGCCGCGGCCATGACGGCATCGCCGCCGGCGGAGCAGGCGGTTTCCAGCGTCATGCCGGGGCCGTGGATGCCATACTGGATGGCCATGTGGGCGGCTGCCATATTGCCGATGATCGCGGGGACGAAATGCGGACTGACCTTGCCGCTTTTGCTGGCAAGGAAGGCCGCTTCTCCGGCAGTCGCCTCGGCCACGCCAGCCATGGCGGTGCCCATGGTCAGGCCCACCCGTTCAGGGGCGGCCGCAATGTCCAGGCCGCTCTGCGCCAGAGCCTCCATGCCCGCCACAAAGGCATAGCGCATGAAACGCGCCGCATTGCGGGCCACGGCGCGCGGGAGCGCGGCTTCATCGAAATGCCGCACCTCGGCCGCGATGCGGACCGGGAGGGCTGACGCATCAAACCGCGTGAGGGGACCGACCCCGCACCGGCCCTGCACAAGGCCGCGCCAGTAGGCGGGCACGCCAGTACCCAGCGGCGTGACCGCGCCCATGCCGGTGATGACAAGACGCCCGGGGGTCATGGTCTGGCCTCGTGTTTCGTGGCGGAAAGCGGCGCGATGGCGCTGTTTGCGTTCATGACGGCGGGCGTTTGCGATACAAGATCGCTGAGGGCCAGGATGGTGTTGGCGTAGGTGCGCGAGTGATTGTAGGTCATCAGCAGCGCATGCTGGCGCTCGCGGGGAAGCCCCGCGCGCCAGCCGTGTTTGGCAAGATAGTGGGCAAGACTGGCAATGGCGTCCGGCGCGTGGAAGAGATCGACGCGTCCGTCCCCGTCGCCGTCGGCGCCATAGGCGGCGATATTGGAAGGCATGAACTGACAGAGGCCCACAGCCCCATAAATGGAGCCGGGCAACGCCTCGGGGGAAATACGGTCGCGGAGCATGTGTTCCACAAGGGCGCGTGTTTCGCGGTAGGCCCAGTCGGCGCGTTTGTGCATGGTTTCCGTGAGCCAGGGGAGGTGCTTCCGGTAGCCCGGCAGACGCGGAAGCCAGGCGCTGATGTCGGCCGGCTCCGTGCTCACCGCCATGCTTGCCAGAGTATAGAAGGCATTTTCCGGCACATCGCCGAGCACTTTGCCGAGGCGCGTCTCCACAAAGAGCAGGGAGGCCGCAATGGCGGGGGGGACGCCGTACCGTTCTTCCGCGGCGGCAAAGGCCGCCTGGTGCGCGGCGATGAACTCGCGGCAGAGCTCCGCGTTGGCCGCCGTGACGACCCCCTTGTAGTACAGGGGGGCGGGTTTGGCCGAAGGGGGACGGGGGAGGAAGCGGCGCTGGTACAGCTCCCGGATTTTGCGGCCCATGGGCGATTGCGTGGGCGTTGGCGCAAGCGTTGCCAGCAGGGCGTCCACCCGCGGGCCGGAAAGGCCGTCAGCCTTCAGGCGCGCGGCAAGGGGCTCCCAGCAGGGCGCGATGTCGGCGGAAACCTGTGAAGGCAGGGCTGCCGCACTCTCTGCTCCGGCAGTGGCGGTGGCGTCCGATGCGGGCATGGCTGTTTCGGGCAGCGCACGTTCCTCAAGCGCGGCAGACGGCGAGGTATCCGGGGCGGCAAGCGTCGTTTCCGGCTCGCGGGCGCTTCCGCACGCCGCCAGAAGCAGGGCGCAGCAGAGGAGCAGGGCGGGGAGATGCCCTGAGCGCCGGAGTATTGCCCAGAAGCTTCCGTGCGGACTGCCCACAGGAAGAGGATGTTGCCGTGAGCGCGGCGCGTCCATGCTAGAACTCCTGGAGCGTCCAGACCACCCTGCCGAGGAGCCGCTGACGCGCAAGCTCCGGCGCGAGTGTCGTTTCGGGAAAGTCGGGGGATTCCGACCGCAGCAGATAGGCGGCCTGCGCGCCGTCAAGGAAGATGCGGCGCAGTACCAGCCCCTCGTTGGGCGCGAACAGCGCATATATCTGTCCAGAGGTGATGCCGTCTTTCCGGGTGTCCACGCCGAAGCGCGCCCCCTGGGCGATGAGCGGGGCCATATTGCCGCCCCGCATGCGGAACACGAGGATGCCGGGCCGTGCCAGCGTGAGGGGGAGCGAAATCTTGCCCAGTGGGGAAAACTCCGGCCGGGCATTGGTGTCCGTCCAGCAAGCGGGCATGGCAAATTCCGTGCAAACAAGATGCTTGGCCTGGTCATCGCCGTAGGCCGCGGTATTTTCCGCCAGAAAGGCCGGCGCGTCCTGCGGCGCATACCCCTGTTCGGTGCGGAGATACATGGGCCCCATGCCCTGCTTGAGCCAGTCGGGATTGAGGCCGAATTTTTCAAAAAGTTTCATGTACCAGTCGCCTGGCACGGAATTCCGGCGTTTGGCGTCGGAAATGCTCGACTGGCGGATATCCAGCACTTCCGCCAGTTCCATCTGGGTTCGGCAGTTGGTCGCAAGGGTGATGCGTCCGTATATTTCCGCGAACGAAGACATGCCAAGGCTCCTGGCGCTGCGTCACTCCTGAAGGTTGAGCAGCGGCGCTTGGTTGGTAAGAACCATCTTACTGTTTTCTTTGAAGGATTTCCGCATGGCTTCCAGCCAGCGCTGATAGGCGTAGAAATCGGGAGATTTGCTGTAGGCGCCGGCATAGGTGGCCGCTGCCTTGGCATCGCCCCGGCCGCGTTCCACCTGGGCCTCGCGGGCCGCCTCGGCAAGGATGAGCGCCCGTTGCCGGTCCGCATCGGAACGGATACGGGTGGATTCCTCCTCGCCTTCGGAGCGGTACTGCTTGGCCTGACGCTCACGTTCGGCGCGCATGCGTTCAAAAATGGCGCGCTGGTTTTCCTGCGGCAGGTCCGTCCGCTTGATGCGGACATCCAGCACTTCCACGCCAAAGGGCTTCATGAGGTCCGAGACCTTGTCCGTGACTTCCTTCATAATGGCCGCGCGATGCGAGGAAACGACCTGCGTCAGCGTATAGGCGCCCACGAGGGCGCGCAGCTGCGAATACACCACGTCGTCAAGCCGGGCCTGCGCCCCGGGGATGGTGCGCATGGTGCGGTAGAACTGGAGCGGATCGATGATGCGCCAGCGGGCATAGTTGTCCAGAACGATGGCCTTTTTGTCCACGGTGAACGCCTCGCGGGAGCGGGCTTCGTAATTGAGCACCCGGGAATCGAAGTACACGACATTCTGGATGAAGGGGAGCTTGAAATGCAGGCCCGGGCCATAGACTTCCGGCAGGGGTTCGCCCAGCTGAAGGACGAGCGCCTTCTGCGTCTGGTGAACAGTGAAAAAACACTGGCTCGCCAGCGCCGCCAGGGCGAGGAGCAGCACAACGAGCAGGAGCGGATTCTTTTTCATTGGTGTTCTCCCGCGGCGGCTGTTCCCGGGGCGGCGGAGGGCCTGGCTTCCTGGGCGGCACGCCGTTCGGGGCCCGCGGCCTGTTCCCGGGGGGCGCTCAGACTCGGCAGGGGCAGATACGGGAGCGCCCGCGAGGCGGCCGCGCCATCCATGAGCACCTTTTCGCCGGAACCGGCAAGGATGTCTTCCATGGCTTCGTAATACAGGCGCTGTTTCGTCACCTTCGGCGCCTTGTCATATTCCACGCGCAGGGCGTCAAAGCGCGCCGCGTCGCCCTCGGCATTGCGCACGCGGGTGGCGCTGTAGGCTTCGGCCTGGTTTTTCATGGCCGCGGCCTGGCCGCGCGCCCTGGGCAGCAGCTCATTGCGGTAGGCTTCTGCCTGATTGATGATCCTGCTCTTGTCCTCGCGCGCGCTCGCCACGTCCTTGAAGGCGTCAATGACTTCCTTGGGCGGGTGCACGTCCTGGAGCTGGACCGCGATGATCTGGATGCCCGCGCCGTAGCGGTCGAGGATATGCTGCAACAACTGGGTCGCTTCACTCTGTATCTTGAGTTTGCCGTCGGTGATGGCGGAATCTATCTCGCTGTTGCCGATGACCTCCCGCATGGCGGCTTCGGCCGCGTTGCGCACCAGGGCCGTGGGCGCGCTCACATTAAAAAGATACTGGACCGGATCGCTGATCTTGTACTGGACGCTGAACTGGACATTGACGATATTCTCGTCGCCGGTGAGCATGGACGCCTCTTCGCCGATGGTGCGCACCTGCCCCTGCTGGAAGGTGGCACTCTGCCCCACGGAGCGGAATCCCACCTCGCTGCGGAGCACCTGCGTGACCTGCGGCTTGTAGACGGTCTCGAACGGCGCGGGCAGCGCGTAATGCGGGCCGGGGTCCACCGTGCGGTCATAGCGGCCGAAGCGGAGCACGACCCCCTGTTCATCGGGATTGACGATATAGATGCCCGAAAGAAGCCAGAGCGCGATGGCCGCCAGCGCGATGAGAAGGATGAGGCGGCCGTTCGGCACCTTGAGGCGGGAAAGGCGTTCAAGGGGATTGGGACCGTCGCCGCGGGTGCCGTTGAGCAGATAGCGCTGGTTTCGCGGCTTTTCGCGCCCGGCCTCCACATCGTCGCCGTCCGGTTCTTCCGGACGGCGGGGCGGACGTTGCGCGCCCTGTTGCCGCTGCCGTTTTTCCTGAAGCTTGTCCCAGTCCCAGTTCATGGCGGAAACGATCCTTGGCTGTTGTGGGGGTTGCGTCCCGGTGCCGCGACGCGCTGCAAAGAGGACTATTCATAGGCTACCCGGCGTTGCGGGTCAAGAAGCAAGGCAGCGCCCCCGGCGAGGCCCCTTCATGACCTCCGGAACTCCCATGACAAGCGGGGCGGTCTCTGGTATGCGGACGGTATGGCATGCACGGGGAAGGAGCGCTCATGACCGGAGATGACAGCGGACAGCGCGGCAGGCTGCGCGGGATATTTCAGGCCGCACTTGCGGCTGTGGCGCCGGATGCCGCCGTGGCGCGCCATGTGCGCCTCTCGCGCGGCGGTCAGCGCCTTGAGGCTGCCGGTCGCGCGTGGGACCTGGGGCGCGGCCGTGTGCGCGTTGTCGGGGCGGGCAAGGGGGCGGCGCCCATGGCCCGGGCGCTGGAATGCCTTTTGGGCGCCCATATCGACGAAGGTTTTGTGGTCGTCAAGTACGGGCACGAGGTGCCGTTGCGGCGCATCTCTCTGGCCCAGGCGGCGCATCCCGTGCCGGATGCGGCGGGCGTCGCCGCCGCTGCCCGCATCCTGAAGATCGCCCGTTCCTGCGCTCCGGGCGATCTGCTCGTCTGCCTGCTCACCGGCGGCGCCAGCGCGCTCACGCCCGCGCCCGCAGCCGGGCTGGACCTGGCGGATATTCAGGGCACGACGAATCTTCTGCTCCAGTGCGGCGCCACCATTCAGGAAATCAATGCCGTCCGCAAGCATCTTTCGGCCTTCGGGGGCGGTCGGCTTGCCGCGGCGGCCAATGGAGCGGATGTGCTCGGCATCATCGTTTCCGATGTGGTCGGGGATGCGCTGGACGTCATCGCCTCGGGACCCACCGCCCCGGATTTGTCCACCTATGCCGAGTGTCTGGAAATCCTCGACCGCTTTCATCTCCTGTCCAAGGCGCCTGTGGCGGCGCGCCGCCATCTGGAGGCCGGGGCGGCCGGGCTGATGGCGGAAACTCCCAAGCCGGGCGACGAGCTTTTTTCCCGGGTCTGCAACGTGCTTGCCGCCACCAATCGCCAGGCGCTGGAGGCGGCGGCCGCAAGGGCGGAAGCCCTGGGCCTGGAGGCCCGCATCCTGACAGACAGCCTCACCGGCGAAGCGCGGGATGTGGCGCGCCATCTAGTGGCCGAGGCCCGGCGCGTGGCCGATGCTCCCGGTTCCGGCGGGCGGAGCGTCTGCCTGCTGGCGGGCGGCGAGACCACGGTGACGCTCACGGGAAACGGCCTGGGCGGCCGCAATCAGGAAATGGCGCTTGCGGCCGCGCTGGAGCTTGAGGACATGCCCGCCGTCAGCTGCCTCTTTGCGGGCACGGACGGCACTGACGGGCCTACCGGAGCCGCCGGAGGTTTTGCCGATGCCGGCAGCGTGGCCCGCATGGGCGGCAGGGAGGCCGCGCGGGGCTTTTTGCGGGACAATGACAGCAATGCGGCCCTCGCGCGCGGCAATGACCTTTTCGTCACCGGCCCCACGCGGACCAATGTGATGGATCTCGCCATCCTTGTGATCGAAAGGCCCGGAGGCGGCCACAAGGCTTGACGCGGTCGCCGGCGCGCGGCACAACCGATACGCGGAGAGGCCGCCGGGAGGGGGCCATCCTTCCGACAATCAGGAAGAACTGCATGTGCCGTCGGTGGCGGCGCAAACGCCGGGAAGCGGGGTTTGCCCCGGTCCGGACCGCAGCGGCGGCCCTGCCGCCAGGGAGGAAACGCATGAACCAGCACCCTGACGGCGATGCCGGCAGCGGCGCCATGATTCCCGCGAATCAGGAAAATGGCGGTCGCCGTGTCCTTGACGCCGAAGTGCTCGGCCCGGAAGATGCCTCCGGGCGGGAAGGCGCGGCCGGGCGTTCCGATGCGTGCCGGGACGGCAATGCCCGGCATCAGGAGGGCACTGCCGGGGGACGCTTCTCCCGCATGGGCGGCGCATTCGGTGGCCGCGCCGGCGCCGGTTTCGGCCGCGTCTGGACAGCCACGGGGGCGGACGGCAATACCTGTCTTGCTCCCTGCATCACGTTTGCCCTCTTTCTTGTCTGTCTTTCGCAGTTCGGTCTGCTGGCGGGCATCGGCTTTGCCGTGTTCCATCTTGCGGGCGCCATTGCGGGCAGCATCCGTTCCATGCGGCTGCTCATGGAGGGGCGTCGGGCAAATCCCTGGACCTGGCGGCTCGGGAACTGGTTTGTGTCATTCATGCTCACGGTCTGGCTGGCGGGCGGGTTCAACGGATGAGCATTTCGCCGGCGTGCGCGGACGGCGTGGCTGTGGAGGCCGTCTGGCACGTCTATCTGCTGGAATGCCGTGACGGCACGCTGTATTGCGGGATAACGCGCGATCTGGAGCGCCGCGTGGCCCAGCATAACGGGCTTTTGCCGGGGGGCGCCCGCTATACCCGGGGGCGTCGGCCCGTGCGTCTTGCGGCGAGCCTGCCCTGCCCGGACAAGGGGACGGCGCTGCGCCTGGAACGCGCCATCAAGGCACGCCCCCGCGCGGAAAAGCGGGGCCTGCTGTGCGGGGTGTCCGCAGGGAGGGAGGGCGCGTCATGCTGAGCCCGGAGATGGCGGCCGCCTTTTTTGCGGCGGCGCTCGTTCTCTCGCTTGCCCCGGGACCGGACAATATTTTTGTGCTCACCCAGTCGGCCCTGTACGGCGCGGGCGCGGGCATGGCCACCACGCTTGGCCTGGCAACGGGCCTGTGCGTCCACACCACGGCCGTTGCCCTGGGCGTGGCCGTCATCTTTCGCAGTTCGCCCACGGCGTTCTGGCTGCTCAAGATACTGGGCGCCTGCTATCTGCTGTATCTGGCGTGGCTTTCCTTCCGCTCCGGGGCCGCCCTGGCCCGCGTGCCCGAAGGACCCGGCGGGGCGGCGGCGCATGGCGGCGCGCGGTTTCCCGGATATGGCGCGCTCTACCGGCGCGGCATCCTCATGAATGTGACCAACCCCAAGGTCTGTCTCTTCTTTCTGGCCTTTTTGCCCCAATTCTGCGAACCTGAGCGCGGCAGCGTGCCGTTTCAGGTCGTGCAGCTGGGCGCCCTGTTCATCCTGGCGACGATCCTTGTCTTTTTTTCCGTGGCCGTTCTGGGCGGCAGGCTGGCGCGCCGGTTCAATGCCTCGCGCCGGGGGCAGATATTCATCAACCGCGCGGCCGGTCTTGTCTTTTTGGGGCTTGCCGCGGCCCTGCTCGTCACGGGGCAATGACGGCCGATACCCAATGATGCCGAGGGGCGCGCAGTTCCTGCGCGCCTGAGAGCGAGGAACCCATGCGCAAGTATCTTGTCTCCATCAACGATCTGCCTCCCGGTGGCAAGGAATTCACCCTTGACGATCAGGACATCTGGCTCGCGCCCCTGCGCGAGTTTCATATGGAGTGTCGCATCCAGCGTCAGCTCGCGGCGCATATAAGCGTCGTTCCCGCCGAGGACGGGTGCCTTGTGCGCGGACGGCTCACGGGGGGCGTCATCGTGCCCTGCAACCGTTGCGCCGAGGATGCCGCCGTGGAGATCGACACCGGCTTTGAGGAGTTTGAAGAGATACCTCCCGAGGAAAGCGCCGCCCTGGCCGATGCCGACCCTGATGGCGCCGGCCATGTGGTCTATGACCGGCATGCGCCCATGCTTGACCTTGCCGCTGTCTGCTGGGAGGAATTCATGCTGGCGCTGCCTGTGGCGCCGCTCTGCCGCGAGGATTGCAAGGGATTGTGCCCGATCTGCGGCACCAATCTCAATGAAGGGTGCTGCGCCTGCGCGCCGGAAGAAGAGGACCCGCGCATGGCGCCCCTGCGGGAGCTGACCGTGCGGCGACAATAGCGGTGAACGCGCGAACGCGCAGACCCGGAAGGGAGACTTGTGAACAGTCATATCCGTTTTGATGCCGATGATGGAGCGCTGCATCTGCTTGACCAGCGCCTGCTGCCGGAAACGGAGGCGCATGTGGTCTGCCGCACGCCGGATGACGTCATCGACGCCCTGAAAACCATGGTGGTGCGGGGCGCGCCCGCCATCGGCGTGACCGCCGCCTTCGGCTGCGCCCTTGCCGCGCGGCGCGCCGTCGCGCAGGGGGGGGATGCCGCCCGGCGCCATCTTGAGGCGGACCTTGAACGCCTGGTCGCGGCGCGGCCCACGGCGGTCAATCTTCGGTGGGCCGTGGAGCGCATGCGCGGTGTCTGGCGCGCGGCGGAAGCGGGGGGAACTCTCTCCCTTGCGGAAGTACAGGCGCTCTTTGACCGCGAGGCGATGGCCATGCAGCGCGAGGACGAAACCCTGTGCCGCCGCATGGGACGGCATGGCGCGGAACTCCTTCGAGACGGGGATTGCGTGCTCACCCATTGCAATGCCGGAGCGCTGGCCACGGCGGGGTATGGCACGGCGCTTGGCGTTATCCGCGCGGCGGTGGAACAGGGCAAGCGCATCCGCGTCATTGCCGATGAAACGCGGCCCTTTCTTCAGGGGGCGCGGCTCACCGCCTGGGAACTGGCGCAGGACGGCATCCCCGTGACGGTAGCCTGCGACAATGCCTGTGCCCATCTCATGCGCAGGGGGATGATCCAGGCGGTGGTGGTGGGCGCGGACCGCATTGCCGCCAACGGCGACACGGCCAACAAGATCGGGACCATGGGCGTGGCCATTCTGGCGCGGCACTTTCAGGTGCCGTTTTATGTGGCGGCGCCGCTCTCCACCATTGATGCCGCCACCCCCGACGGCGCGGGCATTCCCATTGAGGAGCGTCCCGCCGCTGAAGTCACTCATATGGGTGGCCGCCGCATTACGCCCAAAGCCGTGCCGGTGTATAATTTCGCCTTTGATGTCACTCCTGCCGGCCTCATCAGCGGTATCATCACCGAAGCGGGCGTTCTCCGGGCGCCCTACGGCGCCGCCATCGCGGCGGCCCTGGCGGATGCGTGAGGCGGAGGGTCTGTGGTGAAGCAACTGTTCCTGTGGGCACCGGGGAGGCGCGGAGCGGCGGGGGGACCCGGAGGGGATGTCCCTCCGCACGGCGCGGATGCCATCACAGCCCTGTGGGATGACTGGGAAACGCGGCCCGGCGAGGTCTCCATCCCCGCGCGCCTGCATGCCGCCCTTCCGGCGATTCGCGCCGAGCATATGGCCTGGGCCTATGACATGGGGCGCCTGCCCACAGTTTCGGGCGGTCGGGCGGCGGGTGAACTGCAGGAACGCCTGCGCTGTGGCGAAGAGCTTTCCATGTGGTGGTGTTCCCTGCTCTATGAACGCCACCCCAAGATGACGCCCAATCTCTATATCATCTACAAATTGCGATGCCTTGAGCGCCTCTTGGAAGCGGAGAACTGCGGCGCCGTGCGTCTGGTGGGGGGGGATGCCGATCTTCGGGCGACCCTGGCCGAATTTTGCGCCGCCACAGGCAGGGACTTTTCCGCTTCGTCCCCTGCCGGAGAGGATGTGCCGGAGGCGGTGCCTTCGCTGGCGCATCGGCTCTATGGATGGTGTCCCGCGCCGGTGCGGGCGCTGGCGCGTTTTGTCCACTGGTGGTGGACGGTTCGCCGGAGGTTGCCGTTTGTGGGCGCTGAGCGTCCGGAGCGCGCATCCGGCAGCGGCGACCCGACGGCCACCATTGTGACCTATTTTCCCAATGTGGATATGCATGCCGCGGGCGAGGGGCGGTTCCGTTCCCGCTACTGGGAGGAGCTGCATGACGCGCTCAATGCGCGCGCGCGGCGCGAGTATCCCGGGGGCGGCCACTTTGTGCGCTGGCTGTTCATCCGTTTCCCCTCGCCCCAGCTCAGTTTCGCCCAGTGCCGCAAGCTGCGCGACCTGTTCCGGCGCACCGGGAAAGACGGCTGTTCCTTTCACTACCTTGAGGAATTTCTCGATACGGGCGGCCTTTGGGCCGCCTGCCGACGCTGGCTGCGGCTTGCCGTGGCGAGCCTGCGCCTGCAGGGGCAGGCTGCGGCAGCCTGCCATTTTGCCGGATCGCATCTCAATTTCTGGCGGTATGCCAAAGCGGACTGGGCTGAATCCTTCCGGGGCTGGCGTTGTCTGGAGCGCTGTCTGCAACAGCGGGCCTTCGTGCGCTATGCCGACTGGTGCGGTCCGCAGCGCTGGACGCTTTTTCCCCTGGAGAATTGCCCCTGGGAGCGGATGCTGACCACAGCCATGCGTTCCCGCGGGGCGGCGCGGCCCGCTCCCGCCTCCCGGACGGTTCCCGGACCCGGGGCGGCAACTCTGGCCGCGGGCCCTGTCATCGGCGCGCAGCATTCCAGCATCCGGCCGACGGACTTCAGGTATTTTGATGATCCGCGCACCTTTGAGGCGCCGGATTGTGCCGCTTTTCAGCCGGACGCCATTGAGGGCAACGGTCGCTCGGCATGCCGCCAGTGGCTGGACGCGGGCATGCCCCCGGAACGTCTGGGAGAAGTCGAGGCTCTGCGGTATCTGTATCTTGCGAAAGACGAGCGGCGTCCGTCCGCCACAGGCGCGCCGGATGCCGCGCCGCCCGGACGCGGCGAGCCGGTGGCGCGGGCATCGGTGCGGCGGCTTCTTTTGCTCACAAGCTTTTTCCGCGACGAAACAGAGGCCCATTTGCGCCTCTTCGCTCGTTGTTTTCATCAGGGCGTGCTGGCCGGGTGGGATATTGCCATCAAGCCGCATCCCTATCTGCCGGTGAAAGAGCGCGTCCGCGAGTTGCTCGGTGCGGATGCCCAACGCGTGAGCCTCAGTGACGCGCCGCTGGCGCTGGCGCTTGCCCCCGGCGTGACGGTCTGGACATCCAACTCCACCACCGCGGCGTTGGAAGCGGCGCTCAAGGGCCTGCCGCTCATGGTCATGGTTCCCGAGGATGATTTTGACCTCTGCCCGCTTCAGGATGTGCCGGGGCTGGCGCGCACGGCCACTCCGGACGATGTGCGCCGTCATCTTGCCGCGCCTGCCGTCCCCAGCATCCCGGAGGGGTATCTGGACCTTGATCCGGGGCTTCCGCGCTGGCGCAGGCTTCTGGGGCTTGGCCCGAGGCATCCCGCATGATGGGCAGGCCGCGGAGGTCCTAAGTTTTTTCAGAGGCTGCCGATAAGGCAGGCACAAGGACGGCATGGCGGCGGGACGACGCCGCGCAAGGAGGATATGCCATGACTCAGGTCGCGACGGCTCCGGGCCATGATCCGCACGATGACGATCTCATCCAGCTGGTCACATTCCGCATCGGCGAGGAAGAGTTCGGCGTGGACATTCTCGCCGTGCAGGAGATCATCCGCCTGATGCAGATAACCATGGTGCCCCGTGCGCCGGAATTTATCGAGGGGGTCATCAACCTGCGCGGCAAGGTCATTCCGGTCATCAACATGCGGACGCGTTTCAACAAGGCCGCGCACACCCCCGACAGCAATACCCGCATCGTGGTCATGGAGCTGGAGCAGAAGATCGTGGGTTTTCTCGTGGACGGCGTTTCCGAGGTCCTCCGCATTCCCGAAAGCACGGTGGAGGATCCGCCGCCGGTGGTCGCGGGCATCGGCTCCGAATATATCCGGGGCATCGGCAAGCTGGACAACCGGCTGCTCATTCTTCTGGACCTGGATCATCTGCTCGGCAGCATTGATTTTGTCCCTGCCTGAGCCGGGAGACGCTTCATCCCGGGGCATCCGGTTTGCCGCCCGGGAAGGCCGCCGCGGAGACGCACGCGGTTTTTCTGTGCGCGCAAGCCGGGCATGCCTGTTTTTTGAAAGGCGTTATTATACTTTTTGGTTGATGACGCCCTTGCGCTGTGCGGACAATGCCGCAATTATCCGTCAAAAACAGCCTTTTCGGTGCTGGCTGCGTCAGAGAAAAATTTTCTTGGTCGAGTACCTGAGTACACTCCCCGC
>URHE01000017.1 GCA_900547595.1 uncultured Desulfovibrio sp.
GGCCTTGAACGCTGCACCGTGGCGTTCCGGGCCCGCTGAGGCATTGTCGGGGGAGCGCGCCATAAAGTGGCGGTTCACGCGGCTCTCCTCATGATTCAGGGGGCTTGCGCATAACGGCGAGTCAGTGAAATTTATAAAAAAATGCGGGAAAATGCATTTTTTACTTGCCAAGCAGTTCGGAAGTGGCTAAATAGCACTCTTGCCGCTGGCGTAGCTCAACTGGCAGAGCAGCTGATTTGTAATCAGCAGGTTGCGGGTTCGAGTCCCATCGCCAGCTCCACGAGACGCTGAACAAAGGCCCTGCGCGGCTTTTGCGGCATGTGGGGAGGGGTTCCCGAGTGGCCAAAGGGAACAGACTGTAAATCTGTCGTCGTAAGACTTCGGTGGTTCAAATCCACCCCCCTCCACCATCCCTTGCATCCTGCGGAAGTCACGCGACTTCCGTTTCCGGCCCGGACGGGCGGTGCGGGGAGACGGTATGGCTGCCTTGGCTGTAGGAGACAGTGAGACTGTCGGGGAACTACGGCGCGGCGAACGCCGGGAATGACTCCCGGTGCGCGAAAATGCGCCGCCACTGTGCGGGAATAGCTCAACGGCTAGAGCATCAGCCTTCCAAGCTGAGGGTTGCGGGTTCGAATCCCGTTTCCCGCTCCATTCCTGCAAGGTTTCCCGATCCTGACTCCCCGCCGATGCGCTTCCCTGGGAACAGGGAAAGATTCGGGCGCCCCGCGTCCATGGTTACGCGACAGACGCCGTTGCCCTCCCGGCCGCGGCGGAGTGGAACCACAACAGCAATTTTTTTCCAGGGAGACGTAAGATGGGCAAAGCGAAATACGAACGCAAGAAGCCGCATGTAAACATCGGCACCATCGGCCACATCGACCACGGCAAGACCACCCTCACGGCGGCCATCACCAAGATCGCCGGCCTCAAGGGCGAGGGCAGCTTCGTCTCGTATGACGAGATCGACAAGGCCCCCGAAGAAAAGGAACGCGGCATCACCATCGCCACGGCCCATGTGGAATACGAGACGGACAAGCGTCACTACGCCCATGTGGACTGCCCCGGTCACGCCGACTACATCAAGAACATGATCACCGGCGCGGCCCAGATGGACGGCGGCATCCTCGTGGTGGCCGCCACCGACGGCCCCATGCCGCAGACCCGCGAGCATATCCTGCTCGCCCGTCAGGTGGGCGTGCCCCAGCTCGTGGTATTCCTCAACAAGTGCGACCTCGTGGACGACGAGGAGCTGCTTGAACTGGTGGAGCTGGAAGTGCGCGAGCTGCTTTCCTCCTACGACTTCCCCGGCGACGACGTGCCCGTCATCCGCGGCTCCGCGCTCAAGGCGCTGGAGTGCGACTCCGCCGACGCCCCCGACGCCAAGTGCATCGATGAACTGCTCGCCGCCTGCGACAGCTTCATCCCCGATCCCGTGCGCGACATCGACAAGCCCTTCCTCATGCCCATCGAAGACGTGTTCTCCATCTCCGGCCGCGGCACCGTTGTGACCGGTCGTGTGGAGCGCGGCGTCATCAAGGTGGGCGACGAAGTGGAAATCGTGGGCATCAAGCCCACCCAGAAGACCACCTGCACCGGCGTGGAAATGTTCCGCAAGCTGCTCGATCAGGGCGAGGCCGGCGACAATATCGGCGTCCTCCTGCGCGGCACCAAGCGTGACGAGGTGGAACGCGGCCAGGTGCTCGCGGCTCCCAAGTCCATCACGCCGCACAAGAAGTTCAAGGCCGAGGTCTATGTCCTCTCCAAGGAGGAAGGCGGCCGCCACACCCCGTTCTTCTCCGGCTACCGGCCGCAGTTCTATTTCCGCACCACGGACATCACCGGCGTCATCGACCTGCCCGAAGGCGTGGAAATGGTCATGCCCGGCGACAACTCGCAGTTCATCGTCGAGCTCATCGCGCCCATCGCCATGGAGGCCGGCCTGCGCTTCGCCATCCGTGAAGGCGGTCGCACCGTGGGTTCCGGCGTCGTGACCGAGATCATCGAGTAGGGCCATGAGAGTCAACGTCATTCTGGCTTGCACCGAGTGCAAGCGGCGCAACTACAGCACCCGGAAGAACAAGAAGAACACCACCGGGCGGCTGGAAATGAAAAAGTATTGCCCCTGGGACAAGAAGCACACGTTGCATCGCGAAACCAGGTAGTCACTTTCCGCCGGGGGAGGGGATACTCTTCCCCCGGCGGCGCGCAGGGCAGTAGCTCTAACGGCTAGAGCGGCGGTCTCCAAAACCGCAAGTTGGGGGTTCGAATCCCTCCTGCCCTGCCATTTTTTATCTTCCGGGATGCACGCTATGGCAAAGAAGCAGGCGCAGGCCGTGGACGACAGGGCCGAAAAGACGCCGAATCCCATCACGCGCTTCATCCGTTATGTGGAAGCCGCCAAGGCGGAACTGCGCAAGGTCACCTGGCCCACGCTCAAGGAGACGCGCAAGGCAACACTGGCGGTCCTGGGCTTCGTGGCCGTCATGGCCGTCATTCTGGGCCTGATAGACCTTGGTCTGTCGAGCCTGATCAAGACCATACTGTCCTGAAGGCCGCTATGAACGATTCCGTCGAAGAAACCGTCCCCGCCGGGGAGGACGGCGCGTCCGAAGCCGGCAAGAGGGCGCGCTGGTATATCGTGCACACCTACTCGGGCTTCGAGCAGCGCGTGCAGAAGACCATTGCCGAAATGTGCCGCACCGGGCAGGACCAGGGCCTCATCGAGGAAGTGGTCGTGCCCACCGAAAAGGTGCAGGAGCCGAGCCGGCACGGCGAAAAGTCCCGCACGACCACGCGCAAGTTTTATCCCGGCTATATCATGGTGCGCATGGTCATGACCGACCTCTCCTGGCATCTTGTGCAGTCCATCCCCAAGGTGACGGGTTTCGTGGGCGGCAAGAACCGGCCCGCGCCCATGCGCGACGGGGAGGCGGAGCGCATCCTCAGGCTCATGGAGATGCGTCAGGAAACGCCGCGTCCCAAGTTCAACTTTGAGGTCGGCGATGATGTGCGCGTCATTGAGGGCCCGTTCGACGGGTTCAATGGCGTTGTGGAGCATGTGAACCACGACAAGGGGAAGCTGCGCGTCTCGGTTTCTATTTTCGGACGGCAGACCCCGGTGGAGCTGGATTTCGGGCAGGTCTCCAAGGGGTGAGCCCGTTCTGCCCCGCGCCGTCCGTTTCGGGGCGCGTCTGAGATGAAGGATGTGAGAAATGGCCAAGAAAGAAGTTGCCAAGATCAAGCTGCAGATTCCCGCCGGCGCCGCCAATCCGTCGCCGCCGGTGGGCCCCGCCCTGGGCCAGCACGGCCTGAACATCATGGGGTTCTGTAAGGAATTCAACGCGCGGACTCAGGACCAGAAGGGGATGATCATTCCGGTGGTCATCACCGTCTATGCCGACCGCTCCTTCACCTTCATCACCAAGACGCCTCCCGCGGCGGTGCTGATCATGAAGGCGGCCAAGATCGAAAAGGGGTCCGGCGAGCCGAACCGCACCAAGGTGGGCAGCCTCACCCAGGCCCAGGTGGAAGAGATCGCCAGGCTCAAGCTGCCGGATCTCAATGCCGCGAGCCTTGAAGCGGCCATGAAATCCATCGCGGGCACGGCCCGGAGCATGGGCATCGACATCAGATAGCGGCAGGGCCGCGCCGTGCGGATGGCCGCAACGGGCTTTCGCGCGGCGGCTCCGGCAGGGGCGCCGTTTTCTGGCATCACTCGTACTGCCGCGCCGACCCAGACCCGGCGACGTCAGGAGATAAGCAAAGGATTGTAACATGCCCAAGCATGGTAAAAATTTCCGTAAGGCGGTCGAAGCCTGCGACGTGCAGGAGCGCTACAGCGTCGAGGACGCGGTGAGCAAGTCCCTGGGCGCGTCGTTCGCCAAGTTTGACGAAACTGTGGATGTGGCCCTGCGCCTTGGCGTGGACCCCAAGTATTCCGACCAGATGGTGCGCGGCGCCGTGACCTTGCCCCACGGCCTCGGCAAGACGGTGCGCGTCGCCGTGTTCTGCAAGGGCGAGAAGCAGGCCGAGGCCAAGGCCGCCGGCGCCGACGTGGTGGGCGCCGAGGACCTTGTGGCCAGGATCAAGGAAGGCTGGCTGGAGTTTGACGCCGCCGTGGCCACCCCGGACGTCATGGCCCTGGTGGGCCAGATCGGCCGCGTGCTTGGTCCGCGCGGGCTCATGCCCAATGCCAAGACCGGCTCCGTCACCTTTGACGTGGCCAAGGCCGTGAACGAGCTCAAGGCCGGCCGCGTGGACTTCAAGGTGGACAAGGCGGGCGTGCTGCATGCGCCGCTGGGCAAGGTCTCCTTTGGCCCCGAAAAGGTGCTGGGCAACCTCAAGGCCCTGCTGGAAGCGGTCAACCGCCTCAAGCCTTCCGCCGCCAAGGGCAACTACATGCTCTCCATGGCCGTCTCCACCACCATGGGCCCCGGCCTCAAGGTGGACATGACCCAGGTGAAAAAATTTCTTGAAGGCTAGGCCGCGGGGGCTCCCGTGTCCGCCCCCGGCGTTCGCGCGTCGGGCGGGCTTTCAAGGGTTGCTTGCAACCACTGGCTGAGGAAACGGAATACGAGTCGAAGACGGCAGGCGGGCGTGCCCTCAATTTCCTGTCCAGACTTCATCTTTGGCTCGGCATTCCACCAGGCACCCCTGACGTGAGAGGTATCACGTGAACAGGTCTGAAAAAGCCGTGATCATCGAGGCCATCAAGTCGCGCGCCGACGCGGCCTCCTTTGCGGCGCTCACGGACTTCAAGGGCATGCCGGTGGAAGAGCTGACGAACCTCCGGGTGCGCCTGCGCGACGCGGGCGGCGAATATCATGTCGTCAAAAACACCCTGGCTCGGATCGCTCTTACCGGCGGCACGCACGACGCCATCAAGGACAAGTTCCATGAGAACTGCGGCGTGGCCTTTGGGTTCGACGACCCTGTGGCGGTGGCCAAGGCGTTGAGTGACTTTGCCAAGCAGAGCAAGCTGTTCGGCCTGCGCTGCGCCAGCCTGGACGGCAAGGAGATGTCCGCCGATCAGGTGGAGGCTCTGGCAAAGCTGCCCGGCAAGGAGCAGCTGCTCGGCCAGCTGCTCGGCACCATGAACGCCGTGCCCACCAACTTTGTGTCGCTCTTCGCCAACATGCTGCGCGGCCTGCTCTACGCCCTTAAGGCTATTGAGGAGCAGAAGGGCAAGGCAGCGGCCTAGCGGCGGTCTGAACGCGTAACCATCCAGCCAAAGATCAGGAGATCCATCATGGCCGTTACCAAAGAAGAAGTGGTTGAATTCATTTCCAATATGACCGTTCTCGAGCTTTCCGAGTTCATCAAGGAGCTTGAGGAGAAGTTCGGCGTTTCCGCCGCCGCCCCGGCTGCCGCCATGGTGATGGCCGCTCCGGCCGCCGGTGGCGATGCCGCTGCCGCCGCCGAGGAAAAGACCGAGTTCGACGTGGTGCTGAAGGCCGCCGGCGCCAACAAGATCGGCGTCATCAAGGTCGTGCGCGCCCTGACCAGCCTTGGCCTCAAGGAAGCCAAGGAGAAGGTGGACGGCGCCCCCTCCACCCTCAAGGAAGGCGTTTCCAAGGAAGAAGCCGAGGAAGCCAAGAAGCAGCTCACCGAGGCCGGCGCCGAAGTGGAGATCAAGTAAGCCTGTGCCGCCGCGGGCGGCTTCAGGCGTCTTGCAAAAACGGCGGTTCCCACCGGGAGCCGCCGTTTTTGCATGCCGAAAACCTCACGCCGGACGGGAGGTCCAAAAAATTTTGATGAAATTGCGTGAACGCTCTGGCGGATGCGGGAGCGGACGTCCGTGATCCAGGGGGGCGTCCGCGGCTGGCCGGAAAATTTCTTTGTTCGCGGACTTGCCAAATGTTTAAATTGTGGATATTTGATTTCGTTCACGAAGCATGCGGGAGGGTTCAACGCTGTTTTCCATAACCTGCTGCAAAAGAAGGTTTTTTTAAATACATGGCGCAATGACCCAGGCCCTGCGGTCCGGCAGGGATGGGTTTTTGTCGTCTTTGCCGCGTTCGGCAGATGTGTTTGACGTTTCCCTCAATGCGCGTTCCTGGCACAGCCACGGCACGGGCCCGTTCTTTCCGTGGCGGACGCAACCGCTAGACCTCTTGAGGTACTCATGAGCCAGCTCAGCAAACAGTTCGGCAAAATCAAGACTTCCCTGCCCATTCCTCATCTGCTGAATCTCCAGATCGATTCGTACCGGAAGTTTCTTCAGGAAGGCGTGCCCGAGGAGGACCGCAACCGCGACGAGGGGCTCGAAGGCGTCTTTCATACGGTCTTTCCCATCGAGGATTTCAACAAGACCGCAAGCCTTGAGTTTGTCTCCTACGAGATACAGGAGCCCAAGTACGATCAGGCCGAGTGCATTTCCAAGGGCCTGACCTACGAGGCTCCGGTGCGCATCCGCGTGCGCCTGGTGGTGTACGATACGGACGAAGCCTCGGGGAACCGCACCATCCGCGACATCAAGGAGCAGGACATCTATTTCGGCACGCTGCCGCTCATGACCGAGAAGGGCACCTTCATCATCAACGGCACGGAGCGCGTCATCGTCAACCAGCTCCAGCGCTCGCCGGGCATCATTTTCGAGCATGACGGCGGCAAGACGCATACCAGCCGCAAGGTGCTCTATTCCTGCCGCATCATTCCCATGCGCGGTTCGTGGCTCGATTTCGATTTTGACCACAAGGACATCCTCTATGTCCGCATCGACCGCCGCCGCAAGATGCCCGCCACCATCCTGTTCAAGGCCATGGGCATGAGCAAGGAGCAGATCCTCAATTACTTCTATACCCGCGAGCACTATCTGCTCGAGGACGGCGGCCGTCTGCTCTGGGAAGTGGAAAAGGACCTGTATCGCAAGGATACGGCCTACGCCGACATCACCGACAAGGAAGGCAATGTCCTTGTGCGCGCGGGCAAGCCCGTCACCAAACGGGCCTGGCGCCAGATATGCGAGGGCGGCATCCCGGCCATCGAGGTGCGCCCCGACCTCTTGGACGGCATGTTTCTCGCCGAGGATGTGATCGACCCCAAAACGCAGGAGGTGCTGGCCGAAGCCGCCGACGAAATCACGCAGGGCCTTCTGGAACGCCTGCGCGAGGCCGGCATCCGGCGGCTCTCCGTCCTGCATACCAAGGGGACGGATACCTCCTCGTCCATCCGCGACACCCTGGTGCAGGACCGCATCCCCGACCAGCAGAAGGCCCAGGAGGAGATCTACCGCAGGCTGCGGCCCTCTTCCCCGCCCACGCCGGAGATCGCGGCCAGCTTTTTTGACAACCTGTTCCGCAATCCCGATTACTACGACCTTTCGCCGGTGGGCCGCTACAAGCTCAACCAGCGTCTGGGCCTGAACGAACCCGCGGATCTGCGCGTCCTGAGCGACGAGGACATCCTCACCGCCATCAAGGTGCTGGTCCAGCTCAAGGACAGCCACGGCCCCGCCGATGACATCGACCATCTGGGCAACCGCCGCGTGCGCCTGGTGGGCGAGCTGGTGGAAAACCAGTACCGCATCGGCCTGGTGCGCATGGAGCGCGCCATCAAGGAGCGCATGAGCCTTCAGGAAATCTCCACGCTCATGCCGCACGACCTGATCAATCCCAAGCCCGTGGCCGCGGTGCTCAAGGAATTTTTCGGCACCTCCCAGCTTTCGCAGTTCATGGATCAGACCAACTCCCTTTCGGAGGTCACGCACAAGCGCCGTCTTTCCGCCCTCGGCCCCGGCGGCCTCACGCGCGAGCGCGCGGGCTTTGAGGTGCGCGACGTCCACACCTCGCACTATGGCCGCATCTGCCCCATCGAAACGCCGGAAGGCCCGAACATCGGGCTCATCGTTTCGCTGACCACCTATGCCAAGGTCAATGACTACGGCTTCATCGAAACGCCCTACCGCGTGGTGCGCGGGGGCGCGGTCACGGACGAGGTGGTGCATCTGGACGCCTCGCGCGAGGGCGACGAGGTGGTCGCCCAGGCCGACGCGCGCATGGACGCGGACGGCCATCTGCTGGACGAATACGTCACTGTGCGCGTCAGGGGCGAAGTGGAGATGCGTCACCGCGACGAGGTGACGCTCATGGACATCTCGCCGAGCCAGATGGTCTCCATCTCGGCCGCGCTCATTCCCTTTCTGGAGCATGACGACGCCAACCGCGCGCTCATGGGCTCCAACATGCAGCGCCAGGCCGTGCCGCTGCTGCGTTCGGAAAAGCCGCTGGTGGGCACCGGCATGGAAACGGACGTGGCGCGCGATTCCGGCGCCTGCATCGTGGCCCCGGCTGACGGCCGCGTGGAATACGCTGACGCGGACCGCATCGTGGTGGCCTATGAGGGCGACATCTACAGGGAGCAGGGCGGCGTGCGCGCCTATGACCTGCTCAAGTACCACAAGTCCAACCAGAACTCGTGCTTCGGGCAAAAACCCACCTGCCGCCCCGG
Source organism: uncultured Desulfovibrio sp. (assembly GCA_900547595.1). Taxonomy (GTDB): domain Bacteria; phylum Desulfobacterota; class Desulfovibrionia; order Desulfovibrionales; family Desulfovibrionaceae; genus Desulfovibrio. The sequence continues at coordinate 8,452 of URHE01000017.1, forward strand.
CGATGTGGTGAAAAAGGGTCAGATACTGGCCGACGGCCCCGGCATCGACGAGGGCCAGCTGGCGCTGGGCAAGAACCTCGTGGTGGCCTTCATGCCCTGGTGCGGCTACAACTATGAGGACTCCATCCTCATTTCCGAGCGCACCGTGCGCGATGACACCTTCACCTCCATCCACATCGAGGAATTCGAGGTGGTGGCGCGCGACACCAAGCTCGGGCCCGAGGAGATCACCCGCGACATCCCCAATGTCAGCGAGGACATGCTCCGCAACCTTGACGAGAGCGGCATCATCCGCATCGGCGCGCCGGTCAAGCCGGACGACATCCTCGTGGGCAAGATCACGCCCAAGGGCGAGACCCAGCTCACCCCGGAGGAAAAGCTCCTCCGCGCCATTTTCGGCGAGAAGGCCCGCGACGTGAAGAACACGTCCCTCAAGGTGCCGCCGGGAGTGGAGGGCACCATCATCGACGTCAAGGTCTTCAACCGCCGCTCCGGCGAGAAGGACGAGCGCACCCTTGCCATCGAGGCGCATGATACGGCGGTGCTGGACCAGAAGGAAGCCGACCACATGCGCGCCCTGGGCGAGCGCACGCGGGCGAGGATCGCGCCCCATGTGCTCGGCAAGCAGACCGCGGCCTCCGTTGCCGGCAGGAAAAAGGGCGAGGTCCTGGTGGAGGCCGGCGCCGCGCTGACCGCCGAACAGCTGGCGGAACTGCCGGTGAAGAAGCTGGCCGGCCTGTTCAAGAGCAAGGAGGTCAACGACGAAGTGGCCGCCCTGCTCAAGGACTATGACCGCGAGGTGGACTACCTCCACGGCATTTACGATTCCAAGCGCGAAAAGGTCTCGGAAGGCGACGACCTCGCCCCGGGCGTCATCAAGATGGTCAAGGTCTATGTGGCCATCAAGCGCAAGCTCTCGGTGGGCGACAAGATGGCGGGCCGCCACGGCAACAAGGGCGTGGTTTCCTGCATCCTGCCCGAGGAGGACATGCCCTTCTTCGCCGATGGCCGCCCCGTGGACATCGTGCTCAATCCGCTGGGCGTGCCCTCGCGCATGAACATCGGCCAGATCATGGAGACCCACCTCGGCTGGGGCGCCAAGGAGCTTGGCCGCCAGCTCGCCGAGCTGGTGGATTCCGGCGCCATGCTTGATTCCGTGCGCAAGGAGGTCAAGGCGGTATTCAAGTCGCCCGAGATCGACGCCCTGGTGGACGGCATGGACGACGAGGAGTTCGTGGCCTCGGTCAGGAAGCTGCGCAACGGCATCGTCACGCGCACGCCGGTCTTTGACAGCGCCACCGAGGACGAAATCTGGGGCTGGCTGGAAAAGGCGGGCCTCGCCAGCGACGGCAAGACCGTCCTCTACGATGGCCGCACGGGCGAGCCGTTCAAGAACCGCGTGACCACGGGCGTCATGTATATGCTCAAGCTGCACCATCTGGTGGACGAGAAGATCCACGCCCGCTCCACGGGCCCCTACTCCCTCGTCACCCAGCAGCCCCTGGGCGGCAAGGCGCAGTTCGGCGGTCAGCGCCTCGGCGAAATGGAAGTCTGGGCGCTGGAAGCCTATGGCGCGGCGTACCTCCTCCAGGAATTCCTCACGGTCAAGTCCGATGACGTGGCCGGACGCGTCAAGATGTATGAGAAGATCGTCAAGGGCGACAACTTCCTCGAGGCCGGCCTGCCGGAATCCTTCAACGTGCTTGTCAAGGAACTCATGAGCCTTGGGCTGGATGTCAATCTTCATCAGGAAGAGGGCAAGAAGCCCAAGCGCGTGGGCTGGATGCACGAAAGCGGCAACGACGCCGAATAGACGGTTCCGGGGCCGCGCGGCCCCGGCCCCCGGCGCGCTGCCGTCCGCACGCAGCGGGGCAACGACCTCAACGAGCTTTTCACAAGGCAGGGTAGATATATATGAGTCTGGACGATCTGTTCACGGCACGCGGCACCTCCACCAACGCGACCAATATCCGCAACCTCAAGGCCATCCAGATTTCCATCGCGTCGCCGGAGGCCATCCGGGAGTGGTCCTATGGCGAGGTGAAAAAGCCGGAGACCATCAATTACCGCACCTTCAAGCCGGAGCGCGACGGCCTGTTCTGCGCCAAGATTTTCGGCCCGGTCAAGGACTACGAGTGCAACTGCGGCAAGTACAAGCGCATGAAGCACCGGGGCATCGTCTGCGAGAAGTGCGGCGTGGAGGTCATCGCCTCCAAGGTGCGGCGCGAGCGCATGGGCCACATCGAGCTTGCCGCACCCGTGGCGCATATCTGGTTCCTCAAGACGCTCCCCTCCAAGATCGGCACCCTGCTCGACATGACCATGGCCGACCTGGAGAAGGTGCTCTATTTTGATTCCTACATCGTGCTGGACCCCGGCCAGGTGCCCGGCATCCTGAAGCAGCAGGTCATTTCCGAGGATCAGTACCTCCAGATCATCGAACGCTACGGCGAGGATGCCCTCACTGTGGGCATGGGCGCCGAGGCCGTGCGCACCCTTCTTGAAGAGCTGGACCTGGAAAAGCTGCGCGTGGAGCTGCGCGAAGAGGGCGAGGCCACCAAGAGCCAGACCCGCAAGAAGAAGATCACCAAGCGCCTCAAGATCGTGGAGGCATTTCTGGAATCGCAGAACAAGCCGGAATGGATGATCATGGAGGTCATCCCGGTCATCCCGCCGGAACTGCGTCCCCTGGTGCCGCTGGATGGCGGTCGTTTCGCCACCTCGGACCTCAATGACCTCTACCGCCGCGTCATCAACCGCAACAACCGCCTGAAGCGGCTCATGGAACTGGGCGCGCCTGAGATCATCATCCGCAACGAAAAGCGCATGCTCCAGGAAGCCGTGGACGCGCTTTTCGACAACGGCCGCCGCGGCCGCGCCATCACCGGCACCAACGGGCGCCCGCTCAAGTCCCTTTCCGACATGATCAAGGGCAAGCAGGGCCGCTTCCGCCAGAACCTGCTCGGCAAGCGCGTGGACTATTCCGGCCGTTCGGTCATCACCGTGGGGCCCTACCTCAAGCTGCACCAGTGCGGCCTGCCCAAGAAGATGGCCCTGGAGCTGTTCAAGCCCTTCATCTATTCGGAGCTGGAGAAACGCGGCTACGCCTCCACCATCAAGAGCGCCAAAAAGATGGTGGAGCGCGAGGAGCTGGTGGTCTGGGACATCCTTTCGGAAGTGGTGCGCGAGTATCCCATTCTCCTCAACCGCGCGCCCACCCTGCACCGCCTGGGCATCCAGGCATTTGAGCCGCTCCTGGTGGAAGGCAAGGCCATCCGCCTGCATCCGCTCGTCTGCACCGCCTATAACGCGGACTTCGACGGCGACCAGATGGCCGTCCACATTCCGCTCTCCGTGGAGGCGCAGATCGAGTGCCGCGTGCTCATGATGAGCACCAACAACATTCTTTCCCCGGCCAACGGCGGCCCGGTCATCGTGCCCTCGCAGGACATCGTGCTGGGCCTTTACTACATGACCGTGGAACGCAGCTTTGAAAAGGGCGAGGGCATGACCTTCTGCGCCCCGTGGGAGGTGGAGAGCGCCTATGACGCGGGCCAGGTCTCGCTGCACGCGCGCGTCCGGGTGCGCATGCCTGACGGCAAGCTTTACGACACCACGCCGGGCCGCGTGCTCGTGAGCGGCATCCTGCCGCCCGAGCTGCCCTTTGAAACGGTGAACACCGTGCTCACCAAGAAGGCCATCGCCCGGCTTGTGGGCGCGGCCTACCGCAGCTGCGGCATCAAGTCCACGGTCATCCTCTGCGACCGACTCAAGGACCTGGGCTACGAGTTCGCCACCCGCGCGGGCGTGACCATCGGCGTCAAGGACCTCACCATCCCGGAGAGCAAGAAGGACATCCTCGCCAAGTCCCAGGCCGAGGTCGATGACATCGAGCGCCAGTACCGCGACGGCATCATCACCCGCACCGAGAAATACAACAAGGTGGTGGATGTCTGGACCAAGGCCACGCAGGATGTCTCCGCGGAAATGACCAAGGAGATTTCCCACGACATCGTCACCGATCCGCTGACGGGCCGCACGGAGGAAAACCAGAGCTTCAACCCCATCTTCATGATGTCCAATTCCGGCGCGCGCGGCAACCAGGACCAGATGCGCCAGCTTGCCGGCATGCGCGGCCTCATGGCCAAGCCGTCCGGCGAAATCATCGAGACGCCCATCACCTCGTCCTTCCGCGAGGGGCTCTCGGTGCTCCAGTACTTCACCTCCACCCACGGCGCGCGCAAGGGCCTGGCCGACACGGCCCTCAAGACGGCCAACTCCGGCTATCTCACCCGGCGCCTGGTGGACGTGGTGCAGGATGTCATCGTTTCCGAGCATGACTGCGGCACGGTGGACGGCATCGAGCTCACCCACCTCAAGGAAGGCGGCGACATCAAGACCCCGCTCTCCGAGCGCGTGGTGGGCCGCGTCCTTCTCTATCCCGTCATGGACCCGGACGATCCCGAGGTCGTGCTCCTGCCCGAAAACACGCTCATCACCGAGGCCGAGGCCCGGCTCATCGACAAAAAGGGCATTTCCTCGGTGACGGTGCGGTCGCCGCTGACCTGCCAGTCGGAGCGCGGCATCTGCGCGCTCTGCTACGGGCGCGACCTGGCGCGCGGGCACCTCGTCAATACCGGCGAGACCGTGGGCATCATCGCGGCGCAGTCCATCGGCGAGCCGGGCACCCAGCTCACCATGCGCACCTTCCACATCGGCGGCACGGCGTCGAGCACCATCGAGAAAAACAAGTTCGAGGCCCAGAACGCGGGCCGCGTCATCCTCAACCGCGTGCGCGCCGTCACCAACCGCGAGGGCGCCCAGCTTGTGCTCGGCAAGAGCGGCCAGCTGACCATCGTGGACCCGCAGGGCCGCGAGCGCGAAAAGTACATCCTGCCCAATGGCGCGCGCCTCATGGTGCATGACGGCGAGGAGATCGCCAAGGGCGTGGTGCTCGCGGAATGGGACCCGTTCAACGAGCCCTTTGTGGCCGAGGAGGAAGGCGTTGTCCGCTTCTCGGACATCATCGACGGCAAGACCGTGCAGGAAAAGGTGGACGATGTGACGCGGCAGGCTTCCATGACCATCATGGAATACCGCACCACCAACTTCCGCCCGGCCATCTCCATCTGCGACGAGGACGGCACGGTGAAAAAGCGCGGGCACGGCTCCGCGGCCGCCGTCTATACCCTGCCCGTGGGTTCCATCATCATGGTCAAGGACGGCCAGGCCATCCAGGCCGGCGACATCCTCGCCCGCAAGCCGCGCGAAACCTCCAAGACCAAGGACATCGTCGGCGGCCTGCCGCGCGTGGCCGAGCTTTTCGAGGTGCGCAAGCCCAAGGACAAGGCCGAGATTTCCGAGATCGCGGGCACCGTCACCTATGAGGGCGAATCCAAGGGCAAGCGCAAGCTGGTGGTCACGCCGGAGATCGGCGAAGCCAAGGAATACCTCGTGCCCAAGGGCAAGCACATCACCGTGGCCGACGGCGATTTTGTGGAAGCCGGCGACGCCCTCACGGAAGGCTATCCCGAGCTGCACGACATCCTGCGCACCCGCGGCGAGAAGTTCCTGGCGCGCTATCTGGTGGATGAGATCCAGGAAGTCTACCGCTTCCAGGGCGTGGGCATCGATGACAAGCACATCGAAGTCATCGTGCGCCAGATGCTCAAGAAAGTGACCATCCTCGACGCGGGCGGCACCAGCTTCCTTGTGGGCGAGCAGGTGGACAAGGCCGAGTTCCGGCAGGAAAACCAGAAGGCCATCGCCGAGGGCCGCGCGCCCGCCACGGCGGAGCCGCTGGTGCTGGGCATCACGCAGGCTTCGCTCACCACATCCTCCTTCATCTCGGCGGCCTCCTTCCAGGAGACCACCAAGGTGCTCACCGAGGCTTCGCTCAAGGGCAAGATGGATCACCTGCGCGGCCTCAAGGAGAATGTCATCGTTGGCCGCCTCATTCCGGCGGGCACGGGCTACCGCGAATACGTCAATGGCGAGATCGAGGTGCCCGAACAGAAGGAACGCCCGGACAAGTTCCTTGAGGAACTGGAAGAAAATCCGGTCATGGTGGACCTGTCCCGCTAGGCGCCGCCTGAAAGACATGACGCAAAGGACCCGGTCGGAAACGGTCGGGTCCTTTGCTGTGCGCGATGCCCGCTCCAGGGTCGCGGCAGTTATCCGTTCCGCACGCCGCTTGCGGCCAGCCAGCGGGCAAACGCGGCTTCGGCGCGTGCGGCGTAGAGGGCCTTGCGCTCCTTTTTGCGCGCGCGTTCGTCCAGTTCCGGCATGAGGCCAAAATGGATATTGGACGGCTGGAAGCGTTTTTCCGGCCTCCGCAAGTGCCCGAGCAGCGCCCCCAGAGCCGTTTCTGGCGGCGGCGCCGGCAGGGCGCGGCCACTGGCGCGGGCGGCGAGGAACAGGCCAAGCCAGAGGCCGCTGGCCGCGGACTCCACATAGCCCTCCACGCCGGAAATCTGCCCGGCAAGGTAGACGCCGGGCCGGTTTTTCAGCTCCAGCTCGGGGGTGAGCGCTTCCGGCGCATTGACGTAGGTATTGCGGTGCATGCTGCCATAGCGGGCAAACTCGGCGTTTTCCATGCCGGGCACCAGGCGGAAGATGCGCTCCTGTTCCGGTTGAAGGAGCTTGGTCTGGCAGCCCACCAGGTTGCAGGTCTCCGCATTGGCATTTTCCGCCCGAAGCTGAAGCACTGCCCATGGGCGCCGCCCGGTGCGCGGGTCCACAAAGCCCACGGGCTTGAGCGGCCCGAAGGTCAGCGTGCGCGGGCCGCGCCGGGCAAGGGCCTCCAGCGGCATGCAGCCCTCGAAGTGGACTTCCCGCTCGAAATCACGGGTCTCCATGACGCGTCCTTCGCACAGCGCCGCAAAAAAGGTCTCGTACTCCTCACGGCTCATGGGGCAGTTGAGGTAATCGCCCGCGCCTTCGGCCTCGCCGTTTTCCGCGCCGTAGCGCGAAGCGCGGAAAACCACGGACCTGTCCAGCGAATGCGTCCAGACGATGGGCGCGATGGCATCATAAAAATAGCAGTATTCCTGACCAATGATGGCGCCCAGCGCGGCGGAAAGGCCGTCGGACGCCAGGGGACCAGCGGCAATGATGATGCCCGCGCCGCCGCGGCGCATCAGTTCCGCATCCTCCAGGCTCTCGATGCGCGCGTGGCGCACGCGGATGCCCGGATGCGCGTTGACGGCTTCCGTCATGGCGCGGGCAAATGCCTCGCGGTCCACGGCCAGCGCCTTGCCCGCGGGCACGCGGCAGGCGTCCGCCGTTGCCATGAAGACGCTGTTCAGGGCGCGCATCTCCGCCTTGAGCAGGCCCACGCCGGAGGTGCGCTCGTCCGAGCGCAGGGAATTGGAGCACACCAGCTCCGCGCACAGGCCGCTCACATGCGCCGGGGAGCGGAAGAGGGGTTTTTGCTCAAAGAGTGTCACCGCGTGGCCAGCGCGCGCCAGTTGCAGGGCGCATTCGCAGCCCGCAAGGCCGCCGCCCACCACGGCAAAGGAAGAAGAGGGCATGGGAACTCCTGCTGGTTTCCGGTTGCACGCAGCATGGAGGAAAACACGGCGGATGGCAAGCCGAAGAGGCGGGACCGCACGCGCGGCCCGCGACCGGCAAGGAAAAACCCCGGCCGCGGGGAGCGGCCGGGGTCAGGGGAACGGAACAGGGCCGGAAGGGCTAGTTGCCCATCAGCCAGTTCATGGGCGCGAGCGAGAGCTTGGGGAAGAAGAGGAGCAGGAAGAGCATGAAGATCTCCATCAGCAGGAAGGGGATCAGATGCTTGACGAGCTCCACGATCTTGATGTTGCCCACGCCGCAGACGACATAGAGCACCGTGCCCACCGGCGGCGTGATGACGCCGATGCCGAGGTTGAGGATGAAGAGCAGGCCGAAGTAGTAGGGATCGATGCCGGCCTGCTGGATCATGGGGAAGAATACCGGGGCGAAGATCAGGATATTGGGCGTGAGATCCATGACCATGCCGATGAGGAACAGGAACACGTTGATGCACAGGAGCAGCAGGATGGGGGAATCCATCAGCGGCTCGAAGAGCGCGCCCATCTGCTGCGGAATGTCGGCGGAGGTGATGAAATAGCCCACCGCCGACGCGGTGGCCACGATGAGCATGACCACGGAGGTGGTGCGGGCCGCCGCGGCGCTCACCCGCAGCAACTGCTTGATGGTCAGCTCGCGGTAGTAGAGCACGCAGACCACAATGGCATAGACGGACGCGAAGGCGCCGCCTTCCGTGGGCGTGAAGATGCCGAAGCGGATGCCGCCCAGGAGCAGGACCGGCATGAGGAAGGCCGGGGTGGAATCAAGGATGATCTTGATCTTTTCCTGGCGGGTGAAGGTGATGGTCTCATTGTAGCCGTCGATGCGGACAATGAAGAACCACACGACCATGAGCGCCAGGCCGATGAAGATGCCCGGGAACAGGCCGATCATGAACAGCTTGGTGATGGAAAGGCCGCCCACCGTCGCGCCCAGAAGGATGAAGTTGGTGGAGGGCGGGATGATGGGGCCAAGGATGGCGCCGGAGGAGATGATGGCCCCGGCCCGGCCCGGCTTGTAGCCCACTTCCTTCATCATGGGCAGCAGCAGCGAGCCCAGGGCCGCGGCTTCGCCCACGGAGCTGCCCATGAGGCCGGCGAAAATGATGCTGGAAACGACCGCCGCATAGCCGAGGCCGCCGCGCACCCGGCCCATCATGAGCTGGGCAAGCTGGACGACCCGCTGCGAAAGGCCGCCCGCGGCCATGATCTCGCCCGCAAAGACGAAGAAGGGAATGGCCATGAGCGGGTAGTTGTTGGCCCCGTCCAGCATGGTGGTGGCAATGATGATCGGGTCGAAAAAGCCCGAATAGGCCATGAGCACCAGGGCGCAGATCACCAGCACAAGGCAGATGGGAATGCCGAAGGCGAGAAAGAGGAAAAGGGTCGCCAGAAAGATGAACAGTTCCATGGTTCCCCCCTACGCCTTCTCGAATTCGGAGACAGGGCGCCGCAACAGCGCGATGAAGTCCCGCAGCTGGATGATGAGCGCGGCGGCGGCCATGATCGGCAGGGTGCCATAGATGAACGTCATGTTCACGCCGGTGGACACCGATTCCTGATCATAGGTGGACATCACATAGACCACGCCGCCCCAGAGCAGGACGCCCATGACAGCCATGCCGATGAGGCTCGCGATGATCTCGACGGTCTTGCGGGAGACGCCATGGAACATGTCCACGAACATGTCCACCGCGATGTGCTTTTTCCGGTAGAATGCCTCGATGGAACCGAAAAAGGTAATGTAAATGAAGAGGAATCTGGCCCATTCCTCGCTGGGGGGATAGCTGGAAGAGAACAGGTAGCGCAGCATGGCGTTGTAGAACACGAGGCCGATCATGCCCAGAAAGATGACGGCGCAAAAAATCTGAAAGAGAAATTCGCCAATGGTATCCTGTTTGGAATCTGGCTCGGACTCCGGAACAGTATCCAGAACCTGTGCGTATTCGGCCGGGTCTCTGGCGCTGTCCTGCGTTTCCTTGTCGGGCTGTGCTGGCATACTGACCTCATCAAAGAATGACCGAAATTGCGGGATGGAGCGGAAAGGTCCGCAGGAACATCCATGCGCCGGAGGGCGGGGCAATCACATCCGGGGTTCCATGCCCGAGGCATGGAACCCCGCCTGGGAATGAGCCTACTTCGCGTAGCGCTTGGCGCTCTCGAGGATTTCCTTGGCGTTGGGCACATGCTGCTTGCTCTTCGGGTCGGTGAAGAGGGTCCAGCTGCGCTCGCCGGCTTCGGTCATGTACTTCTTCAGTTCGGGGGTGGGCTCGGAGATATGGCCCTTGCCCGCGGTGATCTTTTTGGCCGCGTCCTCGTCGGCCTGGACCATCAGCTTCCACACGTCCTCGGCGGCCTGGGCGGCGGCCTGGTCGAACCACTTGCGGTCCTGTTCGGGCAGGCTCTTGTAGAACTTGTCATTGATGAACAGGGAGTGCAGCACCAGGATGTGGCCGGTCTTGGTCACTTCGGGGGCGTATTCGTACACGCCGGTGGAGGCGATGTCGCTCAGGGGGCTGTCGCCGCCGTCAATGGCGCCGGACTCGATGGAGGTCATGACTTCCGCAAAGGGCATGGGCTGGCCGGAAATGCCGGCTTCCTTGGCGAAGTTGGTGTAAAGCGGGATATTGGGCACGCGCATCTTGAGGCCCTTGATGTCGTCGATGCTCTTCACGGGCTTCTTGGTATAGAAGTGGCGGAAGCCGAGCGGGAAGACATTCATGGTGCGCATGCCGGACTTTTCGGTGAAGCCGTCCGTGATGAGCTTGAAGGTGTCGCCCTGCATGGCGCGATGGGCATGGTCAAGGTCCTCATAGAGCATGGGCGTTTCCAGCATGGCCATGGCCGGATGGAACTTGGACATCTGGGTGCCCGTGGCGCACATCTGGATGGTGCCGCGCCGCGTCTGGTCGATGTAGGAGTCTTCCTTGCCCAGCTGGCTGTTGGGATAGACCTTGACTTCGTACTTGCCGTTGGAAAGTTTTTCCAGGTATTCCCCGAACTTGTGCATGCCGACGGTCTCCGGCTCGCCCTCGGGTTTCATGCCCGCGATCTTGATGACCGTTTTGGCCTCCGCCGAGGGGGCAACGGAGAGCGCCAGACCGCAGAACAGACCCAGCGCCACGCACATGGCGAGAAGACGTTTCATCACAGAAATCCTCCTTTGATGGTGAACCCGGCATATGCCCCGCCCGTTTCCGCCGCATACCGACAGGGAGACGTGGCAGCGGGGCACTGCGGAAGCCCCACCGGCTTTCCGGTGGCGCCCATGCCGCGCCAGGATGGATCGCAAAGATCCGTGGAGCTATCGCTTGGAATCAATTTTACTTGACGTGGCGGTTAAAATTCAATGCTTTTTTTGAGAAAATTTTTTAACGCTGCCGTGCCGGCCCCGGCGTCATCTTCAGACATCTGCCCCAGGGCGGCTGCGGGGACATGGCTTGACGAATCGCGCGCGCCGGACTAGAAAATCCGTGTGCCGAGCGGGCACGCCGGGGTTTCGCCCGTGCCGGGATGGTGGAATTGGTAGACGCAGCGGACTCAAAATCCGCCGGGTTCACGCCCTTGCGAGTTCAAGTCTCGCTCCCGGTACCAGCAGCAGGCAAGGGATTGCGGCGACGCGATCCCTTTTTTGCGCTCTGATTTTGTATCACCATTGTATCACCACGATCCAGAGCTGGCATCAGGCGTGCGGCTCTGGCCTGACTGCCTGCTGTTACATGTGCGTACATCCCGCCAGTCGTGGACACATTGCTATGCCCAAGTTGGGCGGCGACAGCCGCAAAATCAGTTCCCCGCGCCAGCATTTCCGTTGCGGCGATATGGCGTATGTCATAGGGGCGTAGCTGGACGCCTGCGCGTTTACAGGCAAGCTTCCAGGCCGTCCGGAAATCAAGGACGCGCTGACCATTGCCCCGATGGCATGCTCAGGGAATACCAGCGGCCATATCTTCCCCATACCTTATTTGAGCTTCAGTCATGTAGTGCGGCTGAGGAACAACCGTTTTGATTCTGCCACTTTTTCCTTGTCGGACATCGACCCCGACGATTTCCCGGAAGGCGCGGGCATGACCGATGGCATGCCGGGAGCCGTCCCGCCGGGCATGGAAGAAGGCGGCGAACTGGACGACGTGGACAAGGCGGGGGCGGTGTATGACGCGGCGCTGGACGCGGAGCGATGGTGCACCGCCAAAAACGGGAAGCGATTCCAGCTTGATACCGAGACCGGCGAAATCACCAAGGGGAATATCGGGCAGGAGAACGACCATTTCAGACCAGCCTACCCGGCGTTCAAGGGCAAGCCACACGAGGCCATCGAACATCTGCTCAAGGAAAAGAGCGGTCATGTCCCCGGAGCTTTCCATAAGGAGGGGCTGGGAGACATTGACTTGCCCTATGGCAAGGGCGGCAAGGACGGGTACGGGCTGGCCCACATCATTGAACGGCGGGAGAAATCCGGTCTGGATGGGACGCAGTTTGTCCGGGAGCTTCCCAGACTGGTGGCAGAGGGGAGAGTCGAGCACCGAAAGCCAGCACCGGGCCGCGCCTATATCGTCCACGAGAAAATGGAGGCTGGCATCCGGCTGGATTGGGACGACAAGGCCCGCAACTGGATGGTTACGGCCTATCCCTTGAAAAATAAAATCTCCGGCGCTCAGGATGGTTGTCGAACCTGTGTCCTGACTTTCGATGACAGGCAGTCGTTTCCCCTGCCATACGCCGGAGTTCGTAAATCAACAATATATCCAGAGTGTGCCGAAGTAAACCCCGGTAAATGTTCCGGGGCTCTTCAGCATTGAATAATGCAAACCCCATCAAAGGAGCTGTCATGAGGCTGAAACACTGGTTCCGGGGAGCCAAGGACGCCGACCCCGTCATGCGAACGGCCAGTCCTCCACGGTGAGGGGCACGCTGGCCGCGATCTCTTCCAGCGCCAGCCGCACGGCCATTTCCTCCTGCGGCGAGAACAGCACCTTGACCAGGGCGGTCCTGCGTTCCAGCGTTGTGAACAGCGCAAGATTGTCGTGCGCCTCAAGGTGAAAGCGGAAGAGCGCCACATCTTCGGGCGCGAGGCGCACGAGCAGGCGTCCGCTGCGCCGGGGAGGCTCCCCGCAGGGGCGGCTGCCGCGCATCAGGCAAAGCCCGCCCAGCGGGCAAGAATGACAAGCCCGATGCCCGCCGCGATGGTGACGAAATAGTTTTTCGTCTTCCAGGCCACAAGAAAGGTGGGAATGGAGACCATGAGGAAGAGATTGTCCGTGGAAAGGTCAAACCGGCCATTGTAGATGAAAACGTCCGGCCCCACCAGGGCGGCCATGACCGCCACGGGCACGAAGTCCAGCCAGCGGCGCAGAAGCGGCGGCAGGCAATCCCCCCGGAGAAAGGTCACGGGCAGCACCTTGGGCAGCACGGTCACAATGGTGGCCGCGCCCACGCAGAGCAAAAGCGTTTCATGGGCGCCGAGCCAGGCGAGCCAGTCGTTCATGCCGCTTCCTCCGGCGCGGGGCGGCGCGCCCGCAGGGAGAGGGCGAGCCCGAGGGTCGCCCCGGCCACCGTGGCCACAGCCACGTTCCACTGGCTCATGCCGCCGGCCTTGAGCGCCACGGACAACGCGGCCGTGAACACGGCCACCAGCACATGGAGGCGGCTCGCGCACTGGGGCACGAGCAGCGCGAGGAACATGGCGGTGATGGCGTAATCCAGGCCGAGCGGGCGCACGTCATTGACGAGGTTGCCGCAAAAGGCGCCGATGGCGCAGCCCCCCACCCAGGAAAGATGCGTGGTGGAATTGCAGACGTACATGGTGGCCGCGTTGAGGGGCCAGCCTTCCTGCAGGGCGGTGATATGCACGGCAAAGGTCTCGTCCGTAAGACCGAGGCCGAGGAGGAGGCGCCGCGTGCGCGAAAGCCGGGAAAGCCACGGCGATTCCGCCGCGGACATGAGCAGGTAGCGGAGGTTGACGATGCCCACCGCCGCCGCCGTGGAGAGGATGCCCGCGCCGCCGCCCCAGAGGCTGGCGAACACGAACTGCCCGGAGCCGGAAAACATGAGCACGGCCATGGCCACGGCCAGCCCGGCGGGGATGCCGTTTTTCACGGCAAGAACGCCAAAGGCGAAGCCCACGGGCACATAGCCGAGGGTAATGGGCAGGGCGCGGCGCAGCCCCTCGGCCCAGGCCGGGCCGGAAAAGGAGCGCGCCGCGCCGGTTGTTTGTGACATGGAACTATCCTTGTGGAACGCATCATGCCGGGGCCGTCCGCGCGCCGCTCCTGCGGGCCGCGCGGAACACTCCGCATTGCCCCGGACGGTCAGGCCCGCGTGTCCGGCTCCCGGGGCGCATCGATCTTGCGCACGATCCAGACGGAAAGGACAATGCCGAGCAGCAGGCCGACGCCCATGCCGGCAAAGAATATTTCACTGGCGCCGTCGACAAAGGGCTGGACCATGCGGAAAAAGAGGATGGCGAAGACCGTGGCGACGATGCCGAGGACGAAGGCAATGAGGAACTTGTGTCTCATGGCGATATACCTCCGGGATCGAGGGTACGGCGTCCCGACAGAAATTTCAAGGAGTCCGGTTCCCTGCGCGTGCCGTACCCAGGCGGAAAACCACGTTTTTCCGTCGCTTGTCCCGCTTTGCGGGGAAATGACGGCGGCGGGACCAGGGGGGATGCTTTACTGGAACAGCGCGCTCATGCCCCGCAGGAGGTTGACGAACAGGGCGTCCAGACCGGAGATGAACTCTTCCACCCTGTTGGCCATGATCACCAGCAAAAGCCCCACAAAGAAAAAGCCCACCCCGATCTTGATGGGAAAGCCGAATTCCATGATATGCACCTGGGGCGAGGTGCGCGCCACCAGGCCCAGCGCCACCTCCACCATGAAGAGCGCCACCATGACCGGGGCCGCGATCTTGAGCGCGAGCACGAAAACCTGGGCGGAAAGGTCAAGCACCGTCCAGAGCAGGTTTTCGCCGATGAAGAGCGCGCCAGGCGGCACAATGGCGAAGGAGGCGGCAAAGCCCTTGATCATGTAGAGGTGCCCGTCGAGCACAAGAAAGGTGAGCAGCCCCACCATCCAGAGAAAAAACGCCGTGGCGCCGGTCTGGTTGCCGGTGAGCGGGTCGGCGAAGTTGATCATGGTGAAGCCCATCTGGAAGCCGAGCAATTCGCCGCCGGACTGGATGCCCATGAACAGAAAATTGACGGCCATGCCGAGCACCAGGCCCATGAAAACCTCCCCCAGAGCCATGAGGACGAGGTCAAACGGATGCTGGGGCATGAGCGAGCCGGAGAGCGCCAGATGCGGCCAGACCGCCAGGGAAAAGACCAGGGTGACGGCGGCCTTGACGAGCACCGGGATATTGTTGGTCGAAAAGACCGGGAGCATGAACATGACGATGCTCACGCGCATGATGGTGAGCAGAAGGCTCAGCACCGCGTTGGGATCGTAACTGAAAATGTCCATGCAAAACGCTATGCAATTCGTCTGCCAGGCGTTCCGGAAGCGCCCGGCGTTGGGGGCCCGCGCCTACTTGTGCAGGCGTTCCTCCATGATTTCCTTGACGATCTTGTCCAGCCCCGCCAGGTCCGGCTTGGAGACCTGCCTGTCCGCGCCCACCTTGATGCCCTTGGCGCGCAGCGCGTCCGTGATGAGCGACGAGAAGAGCACCACCGGCAGCTTGTGCAGGGCCGGGTTCTCGCGGATTTTGGAGGTCAGGGCGTGTCCGTCCATTTCGGGCATTTCGATGTCCGAGATGACAAGGTCCACGATGTCGGAAAGCTCGCTGCCGGCCACCCCCTGCCCAGACTGGGTCTGGGCCTGGGCGAGGTTGCTCAGATATTCCCACGCTTCGCGGCCGTTGCTCGCCGTGGTCACCTGATAGCCGGACTTTTCGAGGAAGGACTTGACGATCTTGCGCAGCGAGCTGGAATCGTCCGCCAGGAGCAGGCGCACCTGTTCGGGCATTTCCGTAGGGGCGATCTCCGGCTCCATGCGCGACATGTCGAGCGATTTGTCGAGGCTGGCAAGGATTTTCTCCATGTCGAGGATGAAGATCACGCGTTCGTCGATGCGCAGGATGCCCGTGATGCTGTCGCGGGAAAAAAGCTGGACGTACTTGTTCGGCGGCTCGATGCGTTCCCAGTCCAGCCGGTGGATGCTCAACACCGAAGAGACGAGAAAGGCCGCCTTGACGCCGCAAAATTCCGTCACCAGCACCTTGTCGCTTTCAGTGACGGCCATCTCCTTGCCGAGCCACGCCGCCAGGTTGAGCAGGGGCAGCACCTTGCCGCGCAGGTTGAACGAGCCCATGACCGAAGGGTCCTGCGTGCCGGGCATGGCCGTCACCTGGGGCAGGCGGATGATCTCCAGCACCTTGGCCACATTGATGGCATAGTGCCCGGTGTAGATGCTGCCGTCCTCCTGACGCTCGTCCAGGAGAAATTCCACCACTTCCAGCTCATTGGTGCTGAGCAGGGGATTCATGCTCATGATCTGCCTCGTCCTGCGCGGCCGCCGGATCGCGCCGCCGCTGCCGCGTCGCGCGGCGGCTCAAGCCTGGGGCAGAAGGCCGCCATGGGGCACACATCGCAACCCGGTGTGCGCGCGCGGCAGACCTCCCGGCCGAACCAGACCATGCGGTGATTGACATCGCCCCATTCCCCGCGGGGAAAAACGGCCATGAGGTCACGCTCCACAGCCACCGGGTCCGTGGCGGCGGTCAGGCCGAGCCTGTGGCTGATGCGCTTCACATGCGTGTCCACGGCAAGGCCCTCGTTGATGCCGAAGCCCCCGAACAGCACCACATTGGCCGTTTTGCGCGCCACGCCCGGCAGGGTGACGAGTTCTTCCAGCGTGGCCGGCACCTTTCCCGCAAAGGCGTCGCAGACGCGCCGCGCCGCGGCCCGCAGGTTTTTGGCCTTGTTGTGGTAAAAGCCCGTGGGGTGGATGACCTCTTCCAGTTCCTCCTGGCCCGCTTCGGCCAGTTCCGCCGGGCCGGGCCAGCGCCGGAACAGTTCCGGCGTCACGGTGTTCACGCGCGCATCCGTGCACTGCGCGGCCAGCACCGTGGCCACGAGCAGCTCCCAGGGATTGCGGTAGTCAAGATGGGATGCCGGCTCGGGGTAACGGGCGGCAAGTGCCTCAAGGACGCGGGCGGCCTGTGCGCGACGTTTCTGGAGTGTCATTCCAGCACTATGCCACAGGAGACGCCGCCCCGCAAGACGCCCATGCCGCTATGTTCTCCATCGGCAGAAACGGCAAAAAGATAAGGGCCAAGGGGGGCGGCTGTCAGGCGCACGCGATGGGCGTGGGCGGAGGCGGCAGGCAAGTGTTGCCGCCGCGCGTCGACGCATTCCTTCCAGAAAAATGACGAGAGATGATTACAACTGTCAGCAGTATTTCGCGGAGGTGCTCCGTCTTGCCGCAAGCTATGAAACGCCGGAGCTCCCATTGGTTCTGTCGCATTAAAACGTGAAGGCAGATTCATCTGATACGAACTGGATGCTGGCGGGCACGCCAGCCCACGTCCGGACTGTCGTGCCCGCTGGCATGAAATACGATGGTCAGCAATTGCCAAGGCCGATGGACAGAAGAAATGCTCCAATGCCCATGGCTATGGAGAGATAAAATTTTGACAAGGCAATATATAGAAAAAAGGTAATGAGTGGAATTTTTCTAATGGATTTTAATATCGTCATTTCTTTAAAGAAAAGTGGTGAAAAAAGCAGTGAAAAGATGGCGGATATTAAGCCATCCAGTATATCCGGAGGTATGTGGCTTTCTCGTGTCAGGATTCTTAATGTGTTCGGATGTATATTAACTGTGCCAATTATATTGAAAAAAATCATTAATGCCAAAAGTGGAAGTATATAGATGAAGAGGCGCCGTTCGAGATGAAACTTTTTTAGCAAAAAGATGGAAGCAACGATTCCCAGGGTTCCAAGTGCCCAGTCAGGACTCTCATGCCAGAGAACTGGCGTGAGGCAGCGGCTCCCCACCGCCACAAGAACAAAGGCCACAAGCGGCCATTGGCGCCTGAGGAAGCTCCCCCTCTGGCGCGGAAGGGAGGGGGACTGCTGCGTTCTATCCATGCTGCCCCCACAGCGGTTGTCAGACCGGGCATTCAGGGAGTGCACTGACGTGCCTGCTTATCTGGCAATACCCAAAAAAAGCATCGCTAATACATATATAAATATCAGGATTGCATACAATGACCAGAGCGCCAGAGAGATGGAAAACAGTAATAACACCATGACAAACAATGCTCGATAAGAAAATGAACTTTTAAAGAAAAATGGTATGCAGAGCAACGAACAAATTGCGGCAATGAAACTATTATGCAGGGAGGTAAAGATGCAATTTTGAGGAAAAATCATTGTGTAGATATGATCATGGGGAATAATGAAAAAGAGAATATTTCTGAACAGCATGTAAGCAATAAATGGTAATATGTAGATGGACAGGCGCCGTTCGAGATGGAGCTTTTTCAGCAAAACGACGGAAGCAGCGATTCCCAGGGTTCCAAGTGCCCATTCCGGATTCTCATGCCAGAGAACTGGCGTGAGGCAGCGGCTCCCCAGCGCCACAAGAACAAAGACCACCAGCGGCCATTGGCGCCTGAGAAAGCGCCCCAGGCGGCGCGGCAGGGCGGGGGACTGCTGCGTTGCATCCATGCTGTCTCCCAGGGGTTTGATTCTGCTGGAGCTCTTCAGCCATAGCAGCGGGAAGCGAGAAAGACAATACTCTTTGGCAGGCGGAGCCGGACGCGGCGCGGTTGTGAGATTTTTCAGGTGTACCACATGCGATGCGTCTGTTCTTTCCTCAAAAACAGTCCGCTTTTTTGACAGGTACTTTGGGCAATACTCATACATCGTAGGCACGGCATCAACGCAAAAGTATAACAAGGCCAAATGAACAAGTTCTGACGAAAAGGCTCTGAAAATGGCGCGGAATTTTCAGAAGTATTTACCGCGCAATTTATAATCATTATACGAGCGCAAGAAAAATGATATAGGAAAAAAATACCAATGTATAGAGTGACCAGTGAGCCAATGAGATGAAAAAAGAGAGAGCTGGTATAAGTACAAGTGATTTGCAGAGGGAAAATTTTTTAAAGAAAAATGGAGAAAATGGAAGAGAATAGAGTGCCGCACACAAACTGTTTTTGAATGATGCCGTTAATATGTCATTGGGGAAGAATATATTTAATATCTTATCATTTGTGACAAAAATTGAAACGATAAAAATAAAGAAAAATGTGGCAAGCAAGGGAAGGATATATAAAAAATACAAATGCTCCAGATGGAATTTTTTCAGAAGAAAAATTGAACAGACAGTTCCGAATATACACAGATGCCAGCACGGCTTATCAACAAGACAGGTGCTCCCCACCGCCACAAGAACAAAGGCCACAAGCGGCCATTGGCGCCTGAGGAAGCGCCCCAGGCGGCGCGGCAGGGAGGGGGACTGCGGCGTTCCATCCATGCTGCCTCCACGACGGTTCGGGAGTTCCGATGCGGGTTTTTAGTCATATCAGGGGGAAAAGGCAACGCGCGTCCCCTTATCCTGCCATGAAGTCCGGCGGTGCCATGGCAGCCCAACAGGTCTCCATGGCACGGCGCCTCATGAAGTGGCAATGCCAAGCAGGAACATTAATCCCGCATAGCTGATAAAGGAGATGCCTATAAGTGGCGTCAGTGCGAGCATCATGAAAAAGGAGATGAGAGGGATAAGGAGGAATGCTTTGACAGGGGAAAATTTATGCAAGAAAAAGGGGATAAAGGGCAATGAAGCAATGGCGGAAATACATGCCGTTCCAATTTGTGCGGAAAAATACTCTTTCCCGAGGAAAAATCTGCGAAGCTCAAGAATGAAGCTGGAAAATTCACTCAGAAAATCAAAAAGAAACAGGGCAAATACCGGAACCAGATAGATGCGCCAACAACGTTCACTATGAAATTTTTTTAACAAAACTCCGGAGCAGACGATGCCAGCCGCGCCGATCCTCCAATCGTAGCTGCTTTTCCCGCAAAAAAAATAGAAGGCGTGGGCGCCGAGAGTTATGGCCGCAAAGACCACAAGCGGCCATTGCCGCCCGAGGAAGCGCCCCAGGCGGCGCGGCAGGGCGACCGCTTCGGGGTTTTTGTGCATTTCGCCTCCGGAACGTCGGCAGCGCGTGTTGTCTCCTCCCTTGTACCGGTATCCTTCCGGATTGCAAGACCCGCGTTCCCCCGGTTCCGCTCCGCGGCAGCCCCAGGCGGCGCGGACGTTCCGGGCGGCGGCAGGCGGTTCGGGCCGCGCCGCCCCGTTCATTGGCCTGTCCGCATGGCGGAACCGTCTCCGTTCCCCTCGCGGTCATGCGGGGGCGCCCATGGGGCGCGCATTTGCCATGCGGCGCCCGCTCTGCTAAGGTACATCGCTTCCCGGCAGGCGGATTCCCGCGCCGGGAACTCTCTTTCACCGACATCCGGAGTTGACCATGGCCAAGAAACCGGCCACCAGTCCCGAGGCCGCCCGCGCCGAAGCCCTCTCCACCGCGCTCACCACCATTGAGCGCAAGTACGGCAAGGGCGCGGTGATGAAGCTTTCCGACGACATCCAGGTGGATGTGCCCGTCATCCCCACCGGTTCCATCGGGCTTGACCTCGCCCTGGGCGTGGGCGGCATCCCGCGCGGGCGCGTGACCGAGATATTCGGCCCCGAATCCTCGGGCAAGACGACGCTCACCCTGCACATCATCGCCGAATGCCAGAAGCTGGGCGGCACCTGCGCCTTTGTGGACGCCGAGCACGCGCTGGATGTGGCCTATGCCCGCCGCCTGGGCGTGAACACGGACGAGCTGCTCATTTCCCAGCCGGATTACGGCGAGCAGGCCCTGGACATCGCGGACATGCTCGTGCGCTCCGGCGCGGTGGACCTGGTGGTCATCGACTCGGTGGCGGCGCTCATCCCCCAGGCGGAGCTGGAAGGCGACCTCGGCGAGACGCAGGTGGGCGGCCACGCGCGCCTCATGTCCCACGCCATGCGCCGTCTCACGGGCACCATCCACAAGTCGCGCACCTCGGTCATCTTCATCAACCAGATACGCATGAAGATCGGCGTCACGGGCTACGGCAGCCCGGAGACCACCACCGGCGGCAACGCGCTCAAGTTCTACTCCTCGGTGCGCATGGACATCCGCCGCATCCAGACGCTCAAGGACAAGGACGAAGCCTTCGGCTCGCGCACCAAGGTCAAGGTGGTCAAGAACAAGGTGGCGCCGCCGTTCCGCATCGCCATGTTCGATATTCTCTACGGCCAGGGCATTTCCCGGTCCGGCGAGCTGCTGGACCTCGGCATCGAGGCCAAGATCATCGAGCAGAGCGGTTCGTGGTTTGCCTTTGGCGCGGAAAAGCTGGGTCAGGGCCGGGAGAAGGTCCGCGCCCTGCTGGACGAGAATCCGGAGCTGCGCAACGCCATCGAGGCCAAAGTGGTGGAGTTCCTGGGGCTGCATCCCCGGGAGTTCACGCCCACCGCCGAGGATATGGACGAGGGCACGGCCCCCGAATTTGATTAGCCGCAGGATTCAGCCCCGGCGCGGACGCGCGCCGGGC
>URHE01000018.1 GCA_900547595.1 uncultured Desulfovibrio sp.
CGAAGCGCGGCTTACGCAAATGGACAGCAACGCAAGACTGTTT
Source organism: uncultured Desulfovibrio sp. (assembly GCA_900547595.1). Taxonomy (GTDB): domain Bacteria; phylum Desulfobacterota; class Desulfovibrionia; order Desulfovibrionales; family Desulfovibrionaceae; genus Desulfovibrio. Next base: position 44 of record URHE01000018.1, read on the forward strand.
TTGACGGATAATTTCGGCATTGCCCGCACAGCACGAGCCCATCACCAAGCAAAAAGTATAACAAGGCCTACTACAGATAGTTTCATCAGCAAAATGCTCTACGGAACCGCGGGACGCCGCAGCGCCTCCTCCAGGGCCCCGGCAATGATGGCATGCGCCCTGGCGTTGGGGTGTCTGTCCCAGAGCGAGACGCGCCACTGCGGCGGCGTGCCCGTCCAGACGGCGCCGGGGGTGGGAAAGCGCGGCGCCAGGGAAATGGCGTCCACCCGGCGTTCCCGCAAGGCGGGGAGAAGCCCGGCGCAATCCGGCCAGAGCAGGACGGTGAACGGGATATGCCACACGGCGAGGTCTCTGGCGCAGGTCTCCAGAATGTCGAGATGCAGCGCTGTGGCCTGCTCCGCCACCAGGCGGGGATAGATGGCCTCAAAAAAGGTGGAGCCGGCGAGCAGGCGGGCCGTCACGTCGCCCCGCGTGGCCGGGAGCGCCCCGGCATGGCGCACGCGCCTGGCGTCCGCGCCTGTGGGCACATAGCGCGGGCCATAACTGAACCATGTGCAGGCGCGGCGCGGATGGTCGCCGATGCTGAGGAAAAAGGCGGCGATCTCCCGGTAGCGCCCGCGCAGGGCCGCGAAGGGGATGCGCCCGCTCTCGATGAGCGCCAGGGCCTGATGCGCGCCGTACCCGCTGACGCCGTAATTGAATACCTGCCAGTCCGGGCCGAGCGCTTCGCCCAGCCGCCAGGCAAAGGTCTCCCGGTCTTCAACGCCGTCGCCGAAAGTGAAGGAATCGCCGAACAGCAGCACGGCCCTTGCGGCGTCCGGCCTCACGGGCGTGACGCGCCGCCCCTCCCCGTCCAGGGTGCAGAGGGTGTCAAACACCACTTCATCGCCGTGCAGTTTGCGGTGCGCGAGCCGCTTTCCCGCGGGATGGACATAGCCGAGCAGGCTGTCCGGCAGAAAATGGAACCGCCCCTCGGCCTCGCCGCTTTTCAGGTGGCGGCTGTGGGCGGAATCGTCCGTATTGCCGGGATTGGAAAGTGAAGGGACCACCCGGGTGTACAGCTCCGCGCAGGCGAATGCCAGACAGAGCGAGCCCAGGCAGATGCAGGCGTAGACCGCCACCGGGCGCCGCAACGCCGCGCCCAGCGCCATGAGCCCCGCGCCCAGCAGCAGCGGCTCCGCCAGCCAGAAAACCCAGGCCGTGACCGGCAGCCGCTCCACCAGAAGCACGGCCGCAACGGCGAGCGCCGCGGCGCAGAACAGCAGCACGCCGGCCACGCGGCGGGGGAGCCTGGTCGTATCCATCGCCATGGCCTAGTCCAGCGTGTATTCCCGCCGCCACGAGCCGTCGTCGGGCAGGGGCGGCTGCTCCTCCTTGTAGAGCAGGGCGTCGCCCAGCACAAGGCAGTCCATTTCCGTGCGCATGAAGCAGAGGTAGGCGTCTTCGGGCGTGCAGACCACCGGCTCGCCGCGCACGTTGAAACTGGTATTGACGAGCACCGGGCAGCCGTGCCTGCGCCGGAAGGCATCGAGCAGCGCCCAGTAGCGGGGATTGGTCTCCCGGCTCACGGTCTGGACGCGCGCGGAGCAGTCCACATGCGTCACCGCGGGCAGGCTGGAGCGCCGGCAGTAGAGGCGCTCCCAGAGGGGCAGTTCCTGATAGTTCTCCGGCAGGGGCAGGCGCAGCTCTTCCGCCACGGGCGCCACCAGCAGCATGTAGGGCGACGCCGCGCCCCCGAGCCCGAAACGGGACTGCGCCTCTTCCTCCAGCACCGAGGGGGCGAAGGGACGGAAGCCCTCGCGGTACTTGATCTTCAGATTCAGCCGTTTCTGCATGTCCGGGTCACGCGGGTCGCCGAGGATGCTCCGGTTGCCGAGGGCGCGCGGCCCGTATTCCATGCGGCCCTGGAACCAGCCCACCACCTTGCCCGCCGCAAGAAGGTCCGCCACGGTGGCCGTCAGTTCAGCCTCGTCGTCGATGACATGGCAGGGCGCGTGAAAGCGTTTGCAGACGCGGGCCACAGCCTCCCTGCCAAAGGCGGGGCCGAGATAGGAACCCGCCATGGCGTCGCCGGGCGCGGGCGTGCGCGGCATGCCAAGCCCGATATGCCAGTAGGCCAGCGCCGCGCCGAGGGCGCCGCCCGCATCGCCGGAGGCGGGCTGGATCCAGATATTCCGGAACCTGCCGCTCCTGAGCAGCCTGCCGTTGGCAACGCAGTTGAGGGCCACGCCGCCCGCGAGGCAAAGATTGTCCGAACCCGCGCGCTCGCACGCCGTTTGCGCCAGACGGCCCACCACCTCCTCGGTCACGTTCTGGATGGCGAGGGCCAGGTCCATATACGCCTGCGGCATGTCCCCGCTTTCCGCGGCGCGGGGGCCAATGCCGAACAGCGCGCGCCAGCGGCGTTCATCATACATCCGCAGGCCGGTGGCGTAGGCGAAATAGCGCATGTTGAGCACAAAGGAGCCGTCATCGCGGATGTCGATGAGTTCCGCCCTGATCTTTTCCTCAAACGCGCGCGTCCGGTCCGAGCGCGGATCACCGTAGGGCGCCAGGCCCATGAGCTTATACTCGCCGCTGTTGACCCTGAACCCGCAGTACGCCGTGAACGCCGAATAGAGCAGGCCCAGCGAATGGGGGAACTGCAGTTCGAGCAGGCTTTCCAGGGAATTGCCGTCCCCCCGGGCGATGGAAGTAGTGGCCCATTCCCCAACCCCGTCCACGGTGAGGACGGCGGCCTGCGTGAACGGCGAGGGAAAGAAGGCGGAGGCCGCATGGGAGAGGTGATGCTCCGAAAAGCGGAGCGGCGGCAACTCGCCGCCGGGCGGCAGGAAGTCGCGCAGGGCGCCTTCCAGCAGGGAGCGCATGAACACCTTTTCCCTGATCCAGACCGGCATGGCCGTGAGAAAGCTTGTGAGCCCGCGCGGCGCAAAGGCGTGGTAGGTTTCCAGCAGCCGCTCGAACTTGAGGAAGGGCTTGTCGTAAAAGACCACGGCCTCCACCTGGTCCAGGCCGACGGCCCCCTCCTCAAGCACATAGCGCACGGCACCCGAGGGGAAGGAGGCATCGTGCTTTTTGCGCGAAAAACGCTCCTCCTGCGCGGCCGCCACGATGCTCCCGTCCCGGAGCAGGGCCGCGGCGCTGTCGTGATAATAGGCGGAAATGCCGAGGATATGGCGCGGCTGGCTCATAGGCATCAGAAAATGGTATAGATGAAGGGCGCGATGGCGCTGCCGCCCGCGAAAACAAGCAGGGAACACAGCGCCACCAGGATGATGATCAGCGGCAGCAGCCAGAACTTCTTGCGCGTTTTCAGAAATCCCGCCAAATCGGTGACAAAACCCATGAAAACCTCACTCCGCCCCACAACGGGTCCAGATGTCGAAACGCCTTTTAATTAATACGGATGCCGAAAATCTTCGGGACAGAACACATGCTCCCGCCGGAGAAAGCAGGAACCGCGCCCGCGCTTCCAGCGCGCAAGCTTCAGGTCATCCTTGCCGAGCAGGCGGCGGATCAGCGCCACCGGCAGGAGGACCGCCACATAGACGACCGTGAGCACCACGCGCGACGTCACCGCGCCAAGAACGCGCGCAAGCCCGAACCAGAGCCACGCCAGCGGACGCAATGCCGCGGGAACGGTCATGCCCAGCAAAAGCACGCCCATGGCCCCCCAGACAAGGGGCATCCACCGAAAGAGCATCCAGAGAAGCAGCAGAAGAAAGGTCAGGGCGAGGCAGGTGTCCCGCTCCTGCAGGGGAGTCACGCAACGCGTGGGACGGCTCTCTTTTGGCATGGTATTCCCTGCGACGACGCGCATGCAGCAACAGAACAGAGGCGCCCCGCCGGCGCGGGACAAACGCCGCGACGTCCACGGACGCGGCCCGGGCGCCGGGCATGCCGCGCCGGGACGCCGTATTCTTATCCCATGAATGGCGGCAAGGCAATATCACGCGGCCGGGCTCTCCCGAAAACGGAAGGCCGAAAACACTTTTTTTCACATCAAAAAAAAATTTTTTCCCGCTTGTCTTGGCGGACCAAATAGGCTACCGTTCATCACATTCGAATTTTTCAGTCGACTCCGTGCGGCACGGAAACAGTCTGGCATGACATGTCTCCATCCACCGCGGACGCGGGGCCGTGGCTGGAAATTCCTAGCCAAACGGGGCGTCTATGACAGCAGCATTGTTTACCTCAAGCGGTTCATGGCTGCCGCTGGTCCTCGGCTCACTCCTCCTGCTTTGCGCCACCGCCAAGGCCGTGCAGCAGCGCAACGATCCCCGCAGGCTCATCCTGTGGGGCGCGCTGCACGATCTCGGCGTCGTGTGCATGGCGTTCTGCGCCCAGGAGGCGATCGGGCTTGCCGGCATCTGGCTTTTTGCCATCTTCCAGATCGCCGCGCGCGTCCTTGCCTGGTGCGCCCTGGCGAAGCTTCCGGCAGCCGGGGCTCCCGCTGCCGGCGCCTGTGCGGGCGGCGCCTGCCTCCTGCGCGGGCTTGCCGCAGCCGGCCCCACGCTGGCGGAGCTTGAAGGCGCGGGCAGGCAACGGCCATGGGCCGGCGCGCTCTTTGCCCTGGGCCTCCTGGCCGCCGTGGGCGGCAGTCCCTTCCTCCTGCCGGAGGCGCGCGCCATCATCACCACCGGCCTGCTGGAAACCCTGCCCACTGGCGGCTTTTTCTGCCTCATGCTCATGGCGGCGGCCACAACGGTCTTTATCTGGCTGTATGTGGACGCCGTGCGCCGCATCTGTCTGGAACGGCCCGCGCATGACGGTAGCGGGGCGGAGGCTTCCGGTCGCCGCTGCCCGCTCTTCAGCGCCGGCTCCGGCCTGACGCCCCTGCTCTTCCTGCTGGGGCTCCTCGTGGCCCTGCTCGGCCTGTTCCGGGGGCCGCTCACGGACGCGGTGGGCGGGGCCTTCGGCATCACGATGCCGCACAGCCTCGTGCATCCGGCCTTCTGGTGGCTCTATGCGGGCGCGTTCGTCACCGGGGCGGCCTTCCTGCTGCGCGTCAAGGCGGCGCCGTATATCGGCACGCTGTTCTTCGCCTGCGCCCTCGCGGCGGTCTGCGTCGTCGACGCGACGCCGCTGCCCCGGTTCTTCCTTGTCATCATCACCCTCATCGGCCTCGTGGTGGCGGTCTATTCGCTGAACTACATCCATGACGACCGCAAGGGCTGGTACTGGTTCTTCCTGCTCCTGACCTTCGCCTCGCTGGCGGGCATCGTTTCCGCCTCGAACACGCTGGGCATGTACGGCTACTGGGAGCTCATGACCTTCGCCTCCTACTTCCTCGTGGTGCACGAGGAACGCCGGGCCGCCTATGACGCGGGCCTCAAATACTATGTGATGTGCGCGGGCGGCGCGCTCTTCATGCTGCCCGGCCTCATCCTGCTGGATGCCTTTGCCGTCGCGCCGGGCGCGGCCCTCCAGCTCCCCTTCTGGCTCCAGGCCGGGCTCATCCTCTGTCTCGCCGGGTTCGGCGTCAAGGCGGGCCTGGTGCCGCTCCACTCCTGGCTGCCCGACGCGCATCCGGCGGCGCCCTCCTCGGTGTCCGCGCCCCTTTCCGGCGTCATCACCAAGATGGGCATCTTCGGCATCCTGAGCTTCATCATCATCGGCGCCGGCCAGGCCGAGGGCGAGCTGCCCGGCATGTTCGGCCTCTCCTGGTTCGGCACCTGGCTCTGCGGCATGGGCGCGGCCACGCTCATCTACGGCGAGATCATGGCCCTCTGCCAGAGCGACATCAAACGCATGCTCGCCTACTCCACCATGGGGCAGATCGGCGAGATCGCCCTGGTGCTCGGCCTGGGGACCTGGCTCGCCACGGCGGGCGCGCTCTGGCACGTATTCACCCACGCGGTGATGAAAGACCTGCTCTTCCTCGGCGCGGGCGCGCTCATCATGCGCGCCGGCAGCCGCAACCTCGCGGACCTGCGCGGCCTCGGCCACCAGATGCCCTGGACGGTGGCCTGCATGTGCGTGGGCCTCGTCAGCATCATGGGCCTGCCGCCCTTCGGCGCCTTTTACAGCAAGTTCCTCATGATCCAGGCCGCCACCAGCGCCGGGCACCTCTGGGTGGCCGTGCTCCTGCTGGCCGGCGCGCTGGTGGGCGCCGTCTACTACGCGCGCATCCTCAAAACGCTGGTCTTTGAACCGCGTCCGGCCACGCTTCCCGCCGTGGAGGAGGCGCCGCTGGGCATGCGCCTTGCCATGCTCGCGCTGGCGGCCCTGAGCCTGCTCTTCGGCCTTGCGCCGCAACTGCTCATGCCCCTGGTGCTGCCCGTGGCCTCCCTCGCCTATACGGCCCCGGCCCAGGCTCCGGCCATCCTCGAGGCCATGAGCGTCAACTGGCCCATCTACGTCATCTTCCCGGTATTCGGGGCCGTCCTGCCCGCCCTCTTCTGCGGGCGGCCGCGCATGGCCGGCTGGATGAGCGTGGGGGTGCTGCTGCTCACGGCGCTGCTCGTCGTCCTCTTCGGGCGCGGGCTGGATACGCTCTCCTTCTGCTTCGCCCTGCTGGTGCCGCTGGTGGGCGCGGTGAACATGGCCTATGCCGTGGGCTACATGTCGCACAGCCATTCGCAGTGGCGCTTCTACTGCGCGTTCACCTGCATGTGCGGCGGCCTGGTGGGCATGGCGGCGAGCCAGTACCTGCTGAGCTTCTTCCTGTTCTGGGAGATCATGAGCTCGTGGACGCTCTATCTGGCCATTGCCCATGAGGGCGACAGGGCCTCCCTGCGGGAAGCGTTCAAGTACTTCCTCTTCAACCTCTTCGGCGCGGGCTTCCTCTTTGTGGGCCTGGCCGTGCTCGGACCCTTCACGCCATTCAACACGAGCCTGCTTTCGGGCATCCTCATGGGCACGAGCCCCTGGGCCGCATGGCTCGGCATGGCCCTGCTGGCCGTGGGCTTTGTGCTCAAGGCGGCGCAGCTGCCCTTCCGCATTGACTGGCAGATGCATCCGGCGCTGGCCCCCACGCCCGTTTCCGGCTACATCTCCTCCGTCCTGCTGAAGAGCGCCATCATCGGCCTCATCAAGCTCTTCATGCTCCTCGGCGGCGGCTTCGCCCTGGCGGGCCTTGTGGGCGGCTTCGGCCAGGGGGTCATCACCACCGCGGTCATGTGGATCGGCGGCATCACCATCATCATGGCCGCCATCCAGGCGCTGCGCGCCAACGGCCTCAAGCTGGTATTCATCTACTCCACGGTGAGCCAGCTCGGCTACATGGTGCTTGCCGTGGCGGCGGGCGGCGCGCTCGGCTATGCGGGCGGCATGCTCCACCTCATCAACCATGTGTTCTTCAAGGACCTGCTCTTCCTCATCTGCGGCGCGGTCATGTTCGCCACACACAAGGAGACGCTCGACGACCTTGGCGGCATCGGTCGCAAGATGCCCTTCACGCTCTGCATGTTCGCCATCGCCGGTCTTTCGCTGGTGGGCGTGCCGCCCACGAGCGGCTTCTCCTCCAAGTGGATCATCTACCATGCGCTCATGCAGGCGGACCAGCCGTTCCTGGCCCTGCTCTCCCTGGTGGGCAGCGTCATCACGCTGGCCTATGTGGCCAAGTTCATGCACGCGGCCTTCCTCGGGCAGCCCGGGCCGCATCTGGATGACGTCAGGGAGGCGCCCCTGGTCATGCGCGTGCCCATGGGCATCCTTGCCGTGGGCTGCGTGCTCACGGGCGTCTTCCCCGGCCTCGCCCTCGGCCCCATCAACACCATCCTTGCCCAGTACGGCGCCTCGCCGCTGGATGTGGGCATCTCGGGCGTGCTGTCCGGCCCCGGAACCTGGAACGCCACGGGCATCTTCGTCATGATGGCGCTGGCCTTTTTCGGCGGGGCCTGGTTCGTGCGCCGCTTCACGCGCCTGCGTGAGATCGACGTCCACACCTGCGGCCTGCCGGTCGAAACGGCCGCCAGCCGCATGACGCCGTCCAGCATCTACGGCGACCTCGTGCGCCTGCTCGGCGGCGACAGCGCCCCCAAGGAGAACCGCTCATGAGCGACACCCTGCTTGCCATCCTGCACATGTGCATCTTTCCCGGCGGGGCCTTTGCCCTGATCGTGGGCTTCTTCTTCAAGGCCCTGGACCGGCGCGTGGAAGCGCGCCTCCAGCGGCGCGTGGGGCCGCCGCTCATCCAGCCCTGGCTGGACGCGGCCAAACTCCTCACCAAGGAAACGCTCATCCCGAAAACGGCGGTGCGCTCCGCCTTCCTGCTGGCGCCGGTGTTCGGCTTCACGGGCATGGCGGTCTGCGCGGCCTTCATCCCCATCCCCGGGGTCTTTGACGGGCTCTTCAATATGGGCGACCTGCTCGTCATCTTCTATCTGCTGCCCATTCCGGCCATGGCGCTCATGCTGGGCGGCTCCGCCTCCAGCTCGCCGTTCGGCGCCATGGGCTTCTCGCGCGAGATGCTGCTCATGCTCGCCTACGAAACGCCCCTGCTCATGATCCTTCTCTCGGTGGCCATGCTGGTGGGCAAGGCCATGAGCGGCGGCGACTGGGGCGCGGAATTCTCCCTGCTCAGGATCGTGTCCTGGCAGCAGGAGAACGGATCGCTGGGGCTCAACCCGGCCATGATCCCGGCCCTGCTCGCCTATCTCATCTTCCTGCCGGGCACCATGGGCGCGGCGCCGTTCGATATTCCTGAAGCGGAGACCGAGATCCTCGAGGGCCCGCTGCTCGAGTATGGCGGCCCGCTGCTCGCGCTTTTTCAGGTGACGAGCGCGCTCAAGACTTTCGTGGTGCTGGGTCTTGGCGTGGCGCTCTTCTTCCCGGGGACCATCTGCGAATGGTGGCCGGTCAACCTGATCTGGTTCGTGCTCAAGTGCCTGGCGCTCATGCTCATCTCGCTCACCATCGTCAAGTCGGCCACGGGACGCTACCGCATTGAGCAGGCGTTCCGCTTCTATGTGACGGTGCCCACCGCGCTCGCGCTGTGCAGTCTCGTTCTTGTCTGGGTGATGTAAGGAGGCAGCCGTGGCTCTGGACAATATGCTGAAAAAACTTTCCGTTCGCTCGCCGTGGCTCTTCCGCATCAATGCGGGTTCCTGCAACGGCTGCGATGTGGAACTCGCCACTACTGCCTGCATCCCGCGCTACGATGTGGAGCGCCTCGGCTGCCGGTACTGCGGCAGCCCGCGCCATGCGGACATCGTGCTCATCACCGGGCCGCTGACGACCCGCGTCAAGGACCGGGTGCTCAAGGTCTGGGACGAGATCCCGGAACCCAAGGTGACGGTGGCGGTGGGCATCTGCCCCATCTCGTGCGGGGTTTTCCGGGGCGGCTATTCCATCGAGGGCCCCATCGACCGCTACATTCCGGTGGATGTCAATGTGCCCGGCTGTCCCCCGCGCCCCCAGTCCATTCTTGAGGGTGTGGTCAAGGCACGGGACATATGGCTGAAAAAACTGGGCATTGAGGGATGAATACATCCGGCGGCAGCCTGATGCGGCGTTGCGTGGCGCGTCTGCGGACGGCCCTGCGCGACGACGGCGGACGCTGCCGCCAGTGTGGCGTCTGCCACAATGTCTGCGGCCTCATGGGGCGCAAACCCGGCTGGCTGCACCGCGCCGACGCCAAACGCGGGGCAATGGATGCGGCAAACCGCTCCGGCGCCCCTGCGGCCCCCCACTCCATTGACGCCAAGGCTCAGGAGGACTGATACATGGCGGGCTTTCTGAAAGTTCTGTTCCGCAATCTGCTTGAAGGGCCGAGCACCGATCCGTTCCCGCTGGGTCCGACCTTCACGCCCGAACGCCTGCGCGGCAAGGCGGTCATCGATCCCGAACTGTGCGTGGGCTGCGGCGTCTGCCGCCATGTATGCACGGCGGGCGCCATCGACATTTCACCCAAACCGGACAAGAGCGGCTATACCATCACCATCTGGCGCGATTCCTGCTGTCTGTGCGCGGCCTGCCGCCACTATTGCCCCACCGGGGCCATGAGCATCAGCAATGACTGGCATCTTGCCCATCCGGAATCGGAAAAGTATACGCTGCTTGAACAGCACACCATCGACTATGAGCCCTGCGCCCACTGCGGCACGCTCATCCGGCCCATCCCGGCGAAGCTGGCGGAACGTATCTACGCGCACAACGCGGAAATCTCCGCCGAGGAGATACGGCATCTCTGCCCCAAATGCCGCCAGCTCGAGGACGCCAAGCGCATCGAGCAGGTCTTTCCCGCTGTGGAGGATGCGGAAATCAGGGCCGCCGCGGCCATGCCCGAACCGCCCGCCCAGCCCGAGGGGGACACGGCGGGCCTCAGGGAGGCGCCTTCCACCCAGATGAACCTGCCCGCCGAAGAACCGGCGGCAGAGAACGGAGAAACGCGCTAGACGCGCAAAAAGTTGCCGCGTCGGAGCGGACAAGCGCTGAAAACGACCTAGTATATATTTCGGGATACGACAGCGACAAACTTCAGGACAGGATCGACCCATGCACGACATCATTCGCGGCAACACCACGGTCATCGGGGGCATTGAGCCCTTGTGCGCCCATGGCGGCAGCGTGCGTCACACGAGCGACAGCTTCGGCAACGCCTACCACTGGTTCCAGCTCGACACCCCCCACCAGCTTTTGCAGGCGGCCGGGATACTGCATGCCCAGGGCGCCCGCCTTGCCATGATCTCGGCCTATAACCGCCATGCGGACGGCGAACACAGGCAGGCGCTCTGCTACCACTTCGTTCTTGAGGGCGTCGGCTACAACCTCACGGTGCTTCTGGACGCGGAATGGCCCGAAGTGCCCTCCATCACCCCGCTTTTCGCCAATGCCGACTGGCACGAGCGGGAAATGATGGAACTCTACGGCATCAAGATCATCAATCATCCCAATCCCCGCCGTCTCTTCCTGGACGAGGAACTGGACAAGGGCCTGCTCGGCGAGATGGTGCCGCTCTCCATCATGATGAACGGCGCAAGCTCCACGGACCTTTGGGAGCGCATCCTCCAGAGCAAGGAGTCACGGTCATGAGCAAGAATACCTTTACCATGCCCCTCGGCCCCGTCCATGTGGCGCTGGAGGAACCTGTCTACTTCCGCCTTGAGGTGGAAGGCGAGACCATCCGCAGCGTCAACCTCACCTCCGGCCATGTGCATCGCGGCATGGAGGCCATGGCCCAGCAGCGCAACCTCATCAAGAACGTCACGCTCACCGAGCGCGTGTGCTCCCTCTGCTCCAACAGCCATTCCTTCACCTACTGCATGGCGGTGGAAAATGCGCTGGGCATGAGCATTCCGCCCCGCGCGCGCTATCTGCGCGTGCTTGCGGAAGAGATCAAGCGCGTTGCCTCGCACCTTTTCAATACCGCCATTCAGGCGCATATCATCGGCTTCAAGTCGCTCTTCATGCACGTCATGGAAGTGCGCGAGATGATTCAGGATGTCAAGGAAACGGTCTACGGCAACCGCATGAATCTGGCGTCCAACAGCCTGGGCGGCGTCAAGTGCGATGTGGACCCCAGGCTGCTGGAATACATCCGCGCGCAGATCGACAAAATGGAGCCGCAGATCGAGGAGATCCGCGACATCTACAACACCAATCACAATGTTGTGACGCGCACCAAAGGTATCGGCCTGCTCCCCAGGGAAGACGCCATCCGCCTTGGCGTGGTCGGCCCCGTGGCGCGCGGCTCGGGCGTCATGAACGACGTGCGCAAGGAATCGCCCTACGCGGCCTATCCCGAACTGGAGTTCAACGCCATCGTCAAGGACGGCTGCTGCGTGCATACGCGCACGCAGGTGCGCCTGGACGAGATATTTGAATCGTTCAGACTCATCCGCCAGTGCTGCGAACGGATGCCGGAGGGGCCCATCGCCTGCGCCATGAACCCCATTCCGGTCACGCAGGCGACGGCCCGCAGCGAAGCCCCGCGCGGGGAGGTGTTCTACTACATCCGCACCAATGGCACGGAAACGCCGGAACGCCTCAAGTGGCGCGTGCCCTCCTACATGAACTGGGAGGCGCTGGGCGTCATGATGCGCGAGTGCGCCGTGGCGGATGTGGCCCTGATCACCAACAGCATCGACCCCTGCGTGTCCTGCACGGAGCGCTGAGGCGGATCGGATGAGAGTTCCGGCGCGTCATCCCGTGGCCGTGCGGGCCCGCGTGGTCCACGGGACTGACGCCCCGGTCGGGAAGCGGGTTTCCCGTGCATGAGGCGAGTCTGGTCCAGGGGCTGCTGGAGCTGGCGTTGAAGGCCGTTCACGAGCACAATGCCGCGCATCCTGAACGGCGCATCGCCCGGATCGAGGAACTTGTCTGCGAGATGGGCCTCATCGCCTGCGTGGAAGAGCGGACCCTCCGGGACTGTTTTGAACTTTTCGCCGAAGGCACGGAAGCCGAGGGCGCCACGCTGACCCTCGCTACCGCGCCTCTGGCCTGCCGCTGTGAAGACTGCGGCCAGAGCTTCGAACTGCGGCACCGTCACTTCGTCTGCCCCCTGTGCGGCGGCGAAAACATCCATTTCAGCGGCGGGCACGGGCTGACACTCCAGTCCCTGCGCGTCGACACCGAGGAAGCGCACCATGATTGAACACATCCGCGTCACTCCCGACAAATGCCGCGCCTGCCGCCGTTGCGAGGTGGCCTGCATCGCCGCCCATCACAATATGAGCTTCAAGGAAGCCATGAAGCACCGCGATGTTCTGGTCTCCCGCGTTCAGGTGGTCAAGGCGGAAGGCCTCAAGACGACCGTGCGCTGCCACCAGTGCCAGCCGGCGCCGTGCTGCAATGTCTGCCCCACCGGCGCGCTCCAGCAGGAGGAGGATGGCCGCATCCGCTTCAGTGAAGAGCTGTGCATCGCCTGCAAGATGTGCATCTCCGCCTGCCCGTATGGCACCATTTCCCTTGACGCCGCCGCGCACGAGCTGCCCGCCGCGGAAGGCGAAGAGGCCCCGGCCCTGACGGCTCCGGGGCGTCAGGTGGCGGTGCGCTGCGACATGTGCCACGCTTGGCGCATGGAGAACGGCAAGAAGATCACCGCCTGCATGGAGGCATGTCCGGTGCGCGCCCTGTCCATGGTGCTGGCGGACGGCAGCATTGTGGAGCCGCCGGTGCCGGAAAAGAAGGCCGTTGAGAAAAAGGACGCCCCCGAAGCGGCGCCGCAAGCCTGACGGACGGGCCGAGTTCCGCTTCTTCCCGCAAAAATTCCACGGGCGCCGTTGTCTGAACGGCGCCCGCATGTTTTTGTGGCGCGGCATTTTTCCTGATGCGGGGCGGCTTCCGGACCGGCCGCCGCTGGCCTCCGCGCGTCAGTCAGCCGCGGCCTTGCACTGCTTGCCCGTCAGCGTCCGGATATCGATGCGGAGGATCGTCACGCGCCGCGCCGTGGCTTCCGGCGTGGGCCTGGGGCAGCGCGCGGCGTACCGCTCACCGATGCGGTCCAGCGCATGCCGCTTTTCTTCCATGGCATCGACGATGACGGCGCGCCCCGTGCCGCAGAGCGATGAATAATAGGTGGACGAACGCTCGCGATCGATGACAATGTCCGCCGCGCAGCTGAAGGCCACGCGGTCATCGCGCCGCGCGCAGTCGAGCTTGAGGCCCTCGGGCGCGCAATGGATATAGAGGTGATCGCCCTCGCGCGCGAAGTTCACGGGCAGGCAATAGGGAAAATCCCCATTCCTGAAGGCCAGAAAGAGCACCTCCGCCGCGCTGAATAGCGCGTCAAAAAATCCGTCGTCCGTCCGTTCCCGGTCTTTCCGCCGCATACGCGCCTCCCGGGCGCCCGCGCAACGTGCGCGGGCGCGCCCAGCAGGCCGCCCGGATGCGCTCCGGGCGGCACATTTTCCAGATCGTGAGTATCAGCCAAGCAGCCGCGCCAGGTCTTGCTCCGGCGTGCTGATGAGGCGCAGGCCCCACTGTTCGGCAAGTATCTTGAGAATGGCCGGGGACACAAAGGCCGGCAGGCTCGGGCCGATGAGGATGTTCCGCACGCCCAGGGCCAGCAGGGTCAGCAGGATGGCCACGGCCTTCTGCTCGTACCAGGAGAGCACCAGGGAGAGCGGCAGGTCGTTGACCTCGCACTTCAGCGCTTCGGCCAGCGCCGTGGCGGTCCGCACGGCCGTGTAGGCATCGTTGCACTGGCCGCAATCCATCAGGCGCGGCAGGTCGCCAAGCATGCCCAGGTCCTTGTCGAAAAAGCGGAACTTGCCGCAGGCAAGCGTGAGGACGACGGTGTCCGCGGGCGTTTTTTCCACAAACTCCGTATAGTAGTTGCGGCCGGGCTTGGCGCCGTCGCAACCGCCCACCAGGAAGATGTGGCGCAGCTTGCCCTGGGCGATGGCGTCCAGAACCGCGGGCGCGGCGCCGAGCATGGTCTTGCGGCCAAAACCCGTGAGGACCTCCTTGCCCGGCGCGTCCTCCGCAAAGCCGGGCATGGCCCGCGCCTTTTCAATGACCGCCGAGAAGTCGCGGTCCTTGCAATGCGCGCAGCCGGGCCAGCCCACATTGCCCGTGGTAAAGACCTTGTCCCCGTAGGCGCGGGGATTCTGGATGCAGTTGGTGGTGAAGAGCACGGGGCCGGGAAATTCCGGCAGCTCTTTCTGCTGGTTCTGCCAGGCCGTGCCGAAATGCCCGGCCAGATGCGGAAACGCCTTGAGGCGGGGATAGCCGTGCGCGGGCAGCATCTCGCCATGGGTGTAGACATTGATGCCCGTGCCCTCGGTCTGCCTGAGCAGGGCCTCAAGGTCCAGCAGGTCATGCCCGGAAACAAGGATGGCCTTGCCCTTGCGGTGGCCAAGATCCACATGCGTGGGCACGGGATCGCCGAAATGGCCGGTATTGCCCGCGTCCAGCAGTTCCATGGCCGTGAGGTTGGCCCGGCCACATTCCAGCACAAGGTCGAGCCAGCCGCCCAGGTCCCGCACCTGGCCGTCCCATTGCGTGCCCGCCGTCAGCGCCCGGCAGACAAAGGACGAAAGCGCGCTGTCGCGCTGCCCGAGACGCGCGGCATGATCCTTGTAGGCGCAAAGGCCCTTGAGCCCGAAAAGGAGCATCTGCATGGCGGAATCCACATCCGCGTCACTGCTGAAGGCCCCCAGGCCCACTACGGTCTCGGGAAGCCGCGCCCGGTATTCCTCGATGGAGAGCGCCAGGTCCTGGGGCACCTCGCCAAGTTCGGCGGCGAGGGTGCGCGCATGCAGCAGGGCCTGGACCTGAAGGGCCTCAAGGGCGGCGGGGTCAAAGTTCACATTGGTCAGGGTGGAGAACAGCGCATCGGCAATGAAATCGTCCTGGGTCTCCGTTTTCATGCCCTTGGAGCGCGCCTGCTCCACAAGGGGAGCGAGCCGCCGCAGCAGATAGATCAACTGATCCTGAAGCAGGGCCACTTCCGCATTCTTGCCGCACACGCCGGCCACGGTGCAGCCGATGCCCCTGGCGGTCTGTTCACACTGGTCACAAAACATAGGTACTCCTTTTCCTCCCTCCGCCGGCGCGGCCCCAACGCCCCGGCGACATGGCGGCCCCTCCCGACCGCCGCTTCCATCCTAGCGGCAAAAGCCGCAAAATGCAAAATCCCCCGCGCCGGGAGACGCGGGGGAAATGCCGCGGGGCGCCGCGGCCCCTGTGGCCGGCGGCGGCCTACTTGCCGTCGTAATAGTTGAGCCGCGCCTCCATGTGGCTCACGCACTTGGAGAGCACCAGAGTGATGATGAGATAGATGAGCGCCACCACGGTATATGTCTCGAAATACAGATAGGTGGTGCCCACAAAGCTCCGGGCGCGCTGCATGATGTCCGGCACCGCGAGGATGGAGACGAGCGACGTGTCCTTGAGCATGGCGATGCACTCGTTGCCGACCGGGGGGAGGATGGTGCGCCACGCCTGGGGCAGAATCACCAGAAACATGGTCTGGAAGCGGTTGAAGCCCAGCGAGCGGGCGGCCTCGCTCTGCCCCTTGGGGATGGCCATGATGCCCGCGCGGAACACCTCGCCCATATAGGCCCCGTAGCAGATGCTGATGGCCGTCACGGCGGAGGCGATGCCGCTTACCTGGAAAAAACGGGAGAGCGCATAATAGATGTAGAACAGCTGGACAAGGAGCGGGATGCCGCGGATGACCTCCACATAGGTGGAAGCCAGCAGATTGATGAACCGGTTGCGCGAGATGCGCCCCAGGCCGGTGAGCAGCCCCAGGGGCACGGCAAAGCAGATGGAGAGCACGGTGATCTCAAAGGTGATGAGCACACCGTCGGGCAGGTAGAGCAGGATGCGCAGGTACGGGTCCGGCCAGAGCAGGCAGAGCGAGAAGAGCGCGCAGAGCGCCCCCACCAGGGCGATGGACCACGCATTGACGAGCCGCCGCTCGCTGGGGTTGGGAATGGACGCCCCGTCGGTCACAAGAACGATATTGCCCTTGCTGTGGACCTCTTCCCCCACGGAGAGGGGCGTGCGCCTGCGCCGCGCGGGACGGCGGAGGAAGAAGGGAAAGAGTTTCCCCTCTCCCTCGCCGCTGTGGGGCCGCACAGTATTTTTGCCGAGATTGTCCATATGGGCTCCTCCGCGGGCAGTCCTGGCGGCCCCCGTGCGAAAACCGCAGATGAAGGCTACTTGCCGTCGCCCATCCACTTGCTGATGAGTTCGGCTTCCCTGCCGGAATCCTTGACCGCCCTGATGCCCTTGTTCAGCTTGTCCACCAGGTCCTTGCGGCCCTTGCGGACGGTGAAGCCGTAGTATTCCTTGTCGCCGGTCTTGAAGGAGAGGTTGAGCTTGCCGGCGGTGTCGGGCTTCTTGTTCACATAGTACATGGCGACGGGGTCATCGCAGATGACGGCGTCGATGCGGCCGCCCACGAGGTCCTGGATGGCGAGGCCCACGTCGTCATATTCGCGGAGCGTGGCGCCCGTGTCGGCCTTGCGCATGACAAAGATGCCGGTGGTGCCGATCTGGCCGCCCACCTTCTTGCCCTTGAGGTCGGCAAGGCTCTGGATGCTTTTGCCCGCGGGCAGGATGACCGCCTGCTCCACTTCATAATAGGGCTCGGTGAAGTCAAACTGCTTCTGGCGTTCGGGCGTGATGGTGGTGGAAGAAGCCACGATGTCGTACTTGCCGGTGGCGACGCCGCCGAAGATGCCGTCCCAGGCCACGTTCTGCACATTCACGTCGATGCCGGCGGCCTTGGCGGCCTCCTTGATATAATCCACGGAATAGCCGGTGGGCTGCTTCTGGTCGTCAAGCAGCTCCATGGGCGGCCAGGTGCAGTCGCTCGCCACGGTGTATTTTTCGGCGGCCTGCGCAATGCCGCCAAGGGCCGCAACGGCCAGGGCGAGGACGAACCCGCCGCAGAGGGAACGGAACATGAGGGGCCTCCTGAAAAAAGGGTTGCGGTGCTCAAAAACCGGCCCGGACAGCCGTTGCCGGACCTGCAGGGGACGCCCGCCCGGGTCTATTCGTTGCCGGGGCAGGGGTCATCCTCCTCCTCGTCGTTGTCCTGCGGCAAGGCGCCCGCGCGTTGCGGCGCCGGGGTGAAGCGCGCCGCGTGGCTCGCCACGGATTCCTCCTCGCCCTCGGCATTGCGCTCATCGCGCAGGGCCTGCTGGATGAACCAGTCCTCGCGGATGCGCCACGAGGCAGCCGCCGCATAGGCCGGCGAGGAATAGCCCACCGAGAGCACGAGCGTCCGCCGCGCATGCTCCTGAAGGCGGATGAGCAGCGGCGTGAAATCCGCATCGCCGGACAGGATGATGAATTCGTCAAAATGCGTGGAATGCGAAAGGTCGTCCATGC
This sequence comes from uncultured Desulfovibrio sp., assembly GCA_900547595.1. GTDB lineage: Bacteria > Desulfobacterota > Desulfovibrionia > Desulfovibrionales > Desulfovibrionaceae > Desulfovibrio. The sequence goes on from URHE01000018.1 coordinate 17,777, forward strand.
AATCCATGACGAGATGGATATCCGTGCTTGTCTTGCCGCGCGCGGTGAGCGGCGGGCAGTCCACCACCTGGAAGGCGCTGCGGATGAAGGGATTGCGAAATTCCCGGTAACGCTCGGGATTCAGGTAGCAGGTGCGCTTGAGGATGCGCCTGCGCACGCCGTCGCCATAAAGGATGCGCAGGGCGTGGTTCTCTATCCAGCGCACCCAGCGGTAGGGCGAAAAGCCGAAGGCCCGGGCCGCGTCGGGGTCGGCCTCGAGGATGCGGGTATAGATGTTGTCAAAATCAACATAGAGCGCGCTGTACACTTCGTCAAAACTGGTGAAACGTGCGCCTTCGGGCGTGCGCGCGGAGTCGGAGAATCGGGGCATACCTTCCTCAAAACAGCAGACAGGGTTAGGCCGGACAGGGGCAATGGCCGCTACCGCACGGGCACGGCGACATCAGTGAAGGCGCCATGATAGCCCCATAGTTTTCACAAGACAAGTGCGGCCGCCCTTGAAATTTTTCCTTCCCGCGCCTATGCTGCGGCCCCATTCATCATCCATGACCGGAGCGTCGGGGTGTCCGCGCGGGAGAAGGCCCGCCCGGCCACAGGGAGAAAGTGCCATGGACCGCCATCTTGCCGCCGCAGGCGCCCGTATCCGCGCCCTTCTGGCCGGCTGCCGCGCGGCCCGCGCCGAGCGGCCCGCGGAGTTCTGGCATGCCTGTCTGTTCGGCGCGTTCTGGTTCTCGCTGGCGAGCTTTCCCATTGGCTATGGCATGCGCGAGGTCATGCCCGTCATCTGCCTTGTTTTTCTCGCGCTCTACTACCGCCACGCCTGGCGCGGGAGCGTTCTCGCGCGCCTGAGGGTCAAATGGCTTTTTGGCTGTGCCGGTCTCATGGTCGCCATCGGCATCCTGTGCTCGTCCTCCCCGCTCGATTCCCTGCTCCACGCCGGGACAGGCATCAACAAGGGATTCATCCTGCCGTTCATCGGCATGGAATGCGTCCGCGACGGGCGCGACCTGCGCCGTCTCGTCTGGGCGTGCGTGACGGCCTGCTTCTGGGAAGGTCTTGACGGCATCTGGCAGGCCGCCACAGGCGCGGATTTCATCATGGGTTACGCGCCCAACGCCGGGCGCCTCACGGGAAGCCTCGGCGACTATACGGTGGGCAACTATATCGCTCTGGCCCTCATCCCCTCCTTCGGCGTCTGGTTCATCCTGCGGCGGAAACTGCGCGCCATGGAGGCGCTGCCGGTGTTCTGCCTCCTGCTCGGCCCGGCGTTCTTCCTGTTTCAGGGGGCTTCCAGCCGCAGCGGGGCGCTGGCCATCGCCGGGGGGCTCGGCCTCTGGATACTCCTGCGCTGCCGCCGCTGGCAGTGGCGCGCCCTGATCTGGCCCGCCCTCGTTCTGGGCCTCTTTTCCCTCTTCCAGCCCGCGCGGCTGGCCCCGGAAAACATCGCCGGGGACAACCGCTGGGACCTCTGGCGGCTGGGCTGGCGGGTCTTTCTCGAGCATCCGTGGTTCGGCGCGGGCGCGGGGCAGTACAACGCCGCCTTCCGCGCGCTGGGGCTGGCGCCGCAACGGGAAGTCATCACCATCAGCCACCCGCACAATATTTTTCTGGACCTGCTCTATGCCCACGGCATCGTGGGTTTCAGCCTCGGCATGATCTTCCTTTTCGGCTTTCTCTGGTGGGGATGGCGCCGCATCCGGCCCCGGCTGATGCGGGAATACGCCACTGAAGGCGCTGGCGGGAGCATCTACTGGCGGCTCACCGCATGGTTCTGGCTTGGCTATGCGGGCTGGCTCATCAACGGCATTTTCGGCCATGATTTTTACCGCATCTGGTGGCTGGCGCTTGCCATGAGCCACCTCGGCATCATGATCGGCGCCGTGGTCAATGGCTGCGCAAAGGATAACGGCGGCAGCGCGCCGCCGGGGCCCGGGCCTCAGCCCTTCCCGCGCGTCCCTTCCCCCCAGGACTGCCCCGCCGCCCCCGGCCCGTCCGGCTCCCCGGCCAGCTCCGCGGGCTCCGGCATATGCCGGGCCTTGCGTTGCTCCCGCAGGAGGGCCATGGCCTCATCCCTGGTCAGCACGCGCCCGCGGCAGGCCGCGTTCTGCAGCGCGTTTTCCGGGCAGTACCCAAGCTGCACGCAGTTGGGGCCCGCGCCTTCAAAGAGGTCCGGGGCGGCCTGGCGGCACAGGCGCAGCATCTTCCAGGCCAGATCGCGGATCTCGGCCTGGGCGTTGCGGCAGCAGCGGATGGAGAACCAGTCCAGCAGGGCATGGGCGTTCATGCCGATGATGGCCTTGAAGGTCGTGGCCTGGGGCTTGAGATAGCGGAGGTCCTCCTCGGGCAGCCCCGCGGCGAGGCCGGCCTCATACCACTGACGCGAAAGTCCGGCGAGGTCGCGGCCACTGAGCCGCGCCGCCGTCCCGTCCGGCAGGGTCACGTCCGCCGTGAAATCCGCCACGCTGCGGGGATAGGCCACGCTGAAACGGCGCTTGCCCCTGAGCTCCGCGCGGCCTGACTTGATGAGGTAGGAGGCGTGCCGCTTGCGCACGAGCTGGACCTCGGTCACGCGGGAGTAGCCTTCCACGCCGAAGAGGAACCAGTCAAACTCCAGCGCGGCCCGGTGCCCCATGCTGAGGATATTGCGCACGATGTCGCGCGAATAGGGCGAGGCCGCGATTTCTTCCAGCTCCCGCTCGCTGCGGACGAAACGGGCGGCAATGTCGGTGAATATCCTGCCGCCGCCCGCGAGCAGCAGCACCTTGCCGTCGCCGATATGGCGTTCTTCAAGCATCGTAAAGCCCTCCGGGGGAAAATTTCCGCTGGGCGCAGCGGGAAGCGATGGAGTGTAGCGGCTTTCGCCCCCTGTGTCCATGCGGGGAAGCGCTTGACAGCGCCCGCGCAAAAGCGACAGAGTGACCGGGTTTCCCCGCACGGAGACATGCCGCGCGCGGCATCGGGGACCACGATGAAAATACAGCATGCTTTTTAAGGAGAATACCATGCGCGAGAAGCATGACGCCGCCCTCGGGGGCACGCCGGACAGCAGGGGATTTTTCGGCGCCTATGGCGGCCAGTTTGTGCCCGCGCCGCTCAAGGCGCGTCTGGATGAACTGGCGGACGCCTTCGCCGCCGCCCAGAAGGACGACTCCTTCCAGCGCGAGCTGGACAGCCTGTTCACCCACTTTGCGGGGCGCCCGAGCCCGGTCTTTCATTGCGCCAATCTGAGCCGGACCCTGGGGGGCGCCCAGATATGGCTCAAGCGGGAGGACCTCAACCATCTGGGCGCGCACAAGATCAACAACACCCTGGGCCAGTGCCTGCTGGCGAAGCGCATGGGCAAAAAGCGCGTCATCGCCGAGACCGGCGCCGGACAGCACGGCGTGGCAACGGCGGCGAGCGCCGCCCTCATGGGGCTTGGCTGCGCGGTCTACATGGGCGAGGTGGACATGGACCGCCAACGGCTCAATGTCATCCGCATGGAGATGCTCGGCTCCCGCGTGGTGGCGGCCAGAAGCGGCCAGCGCACCCTCAAGGAGGCCGTGGACGAGGCGCTGGAAGCCTGGATCGCCGATCCGGAGATGTTCTATGTGCTCGGCTCCGCTGTGGGGCCGCACCCCTATCCATATATGGTGCGCCACTTCCAGAGCGTCATCGGCCGCGAGGCCCGCGCCCAGATGCTGGCGGAACTGGGGCGCCTGCCCGATGTGTGTCTGGCCTGCGTGGGCGGCGGCTCCAACGCCATCGGCCTGTTCGCCGGCTTCCTCGATGACAGGGAGGTGCGCCTGGTGGGCGTGGAGCCCGGGGGCCGGGGCAACGCCTACGGCGAGCACGCGGCCTCGCTCTGCCTGGGCGAGCCGGGCGTGCTCCATGGCTTCAACTCCTACATGATCAAGAATGCCAACGGCGAAGCGGGCGACGTCTACTCCATCTCCGCCGGGCTGGACTACCCCTCCGTGGGGCCGGAGCACGCCCAGCTCAAGGACGCGGGCCGCGCCGAGTATGTGAGCGTCACCGATGACGAGGCGCTGGAGGCGTTCTTCCTGCTGTCGCGGCACGAGGGCATCCTGCCCGCGCTCGAATCCTCCCACGCCCTGGCCCAGGCCGTGAAGCTGGCCCCCCGCATGGGAAAAGACAAGGTGCTGCTCGTCAATCTTTCCGGCCGGGGCGACAAGGACGTGGAACAGGTGGCCGAACTCGTGCGCCAGGGCAAGGCCGGTCCCACACGGCAATAAAAATTTTTTTCAGTGCGGAAAATTCATAACCAATTGCTAGCACAGGAAAAATTTTTCAACCACGCAAAATGGGGCCGCAAGGGTAAAAATTTTTGCACGAAAAGGCTTGCATCCCCACCCGGGATTGCGTATTTTCCCCTCACGGGGAAATCCCGATGGTTCAGCAAACTCGTCTTCCCCATCGTGGGGCGGGCAAAACAAGGAAGGTTCAACAATGAAAAAGATCGCGACGCTTCTTTTGGCGGCCGGTCTGGTGTTCGGCGCCGCCACCGGTGCCAGCGCCATCGACTTCAAGGCCAAGGGCCAGTGGATCATGTCGTTCGACTACGGCCAGAACGGCACTTTCCAGGGCAAGTACAAGGGCCACACCCCCACCGGCTTCAACAAGAAACAGGATGACTTCGAAGCCCGCCAGCGCGTTCGCCTGCAGTTGGACGCCGTGGCTTCCGAGTCCCTCTCCGGCACGGTCTATTTTGAAATCGGCGAGCAGTTCTGGGGCAAGGCCGATCAGGGTGGCGCGCTTGGCGCCGACGGCAACAGCATCATCAAGCTGAAGCAGGCGTACATCGACTGGATGGTGCCCGAGACGGACCTCAAGTTCCGCATGGGTCTCCAGAATATCACCACGCCCGCCTACGCCTCCGGCAACTCCGTGCTCAATGACGACGTGGCCGCCATCGTTGCCAACTACCAGATCAACGAGATGGTCGGCGTCACCGCCTTCTGGGCGCGTCCCTACAACGACAACTTCGCCGGCTACACCGAAAACAACGGCCACAAGGCGTGGCGCGCCAACTACATGGACAACCTGGACGCCTTCGGCCTGCTCGTGCCGCTGACCTTTGACGGCGTGAAAGTGACCCCCTGGGGCATGTATGCCGCCATCGGCCCCAACACCTTCCGTGATGCCACCCGGGTCATGGACGAGGATGAGTACGGCAAATACAATGATGTCAATGATGCCTTCGGCAACATCCCCGGCGCCGGCAGCGCCTATGTGAACGCCGGCCTCTTCCCGGCGGGCGGCCCGCGCCACAAGGACTTCAGCGAAGCTGACGGCATCGCCAGCCGCAGGCTGAGCCAGTACGGCAACGCCTGGTGGGGCGGCCTCTCCGGCGAGCTGACCATGTTCGATCCCTTCCGCCTGGCGTGGGACTTCGAATACGGCTCCGTGACCTGGGAAGACGACGGTCGCCTGAACCGCCAGGGCTGGTTCGCCACCCTGCTGGCCGAGTACAAGCTTGACTGGGCCACCCCGGGCCTCTACGGCTGGTACTCCTCCGGCGACGACAACAATCCGTCCAACGGTTCCGAGCGCCTGCCCGCCCTGGGCTACGAAAACACCAACAAGTACTCCAACTTCGCCTTTGACGGCGATCCCTACATCGCCCGTGACCACATGTTCGGCCGCAACATGGCCGGCACCTGGGGCGTTGGCGCGCGCTTGAAGGACATGAGCTTCATCGAGGACCTCAAGCACACCTTCCGCTTCAACTTCATGGGCGGCACCAACAGCAAGTCCATGGCCAAGAAGATGTCCCGCGCCGGTCTGTGGGCCAATGGCACGGGACTCGATGAAGTTCCTTCTTTTGGCACCCGCCAAGGTGGTACCTTCCCCCTCGGTCATGAGGAAATGTACCTCACCACCGGCGACACCGCCCTCGAGCTGGGTCTGACCAACACCTACAAGATGTACGAGAACTTCACGATCTCCCTTGAAGCCGACTACATCGCCCTGTGGCTCGACACCAGCAAGTCCGCGTGGGGCGCCCGCCACAAGGAAGGCATGTCCATCCCGCAGACCAAGGACGCCTGGAACATCAACGCAAGCTTCGTGTACTCGTTCTAGAGCGTTTACGCAATTTCATTGCGTAACGCTCTGGCGGATGCGGGAGCAGACGCCCGCGCCGGAATGAGGCGGAAAACCGCGTTTTTCCGCCAAAATGAAGGCAGCGAAACCTGAGGAAAATATCTGTCGTACAGATATTTTCCTCAGCAAAATGCTCTGGATTTGAAAGGGATTTTGGGCCCGTGGCCCAAAAATGGGGCACTTTCCGGAAAGCCGAACCAACCTTCGCGGCTTTCCGGAAGCACCCCATCCTAGGCGGTGGGCGGAACGGCGGGTGCCGTTCCGCCCCGTTGATTTTTTCGCCGCAAATCCCGCCGCTGTCAAGCGGGCGCCCGGCGGTTGGGGGAACGCGCGCATTCTCCCCGGCCCGATGGGCTCACGCTGAAGCGGTGCGGAAAAAATGGCGGCACGGCCCCGGCATGCCAGGCAAAACGCCCGCCGGGGCGCACGGCGGCGCTAGTCCGCCGTCTCCCCGCCCATGCGGAAATCCACACGTATCTTGAAAAGCCTGGTGGCGGGCAGGTTGAGGATGGACACGCCGGTGCGGCGGGTGAGGTTGTCCAGGATTGCCCGCGACGCCTCGCGCGACGGGCTGATGAGGGTGAACCAGACATTGTAGGCGTGATCGCGCAGATAATTGTGCGTCACGCCCGGCTCGGCATTGACGGCGGCAATGAACGCCTCCAGCCGTTCCTCCGGCACCCTGGCCGCGCAGAGCGTGGAGACGAAGCCCAGCTTCGCGGACTGGAAATTGGCGCCAAGCCGCCGGATGATCCTGCGCCGGCGCAAGGCGCGCACGCGCGCGAACACCTCTTCCTCCGAAAGCCCGAGGCGTTGGCCCAGAACCGCATACGGGCGCGGCTCCAAGGGAAAGTCCGTCTGGATGACATCAAGGATGCGCCGGTCCGTGGCGTCCAGCCGGTCATCGCCGGGCGCGGCGTCCAGCGCCGTTGGCGCGGTCATTTCCCTGTTTTCCCCGCTCATCATGCCTCGCTTGAGCCCCGGGGCCCCACCCGGGCGCCGGCAGCCGCCCCGCCTCAGGCCCTCAGGGCCCTGGGCACATAGGTGCACAGCGGCTCCTCGCCCATATAGTCGCCGCTCATGCTCTGCGCGCGCGCCCGGCAGCCGCCGCACACGCGATGGTATTCGCACACGCCGCACTTGCCCGCATATTCCTCCTGACGGCGGAACTGACGGAACTGGCGGCTCTCGCGCCAGATCCGCGGAAACGGCGTTTCGCGCACATTGCCGCAATCGAGTTCCAGATAGCCGCAGGGCTGCACCCGCCCCACATGACTGATGAAGCAGAAGCCCGTGCCGCCCAGGCAGCCGCGCGTCATGGCGTCCATGCCGAACGTCTCCGGCGTGACGGGCACGCCCTCCTCATGGGCGCGCTGCCGCATGATGCGGTAATAGTGCGGCGCGCAGGTGGCCTTGAGGTGCATGGACGTGCCCTTGCGGAAATCATAGAGCCAGTGGAGGACGTCCTCGTACTCCTCCGCGCTGATGACTTCCTCCGCCAGCCCGGCGGCGCGCCCCATGGGCACCAGAAGAAAAATGTGCCATGCCGCCGCGCCCAGGCGCTCGCACAGCTCGAAGATGCGTTTGAAACTCGCCAGGTTGCCGCGCGTCACCGTGGTGTTGATCTGGAAGGGCAGGCCCGCGTCCCTGAGATGGCCGATGCCGCGCAGGGACGCCGCGAACGCGCCGGGCACGCCCCGGAAGGCGTCATGGCTCGCCGCATCCGCGCCGTCAATGGAAATGGAGCAGCGGCTGACGCCCGCCTCGCGCAGACGCGCCGCATTTTCCGCGGTGATGAGCGTCCCGTTGGGCGCAAAGGCGCAGGTGAGCCCGAGGCCGCGCGCATGGGCCACCAGCTCGTACACATCGGGCCGCATCATGGGCTCCCCGCCCGTGAAGATGACGATGGGGCGGCCCACCTGCGGGAAGGTGTCGATGAGGGCTTTGGCCTCGGCGGTGGAAAGCTCGCCGTCGTAGGGCTCGGGATGGGCCTCGGCGCGGCAGTGGCGGCAGGCGAGATTGCAGGAACGCGTCACCTCCCACGCGATGAGGCGGCAGACCGGGCTGCCGTCCTCCAAAGTGCGCGGAACGCCGGCGCCCGGATGGCCGCCCGCGCCGCCATGATCGTCCGGATGTCCGGCGGGATGTCCGACGGTCGCGCGGCCCGGATGAGCGCTCCCTCCCGCGGGCGCGCCTGTGCTGGACTGGGCGGCCATCAGCGCGCCAGCCCCTCGCGCAGCAGGGTTTCGGCAAAATAGGTGATGAGCATGTCCGCCCCGGCGCGCTTGAGCCCCAGCAGGCTTTCAAGCATGACCGCGCGCTCGTCGATCCAGCCGTTGAGGCCGGCCGCGCGAATCATGGAGTATTCGCCGCTCACCTGATAGGCGGCCACGGGCACATCCACGGCGTCGCGCACCGCGCGCAGGATGTCGGCATACGGTCCGGCGGGCTTGACGATGAGCATGTCCGCCCCCTCGGCAAGGTCGGCCCGCGCCTCCACCAGCGCCTCGCGCGCGTTGCCGGGGTCCATCTGGTAGCTCTTGCGGTCGCCGCAGGCCGGGGCGGATTCCGCCGCTTCGCGGAAGGGCCCGTAACAGGCCGACGCGTACTTGACGGCATAGGACATGAGCGGCGTGATAGCAAAGCCCGCTTCGTCCAGCGCGGCGCGGATGGCCGCCACGCGGCCGTCCATCATGTCCGACGGGGCCACCACGTCCGCGCCCGCGCGGGCATGGCTCACGGCGGTGCGCGCGAGGATGGGCAGGGTGGCGTCATTCTCCACCGCGCCGTCGGGGCGCAGGATACCGCAATGCCCGTGGCTCATGTACTCGCAGAGGCAGACATCCGTAATGACCACCAGCGCGGGAAAACGCGCCTTGAGCAGCCGCACGGCCCGCTGCACGATGCCGTCCTCGGCCCAGGCGCCGCTGGCCCGCTCGTCCTTGACCGCCGGGATGCCGAAGAGCAGCACCGCGCCAAGGCCGTTGGCCACGGCCCCCCCCACCTGTTTTTCCAGTTCCTGGAGCGAAAGCTGGAACTGGCCGGGCATGGCGGAGATTTCCTTGCGGAAGGCGGCGTCGTCCGTCTCCACCACAAAATAGGGCATGATGAGTTCTTCGCGCAGCAGGGGCGCGGTCTCGCGCACCAGGGCGCGAAGCTCGGGGCTTTGCCGCAGGCGGCGCCCGCGATGGAATGCGTTCATGGATGCCTCGACTGGTTGATGGCCGTCTACAGGCCGATCTCTTCGTCCGTCAGGTAGCAGGCCGGGTCTTCGGCCCAGATATCGCCGTAATACGCTTCGGCGCGGGCGCGGAAGTTGCCGCCGCAGATGTTCAGGTGGCGGCACTTGGCGCAGCGGCCGCCCACATGGGCCTTCTTGTCCTTGAGCTTGTGGAGCAGTTCTATGGACGGGTCGTCCCAGATTGCCGAAAACGGCCGCTCCAGCACGTTGCCGAACACATGGCCGCGCCAGAACTGGTCGGCATGCACCTTGCCGTCCCACGAAATGCAGCCGATGCCCCGGCCCGAGCTGTTGCCCTCGTTATACTGCAAAAGCTCGAAAACCTCCGCCGCGCGCTTCGGGTCCTCGCGCTGGAGGCGCATCCACACATAGGGGCCGTCGGCGTGGTTGTCCACGGTGAGTATCTCGCGCGGCGCGCCCGCCTCGAACAGGGCGCGCGTCTCGTCCATGATGAGGTCGAGCACGGCGCGCGTCTCCGCGTGATCCAGGTCTTCCTTGATGAGCTCCGAACCGCGCCCGGAATAGACCAGATGATAAAAACAGGCGCGCGGCACCTCAAGCTCGCGCAGGAGCCGGAAAATGCCCGGAATCTCGCCCGCGTTGCGCCGGTTGATGGTGAAACGCAAGCCCACCTTGAGCCCTTCGGCCTGACAGTTGGCAATGCCCTCCAGCGCCTTGCGGAACGCGCCCGGCACTCCCCGGAAGCGGTCATGGACTTCCTCCATGCCGTCCAGGGAAATGCCCACATAGGACAGGCCCACCCGCTTCAGCTCTCGCGCCTTTTGCGGCGTGATGAGCGTGCCGTTGGTGGAGATGACCGCGCGCATGCCCCGCGAGGTGGCGTGGCTCGCCAGCTCCACCAAGTCCTGCCGCACCAGCGGCTCGCCGCCGGAAAAGAGCATGACCGGCGCGCCGTAGGCCGCCAGATCGTCGATCATGGCCTTTGCCTGCTCCGTGCCGATGTCGTCGCGGCCGGTGGCGGGGTCCACCGCCTGGGCATAGCAGTGGACGCACCTGAGGTTGCAGCGCCGCGTCATGTTCCAGACCACCACGGGCTTCTTGTCCCTGGAGAACTGGAGCAGGTGCGAGGGCAGCCTGCCGGATTCCCTGCCGTAGCGCAGGGCGTCCGAAGGTTCCACCTGACCGCAGTAGAGCTTGGAAATGCCGATCATTCTTTGCCGCCTCCAACCAGAGTACGCAGGGCCGCAAAGGCCGCATCCAGCCCTTCGGGCCTGGTGCCCCCCGCCTGGGCCAGGTCCGGACGGCCCCCGCCGGAGCCGCCGCAGGGCGCGGCCACGTCCCTGATGAGCGCCGGCGCCGTGAAACGCCCGTGCAGGTCCCTGGAAACATGGAGCAGCAGGCTGACCTTGCCGTCCGCCACGGCGGCGAGGCAGGCGACGGCGGGCGCCTCCAGCCGCGGGCGCAGATCGTCCATGAGGTCGCGCAGGGCCTTGACGGGCACGCCGTCCAGCCGCTGGGCCACCAGCCGCACGCCGCCCACGCTCTCGGCGCGCCGCGCCAGTTCCGCGCCGTCCACGCTGGCCGAGGCGCCCTTTTCCAGCGCGCGGCGCAATTTTTTCGCCTCATCCTGCACGGCGTGGAGGCGTTCGGCCACCTGACCGGGCCGGGTCTTGAGCGCGGCGGCGACAGCGGCAAGCTCGGCGCGCTGGCCCATGGCGAGGCTGTAGGCGTTCCAGCCCGTCACGGCCTCGATGCGGCGCACGCCGGCGGCCACGCCGCTTTCCGCGACAATGAGGAAGAGCCCGGCCTCGCCCGTGCGGGCAAGGTGCGTGCCGCCGCACAGCTCCACGGATTCGGGCGCCTCGCCCTCGCGGCCCACGCTGAGCACGCGCACCACGTCGCCGTATTTTTCGCTGAAGAGCGCCATGGCGCCGGCGGCCAGGGCCTCGTCGCGCGGCATCTCGCGCGCCAGGACCGGCACATCGGCCATGATGGCGCGGTTGACGTCGCGCTCCACCGCCGCCAGTTCCTCCGGCGTGAGCGCCGCCAGGTGCGAAAAGTCAAAGCGCAGGCGATGGCCGTCCACCAGGGAGCCGGCCTGCTTGACATGCCCGCCCAGCACGCGGCGCAGAGCCGCATGGAGCAAATGGGTGCAGGTGTGGTTGCGGGCCGTGGCCGCGCGCTGGTCCGCATCCACGCGCAGGTCCGCTTCCTGATCGGCATGGAGTTCGCCGCGCGTGACCGTGATCCGCTGCACGATGCAGCGCCCGGCCCTGAGCACGCCGTCCACCCGCGCCTCGCCCGTGGGCGTGGCGATGGCGCCCGCGTCCGACGCCTGACCGCCGGACTCGGCATAGAACGGCGTGCGGGCGGCCACCAGAAAGCCGGCGCCGCCTTCGCCCAGGCTCGCGGCGG
>URHE01000019.1 GCA_900547595.1 uncultured Desulfovibrio sp.
ACGCTGTCCGACGTGCTCAAGCCGAGCGACCGGGGGATGTGCGTCCTGTTTCATTGCGGCAGCCTCACCATCAGCATGGCAGGCCACTGCTGTTGGTTATCCAGTCGGACATAGGCCATGCCCGGCAGACCGGCGCGCCAGCCCCACAGCCAGGGCGTGCGGCGGAAGAAGAGGTGATGTTCCACGCCCAGGTCAAGCAGGGCGTGGATCCGGGCGCGCGCGTGGCGCGCCAGCGCCGCGGGGTCGTGCGCGGCCAGCATCGGCGGCGGTCCGTCCCCCCCGCTTTCCAGGCGCCAGGCGGGCACCGCGGCGGCGCGCGGCGTCCCGGCGCCCAGGCCGCGCAGGATGTCGGCCAGCCAGGCGTTGGCCGCCGGGCTTTCCGGCGTTTCCAGATGCGAATAGCTGAGCAGGTAGCGGCCCGCGCCAAAGGCGCCGCTCACCACGAGCGGCTGCCCGGCGAGGAAGTCGGGCGAAAGGTCCACGCCATAGCAGACGCGCCAGGTCTCCAGCACATGGGGGGGAACGCCGGCAAGCGGCAGGTCCGCCAGCCAGAGGTCCGCGCCGGGCGCGATGCCGGTGGCGAGGAGGGTCACATCGCCGGGCCCCGGCGCGAAGCGTCCGGGCCACCACACGGGCAGGGAAATGGGTGCCGGGGGGAGGGGAACCGTGGCCGCCTGCGCTGCGGCATCGCATATGGGCGCGCCTGCCGCATCGGGAACTGTTGCCAGCACATGGCCGGAAATCAGGTGCTGGAAGCGCTGCGCATAGGGCGCGCGCGTCCAGGGGCAGAGCCCCAGCCCCTGTTCCTCGCGGGCATGGCTCAGGGCAAGGCCTGCGCCGCCGCAAAACCCGAGGTAATTGCCGCCGCCGTGGACAAAGTCGCGGATGGCCGCGCGCCCGGTCCTGCCCAGGAGGGCGGCCTTGCGCCGCGCGCTGCCGCCGGGGACGAGCAGCAGGCGCGCGCCCCCATGCCGCCCCGGCTTGCCATGAAGCGCGCCTTCGGCTATTTCTTTAGCCTTGACCAGCCGCGAGGGCACGCCCAGAGCGCGCAGGGCGCGCCAGGCCATGAGGCCCCAGATGTGGGAGGCATCCCACAGGATGTAGACGCCGCTTTCGCACTGCATGGCGCACTATTGCCGCCTTTCACGGAGAATGCAAGATGGCGGAGACGCTCCCCAAGGGCTACGAGCCCAAGGATGTGGAACGCCGGTGGCGCGACCACTGGGAAAACAGCGGAACCTTCACCCCCGCCCCGGACGCTCCGGGCGAACCGTATTCCATTGTCATTCCGCCGCCCAACGTGACGGGCGCGCTGCATATCGGCCATGCCCTCAACCTGACGCTCATTGACGTGCTGTGCCGCCATGCGCGGCAGAAGGGCAGAAATGTGCTCTGGATCCCCGGCACGGACCATGCGGGCATCTCCACGCAGAATGTGGTGGAGCGGGCGCTGGCAAAGGAAGGCCTGAGCCGCAGGGACCTGGGGCGCGAAGCCTTTGTGGAGCGCGTCTGGCAGTGGCGCGCCGATTACGGGCACCGCATCCTCGGCCAGATCGCGGCCCTGGGCTGCTCGGTGGACTGGTCGCGCCTGCGCTTCACGCTGGATGACGGTCTTTCCGCTGCGGTGCGCAAGGTTTTTGTGCAGCTCTATAACGAGGGGCTCATCTACCGGGGCGATTATATCATCAACTGGTGCTCGCGCTGCCATACCGCCCTGGCCGATGACGAGGTGGAGCACGAGGACCAGCCGGGGCGCCTCTGGAAAGTGGCCTACCGTCTGGCCGACGGCGACGGCGAGATCGTCATCGCCACCACGCGGCCCGAGACCATTCCCGGCGACACTGCCGTCTGCGTCCACCCCGAGGACGGGCGCTATGCCGGGCTTGTGGGGCGGCGCGTGGTGGTGCCGGTCCTGGGCCGGGAGATCCCGGTCATCGCCGATGCCTATGTGGACAGGGAGTTCGGCACGGGCGCGCTCAAGGTCACGCCCTGCCATGACCACAATGACTGGCTCCTGGGCCAGCGGCATCAGCTCGAATTCTTGCAGGTCATGGACGAGGATGGCCGCATGAAGGCCGAGGCCGGGCCCTATGCGGGCCTGACCAAGGAGGAGTGCCGCGCGCGCATCGTGGCCGACATCGAGGCCGCCGGCCTTGCCCGCGGCGAGGAGCCGCTGGCCCATGCCGTGGGCCGCTGCTACCGCTGCCATACCGTGGTGGAACCGCATGTCTCCCGGCAGTGGTTCGTGGCCGCCACAAAGATGGCTCCGGCCGCGCGGGCGGCGGTGCCGCAGCTCACCCGGCTTTTCCCCGAGACCTGGCTCAAGACCTATTATCACTGGCTGGACACCATCCGCGACTGGTGCATCAGCCGTCAGATATGGTGGGGCCACCGCATCCCCGCCTGGACCTGCCGGGACTGCGGCGAACTGGTGGTGGCCGAGACCGCCCCGTCCGTTTGTCCGCGGTGCGGCTGCGCCGAGCTTGAGCAGGAAGAGGATGTGCTCGACACCTGGTTCTCCTCGGCGCTCTGGCCGTTTTCCACCCTGGGCTGGCCGGAGACGACGCCGGAGCTCAGGCGCTGGTACCCCACCAGCGTTCTTGTGACCGGCTTTGACATCCTCTTCTTCTGGGTGGCGCGGATGATGATGATGGGCCAGCACTTCCTTGGCGAGCCGCCCTTCCGCGACATCTATCTCCATGCCCTGGTGCGCGACGCCCAGGGGCAGAAGATGTCCAAATCCAAGGGCAACGGCATCGATCCGCTGGCCATGATCGAAAAATACGGCTGCGACGCCCTGCGCTTCACGCTTACGGCCTTTGCGGCCATGGGCCGGGATATCCGCCTTTCCGAAGAGCGCATCGAGGGCTACCGCCATTTTGTGAACAAGCTCTGGAACGCGGCGCGCTTCGTGCTCATGAACCTGCCCGAAACCGCGCCCGCGCCCGTGGACCTCTCCGGCCCGGTGAGCCAGCACGAGGCGTGGATACTGCATCGCCTTGAGGCCGCGAAGCTGGACATGGACCAGGCCCTGGAGGACTACCGCTTCAATGACGCGGCCCAATGCGGCTACAAGTTCCTCTGGAACGAGTTCTGCGACTGGTATCTGGAACTCGCCAAGCCGGACATGGCCTCGGAGGACGCCGCCGTGCGGGACCGCGCCCGGTATGTGCTCTGGCTTGTGCTGCGCGAGATACTGCTTCTGCTCCATCCCGTCATGCCGTTTGTGACGGCGGAGATCTGGCGGGCGCTCCCCGTGCCGCAGGGGCGGGAGCCCACGGACATCGCCCTGGAGCCCTATCCCCCGGCGCGGCCGGAATGCGCGCGCCCGGATGAGGCCAGAGCCATGGAATTTGTGCAGGGCGTCATTGTGGCCGTGCGCACCATCAAGGCGGAACTCGGCATCAGCCCCACGCGCAGGGTGCGGCTCCTGCTCCATCCCGTGGACGAAGCGCAATGCGCGTTGCTGGAGCGCAACCGCGTGTGCCTTGAAACCCTGGCCCGGCTGGAGGAGCTCGTCATCGACGCGGCGGTGCCCGCGCCCACGGCGGCGGCCTCGGCTGTGACCGGGGGCTGCCAGGTCATCGTGCCCCTGGCCGGAAGCGTGGACCTGGCCGATGAACTGGCCCGGCTGGACAAGGAGCTGGCAAAGCTGGAAAAGGACATGACGGACGTGAACCGCAAGCTGCACAATGAAAGCTTTGTGAGCCGCGCTCCGGCGGAAGTGGTGGCGCGCGAGCGCCAACGGGCCGCAACGCTTACGGACGCCAGGGACAAACTGGCGAGCCGGCGGGCGCTCTTTGCCGAAGCCCTGAAGGAAGACCGGCATCCCTAGCGGCGGCTCCGCAACGGGAAACCGCAACGGAAAACCGCAAGAGGAGGGGCCGCGGGGCATTCCCGCGCGGCGGACAGGCCGCTCCCCGCTGGCCATTGCATGCTCCGTCCCCGAAGCATGCTGTGCTGTGAGGATCATGCGCGAAGAGGTGTTTTTGGCCGGTTTTTGGCGCCTGTCGCGCCGCGCCGGACGGCCGTCCGGCGGCAGGCGTCCTTTCCCCGCCGCACAAGGCCGGGAGGGACGCCCGCACCAAATCCAAGCCCAAGGAGGACTCAATGGCTGAAAAGATTCTCATCATCGGCGGCGTGGCCCTGGGCCCCAAGGCGGCCTGCCGCTGCAAGCGCCTTGCGCCGGATGCCGAAGTGACCCTTGTGGATGAAAATACCTTCATTTCCTACGGCGGCTGCGGCATTCCCTACTATGTCTCCGCCGAGGTGCAGAACCTTGACGACCTGCGCTCCACCAATGCGGGCACCATCCGTGATCCGGAATTTTTCCGCGACCTCAAGGGCGTCAATGTCCTCACGCACACCCGGGCCCTTTCCATCGACCGCCAGCTCAAGACCGTTCTGGTGGAACGGCTGGACAAGGACCGTCAGGAAGTGCTGCCCTACGACAAGCTCGTCATCGCCACGGGCGCCAGCCCGCGCATGCCCGCCGTGGAAGGGGCGGACCTCGGCCATGTGCTCTCGCTGACGCGTCTGGAGGCCGCCCGCGCCATCCGCGAGGCGTGCGAGGCGCGCAAGGTCAATGAGGCCGTCATCGTGGGCGGCGGCTTCATCGGTCTGGAGGCCGCCGTGGCCCTGGCCGACATGTGGGGCGTCAAGGTGAGCGTGGTGGAGATGATGGACCAGATCCTCCCCGGCGCGCTTTCCCAGACCCTGGCCCTCATGGCCGAGCATGAATGCGCCGCCAACAAGGTGGCGGTCTACACGTCCGAAAAGGTCGTGCGCCTGGAAGGCGAAAACGGCCTGGTGACCAGGGTCGTCACGGACAAGCGCGAACTTCCGGCCCAGCTCGTCATCTTCGCCGCGGGCTTCATCCCCAACAGCAAGCTCGCCAAGGATGCGGGCCTTGAGGTGGCGCCCTTTGGCGGTATTCTGGTGGATGAGCACCTGCGCACCTCGGACCCGCGCATCTATGCCGGCGGCGACTGCGCCTCTGTGACCAATATCCTCACCGGCAAACCCGGCTATATCCCCATGGGCAGCGAAGCCAACCGCCAGGGCCGGGTCATCGGCTCCAACCTGGCGGGCGTGGAGGCGACCTTCCCCGGTTATGTGGGCACCTGGGCGGTCAAGCTCTTCGGCATGTCCTTCTGCGGCACGGGCTTCACGGCCGCCAAGGCGCGGGCCGCGGGCTTCGACGCCGTGGGCGTGGCCATCGAACAGCTCGACCGGGCCCACTTTTATCCGGAAAAGAAGATGATGAGCCTGGAGATCGTGGTGGAGAAGGGCACGCGCCGCGTTCTTGGCCTCCAGGGCGCCTGCGTGGACGGCGACGCGCTCAAGGCCCGCATCGACGCTGTGGCGGGCGTGCTCCAGTATGCGAAGCCCACGCTGGAGGACATCTCCAACCTTGAGGTGGCCTATGCGCCGCCCTTCGCCTCGGCCATGGACGCGGTCAATGCCGTTGCCAACGTGGCGGACAACGTGCTCTCCGGGCGTTTCCGCCCCGTGACGGGCGACGAGTTCATGGAACTCTGGAAGCACCGCAAGGAGAACAATATCTTCTTCATGGACACGCGGCCCGCCAAGGCCGGCAAGGCCATCCAGGACCGGGAGCCGGACTGGCACTCCATCCCGCTGGAAGAGGTCAAGGCCCGCATGGGCGAGATACCGCGCGACCGGCCGGTGGCGCTGATCTGCAATTCCGGCCTGCGCGCCTATGAGAGCCTGCTCATCCTCGCCAATAACGGCATCACCGATACGGTGAATTCCATGGGCGGCATGCAGGCCGTGACCAAGATGGGCCTCAAGCCGTAAGCCCTCAAGCCCCGCAGCTGTCTGAAACGCCCCGTCAGGGAGCCGCACGGCGCCCTGGCGGGGTTTTTATGGCTTTTGCCGCGCCCCTGGCATCTGCTGCTCTTTTCCCGCCGCCTCCACCATGGCATCCACCAGCTCGCCCGGACGCACATTGAGCGCCGCGGCGAGAACCACGAGCATGTCGAGATTGGGTACGCTCCGACCGCCTTCCAGCGCGGAAATAAAGCCCTTGCTCACGCCCATGCTATCGGCAAGCTGTTGCTGCGAAAGACCGGCCAGTGCCCGGCAACGTTTGATGACGGCGGGCATGTGCCGCTTTGCAATGCGCTCATCATTCTCCATGTCCCTGTCATAACGCTTGCCAATTTTGCATCGAGTAGCTATAACTACTCGACAATAAGAATACAAAGTTCGCGCGTGTTTTCTCAGGACAGCACTCAAGCAGGGGAAGGAATATGAAAGCGGCAATGAGTGTTATGCTTATTTCCTGTCTTTTTATGACAGGCTGCTCTGTAGGCATGGCCATGAGTGGAAAAAAGGAGCCCCAGCTTGGAGCAGTTCGCACTGGCGCAACACGGGGCGAAGTGGAATTGCAACTGGGACATCCTGTTGAAGCGCACGAAGAAAACGGGCGTCGGGTGGACATTTATGAATATGAAATCGGCAATGAACCCTCGGCGGGGCGCGCCATCGGGCATGGCGTGATGGATGTCCTGACGCTCGGACTCTGGGAAGTGGCGGGAACGCCCATCGAAGGGGCTCAGGGAGAAAAAAAGCGACTTGCCATTACCTATGATGAACATGACATCGTGACGCATGTGGGGTCTGTTGCGCCCCCACGCAAGAAACAGCAGCCCCAAACAGGGGAGAGCGGCGCGGGCTCCGGCGCTTCCCTGTAAGGCTGGCGTGCCCATTGCGCTACGGGAATGATGTCGAGAAACCAGAGCGGCGGCTCCCCTGCGGGAACCGCCGCTCTTATGTTGTTGCAGTCGTATTTACCGCGTGGGCGCCCCTACTTGCCCAGCACCTTGAGCGTTGCTTCGGCGATCTCCAGCTCCTCGTCCGTGGGGATGACGAGCACGCGGATGCGGCTGTCGGGCGTGGAGATGGTGCGGGCGCCGGGCTTGCGGGTGTCGTTTTCCTTGTGGTCGAGCCTGATGCCCAGGTCTTCCAGACCCTCGCACACGGCGGCGCGCACGATGGGGTCATTCTCGCCGATGCCGGCGGTGAACACGATGGCGTCCGGCTTGCCGTCCAGGAGGAAGATATAGGCGCCGAGCGTCTTGCGGATGCTGCGCACGAGCATTTGCAGGGCCAGAGCCGCGCGCTTGTTGCCCTTTTCCACCTCGGCATGGACGTCGCGCATGTCCGTGAAGCCGCAGATGCCGAGCAGGCCGGACTTCTTGTTCATGACCGTGTCCACTTCCGCCGGGGAGTAGCCCTTCTTTTCCTGAAGGAAGGGCACGATGGCCGGGTCGATGCTGCCGCAGCGCGTGCCCATGATCAGGCCCTCGAGCGGGGTGAGGCCCATGCTCGTGTCGTAGCACTTGCCGTTTTTCACGCAGCTCATGGACGAGCCGTTGCCGAGGTGCATGGTGATGGAATTGAGCTCGCTCTGGGGTTTGCCGAGGTATTCCGCCGTCTTGCGGGCAATGTACTTGTGCGAGGTGCCGTGGAAGCCGTAACGGCGGATCTTGAGCTCGTCGTACAGCTCATAGGGCAGGGCGTACATGAAGGCGTCCGGCGGCATGCCCATGCCGAAGGCGGTGTCGAACACGGCCACATTGGGCACGCCGGGGAAGAGCTTTTCCGCCACCTCGATGCCCATGAGGTTGGCCGGATTGTGCAGGGGCCCGAGCAGGAAGCATTCCTTGATGACATCCTTGACGTGCCGGTCAACGAGTACCGGCTCGGTGATGGACTCGCCGCCATGGAGGACGCGGTGGCCGATGGCGAATATCTCGCCCTTGTCCCGGATGACGCCGTCCGCCGGGTCGGTGAGCAGGGCAATGACCAGCTCCATGGCCTCCACATGCGTGGGGAAGTCCTCGTCGCGCACGATCTTTTTCTCGCGGTCGGTGCCGGGGGCGATCTTGTGCGTCAGGCGGCCGTTCTGCTGGCCGATGCGCTCGGCGATGCCGGAGCAGAGCACGGTCTTGGTGTCCATTTCCAGAAGCTGGTACTTGCACGAGGAAGAGCCAGCGTTGATGACCAGAACTTTCATCCCTCACTCCCTTTGGGGTGTCCGCGCAAGGCGCGGCGCCGCCCGGCCTGCCGGACGGCGCATGGTTTTGCACAGTTGGCTACTTCCCGGCGTTCTTTTCCGCCGCCGCCTGGACGGCGGTGATGGCCACGGTGTTCACGATGTCCGGCACGGTGCAGCCGCGCGAGAGATCGTTGACCGGCTTGTTCAGCCCCTGGAGCACCGGGCCGATGGCAATGGCCTGGGCCGCGCGCTGGACCGCCTTGTAGGTGTTGTTGCCGGTATTCAGGTCCGGGAAGATGAAGACCGTGGCGCGGCCCGCCACCTGGCTGTCCGGCATCTTGGTCCTGGCCACGATGGGGTCGATGGCCGCGTCATACTGGAGCGGGCCTTCCAGGGCCAGGTCCGGGGCCATTTCCTTGGCGATCTTTGTGGCCTCCACCACCACGTCCACATCCGCGCCCTTGCCGGAGGTGCCCGTGGAGTAGGAGAGCATGGCCACGCGCGGCTCGATGCCGAAAACCTTGGCCGTATGCGCCGAGGCGATGGCGATTTCCGCCAGCTGCTGGGCCGTGGGGTTGGGGTTCACCGCGCAGTCGCCAAAGGCGAGGACGCGGTCCTTGAGGCACATGAGAAAGACCGACGAGACGACGCTGAAGCCGGGCCGCGTCTTGATGAACTCAAAGGCCGGTCGGATGGTGTGCGCGGTGGTGTTCACCGCGCCGGAGACCATGCCGTCCGCGTCGTCGAGCTTGACCATCATGGTGGCGAAGTAGGTGGCGTCGCTCATGACGTCGCGCGCGTGCTCGGGCGTGATGCCCTTGGCCTTGCGCAGCTCGTAGTAGGTCTCGGCGTACTTGTCGAAATCCGGGGACTTGACCGGGTCGATGAGCCTGGCCGCGTCGATATCCAGGCCGAGCGAACGGGCGCTGGCCTTCATGGTGTCGATGTCGCCCAGAAGGGTGATGTCCGCCACCTCGCGGCGCAGGAGGATGTCCGTGGCGCGGAGGATGCGCTCTTCCGTGCCCTCGGCGAGCACGATGCGCATCTTGTCGCTCTTGGCGCGCTCGATGAGCTCGAACTCGAACATCATGGGCGTCATGCGGCCGCTGCGCTGGCCGCAGAGCAGGCGGTTGGCGATCTCCTTGCCGTTGACATGGTGCTCGTAAAGGCCGAGCACGGTATTGATCTTGCGCGTGTCGCCCGGCTCGATGAGGCCGTAGATTTCCTGCAGGGCCGTGATGGTCCTGTAGGTGTGCGCCTTGGTGAGCAGGATGGGCAGCGGCGCGCCGCTCCAGCCCTCGATGAGCGCGCGCACGGACTCCGGCGGCTCCAGGCCGCCGGTCAGCAGGACGCCCGCAATGTCCGGCGTGGTGGAGGACAGGCGCGAGGCGATGGCCGCCAGCAGGATGTCCGTGCGGTCGCCGGGGGTGATGATGAGCTGGTCTTTCGCGATATAATTGAGAAAATTGTCGATGTGCATGGCCGCCACCAGGTAGTCGCCCACCAGGGTGTCCATGCGGTTTTCACCGAAGAGTACCTCCGCGTCCAGACCCTTTTTCACGTCGTTCATGGTGGCGCGGCCCAGGGCCGGATCGTTGGGCACGGCGTAGACCAGGGCGGGCTTGCCGTCCTTGCCCAGGCTCTGGCGCAGTTCGTCCAGCTCGGTCTGGGAAAGATTGGCGCGGTTGACGATGGTGGCGATGATGTCGATGGCATACGGCTCCAGCGATTCAAGGGTCAGACGCAGGGAATCGCTGATGTCCTTGGCCGTCACATTGTCGCCGCTGGTGACAAGCATGACCGGAGCGCCGAGATTGGCCGCGATCTCGGCATTGAGCTCAAATTCAAAAATCGGGTCCTTGCCGAGGAAGTCCGTGCCGATGCAGAGGACAAAGTCGTGGAGCTCAAGGATTTTCTTGAATTTCTGGATGATGTTTTCCAGAAGCAGATTGCGCGAGCCCTGGTTGATGATGTCCCGCGCCTCGGCCTGGGTGTAGGCGAAGGTGTCGGCATAGTCCATGTCCAGCTTGAAGTGCTGGAGCATGAGGTTGATGTCCGGGTCGCGGTCATCCAGTTGCGGCTCGTTGATGATGGGGCGGAAGATGGCCACATTGCGCATAGTGCGCGTGAGCATCTGCATGGCGCCGAGGGCGATGGCGCTCTTGCCCGTGGTGGGACCGGTGGCGGTGACGTAAAGGGCGTTGTGTTTCATGGAACCTCCTTGCGGACGGGGCGCGCATGGCCCGGGGAAGCCCGGGAACACGTTCCGCCCGGCGGTGGCTGACCCGCCAGAGTTCGTTCCCTGCCGGGCGCAAAGGCGCGAAAATCCGTTGCATGGCGGCACGGTCGTGTCCCGCTCCGCCCCCGATTTCCGCAATGGCTATCAGCGGCCCGGGGGCGCGGCCCATGGCCGCGCCCCCGGGCATGCTGTGCTCTCTGTCCGGCGCCCCGCGGGGCGCCGGACAGGGGGGCTGATTACGCTTCTTCCTTGCCGGGCCAGGTGCCGGGGAAGGGCATGTCCGCAAGCTGCTTGTACAGGGCGTAGCGCTGGGCATACGCCTCGGCCAGGTCCTGCTTGAGCACCTTGGAGACTTCGGGCTGGGTCTTGTCCAGCGAGGCGTAGCGGTTCTCGCCTTCCAGGAAGGCCGTGAAGTCGCCGCTGGGCGCCTTGCTGTCCAGCTGGAAGGGATTCTTCTTTTCCAGCGCCAGCTCGGGGTTGTAGCGATAGAGCGGCCAGTAGCCGATCTGGACGGCTGTCTTGGCTTCCAGCATGCTCATGCCCATGCCCTTCTTGAGGCCCTGGTTGATGCAGGGGGCATAGGCGATGATGAGCGAGGGGCCCTTGTAGGCTTCGGCTTCGCGGAAAGCCTTGAGGGTCTGCTGCATGTCCGCGCCCATGGCGATGGAGGCCACATAGACGTAGCCGTAGGTCATGGCCATGCGGCCCAGGTCCTTCTTGCCGGTGCGCTTGCCCGAGGCGGCGAACTGCGCCACCGCGCCCAGCGGCGTGGCCTTGGAGGACTGGCCGCCGGTGTTGGAATAGACTTCGGTGTCCATGAGCAGGACGTTGATGTCCGCGCCGCTGGCGAGCACATGGTCCAGGCCGCCGTAGCCGATGTCATAGCCCCAGCCGTCGCCGCCGAAGATCCAGACGCTCTTCTTGGTGTAGAGATCGTCCATGTCCCAGAGGTCGGCGGCCAGCGGGCTCTCGAAGCCGTCAAGGTGGGCGATGATCTGCTCGCCGTACTTGCGGGAGCCTTCGGCGTCCTCCTTGTTGTCCAGCCAGCCCTGAAGGGCTTCCTTCAGCTCGGGCGTGGCCGCCTCGTCCTTGAGGGCCTGGCCCACGAGGGTGGCAAGGCGGTTGCGGCGCGCGTGGTAGGCTTCCTCGATGCCGTAGCCGTATTCGGCCGCATCCTCAAAGAGGGAGTTGCCCCAGGCCGGGCCGAAGCCGTCCTTGCGGTTGGCGCAGTACGGCGTGGTGGGCGAGGACGCGCCCCAGATGGAGGAGCAGCCCGTGGCATTGGCGATGAGCATGCGCTCGCCGAAGAGCTGGGTCAGCACCTTGACATACGGGGTCTCGCCGCAGCCGCCGCAGGCGCCGGAGAACTCGTGCAGGGGCTGCTGGAGCTGCGAGCCCTTGACCGTGTCGCGCGGCATGATGTCGTCCTTGAGGGAGACATGCTCCTCGGCAAAGGCCAGATTGGCCTTTTCCACGGCCAGACGGTTTTCCAGCGGCACCATGACGAGCGCCTTTTCCTTGGCCGGGCAGACATTGGCGCAGGAGCCGCAGCCCAGGCAGTCCTCGGGATAGACCTGGATGCGCAGCTTGAGGCCCTTGAGGTCCTTGCCGATGGCGTCCTTGGTCACGAAGCCCTCGGGCGCGCCCGCCAGTTCCTCCTCGGTGGCGAGCACGGGGCGGATGGCCGCGTGCGGGCAGACAAAGGAGCACTGGAAGCACTGGATGCAGTTGCCCACCTGCCATTCGGGGATCTTGATGGCGACGCCGCGCTTTTCACAGGCCGCCGTGCCCACGGGCATGAAGCCGGCGGGGTCCATGGAGGACACGGGCAGCTTGTCGCCCTGCTGGGCCAGGATGGGCCGCACGATCTCGCGGATGTACTCGTCGTCGCAGCAGTGGGTGACCACCGCGCCTTCGGTGGTGTCGGCCCAGGAGGCGGGGTACTTGATTTCCTCCAGAGCGGGGGCGGCCTTTTCCACGGCGGCGATGTTCATGTTGACGACCTTGTCGCCCTTGAGACCGTAGGTCTTTTTGATGGAGGCCTTGAGGAAGTCCACGGCCTGCTCGAAGGGAATGACATTGGCAAGCTTGAAGAAGGCCGTCTGCATGATCATGTTGATCCTGCCGCCAAGGCCCACTTCCTGCGCCAGCTTGACCGCGTCGATATTGTAGAACTTGAGCTTCTTGCGGGCGATCTTGCGTTTCATGGCCGCGGGCAGGTGCTTTTCCATGTCGGCCAGGGACCAGTTGGAGTTGAGCACAAAGGTGCCGCCTTCCTTGACGCCCTCCAGGATGTCGTACATGGTCACATAGGCGGCCTTGTGGCAGGCGATGTAGTCGGCCTGGGTGATTAGGTAGGACGAGGTGATGGGCTGCTTGCCGAAGCGCAGGTGCGAAACCGTGAAGCCGCCGGACTTCTTGGAGTCGTAGGCGAAGTAGGCCTGGGCGTACATGTCGGTATTGTCGCCGATGATCTTGACGGCCTGCTTGTTGGCGCCCACGGTGCCGTCCGCGCCGAGGCCGAAGAACTTGCACTGCACGGTGCCGGCGGGCACGGTGTCGATCTCTTCTTCCACATCAAGCGAAAGATGGGTCACGTCGTCGGTGATGCCCACGGTGAAGTGGTTCTTGGGCTGGAGGGACTTCATGTTGTCGAACACGGCCTTGGCCATGCCGGGCGTGAAGTCCTTGGAGCCGAGGCCGTAGCGGCCGCCCACGATGGTCGGGGCCTCGCCCTTTTCGAGGAAGGCGGTGCAGACGTCCTGATAGAGCGGGTCGCCCAGGCTGCCGCGTTCCTTGGTGCGGTCCAGCACGGTGAGGCAGGTGACGCTGGCCGGGATGGCGCGCAGCAGATGCTCGGTGGAGAAGGGCCGGAACAGGCGCACCTTCACAAGGCCCGTGCGCTCGCCCAGTTTCTCGTTGAGGTAGTTGACCGTCTCCTCGATGACCTCGCAGGACGAGCCCATGCTGATGATGACGCGGTCGGCCTCCGGATGGCCCACATAGTCGAAGAGGTGGTATTTGCGCCCGGTGATGGACTCCACCTTCTTCATGTTCTCGGCCACGATGCCGGGCACGGCCTCGTAATAGAGGTTGGAAGCCTCGCAGTTCTGGAAGTAGATGTCCGGGTTCTGGGCGGTGCCGCGAATGTGCGGATGCTCGGGGTTCATGGCCGTGGCGCGGAATTCCGCCACCTTGTCCCAGTTCACCAGGCCCTTGATGTCCTTGTAGTCGATGACCTCGATCTTCTGCACTTCATGCGAGGTGCGGAAGCCGTCAAAGAAGTGGCAGAAGGGCAGGCTCGCGTCGATGGCCGACAGGTGGGCCACCAGGGCGAGGTCCATGCACTCCTGCACCGAGGCGGAGCAGAGGAAGTTGAAGCCGGTCTGGCGGCAGGCCATGACGTCCTGATGATCGCCGAAAATGGAGAGCGCGTGGCTCGCCAGGGCGCGCGCCGACACATGGAAGACCCCGGGCAGAAGCTCGCCGGCGATCTTGTACATGTTCGGGATCATGAGCAAAAGGCCCTGCGAGGCCGTATAGGTGGAGGTCAGGCTGCCGCCGGAGAGCATGCCGTGCACGGCGCCCGCCGCGCCCGCTTCGGACTGCATCTCCCGCACCGTGACCTTCTCGCCAAGGACGTTGGTCTGGCCGTGGGCGGCCAGTTCATCCATGACCTCGCCCATGACCGAGGAAGGCGTGATGGGATAGATGGCCGCCGTTTCCGACAGCGCATAGGCAATATGCGCGGTGGCGTTATTGCCGTCCATGGTTTTCATTTTCGCCATCTCATTCCTCCTTGGCGCGCATGGCGCGCTCTGGTTTTCCGAATCCTGCCCCGGGGCTCCGCTGCGGCGCAGGGAACAGCCCGCATGCGGGATGCCCGCGCTTCCAGCCGCAAACCCCGGCAGAGCCGCGGTTTCCACGCCGGGCGCATGGCCCGGCCCTTGCTCACAACTTTGCGAAAGCATAGCCCATTTGCCCGCCATCGTCCAGCGCGGCGGCCCGGGCGGGGCTTTGCAGTCCGTGCAACGGGGTGTGCATAGCACAAGATTGATTGATTGAACAGTCAATTTGCGCGTCAAAAAGGCCGGAGCGAAAATTTTTCGTCCGTACCTTCCTCGGGGGCCTCCCGCTGTCTCCCGGACGCTGGTGATATTGGTGTCCCGTAACTATCCTGTGATAACAGTGATATAAGGAGCTCTCTACTCTAAATGATATGAGGATCGGATCTTGAAAAGAATCGGCGGATGACTCGACTGTTGGGAAGTCAACTCATGTGCAGGACATGCTCCGCGATCCAGGAACCCTTGATCCAAAGTTGCTGCCGATACATTCTGATACCGTTCACTTCCACAGGCTTATTCCTAGAGTCAGAACTCGTGCCGCGGACGAAAATGATGCTCTCACTGGCCTTGGGGAAGTTGATGGACGTTTGGGGCTCTCCTGTTGGATTAAAAATCTGCCTGCCTTGCTTATCAAGGATAGGCGTCTCCTTGAGCGCATGTTCCCGAATGAGTGTTCCTATCCTCTCCCAGGTCTTTTTTACTTCCGTATAGATAAACTCATTGGAAAAAGTATATCGCCTGAAGCCTTTGAAGATATTTTCCCCCAAGGGCGCGTCATGTGATGGTTCTTCAAAGATGATAAAAAAGAATTGGTGTTCGGAAAAATATGAATATGCGGAAGATTCGTCGAAAGTCAGGCTTGGGTCGTCCCATTCATGGAAATCAAGAGTAAATAATTTGGTATCTTCCGTCCTTTTCCCCTCTCTGGTCAAAGTAACGTTTTTCGCAATCAATCCAAATGAGTTGAACACCTCAAGCTCATTGAGTTTATCGCGTTCTCCGCCAAACATACGGACGACCGCCTGTTCCGCGATATTCTTCCTCGTCGTGCGAGTCATACCAAACTCCGCGAGCATCTCGTCGAGGCTCTTTCCTGCAAAGTTCCGTTCGATTTCCGCACATTTGCGGTCGAAGTCAGCAAAACTTGTGTAACCGGGGAGATATTGCGGCAAAGCAGCGGCCGAAGGAAAATGATCCTGTACGATCTTGGATACCAAGCTCCTTTTCAATCTGAAACGTGGGGCATTCGGAAACCTAGGCGCGATTGCAAGATAGACCAATCGAGGACGCAATTCTGAGGAAAGGCGTGGATAGTCCCGGGTAGGGTCAGCCGAGTGAGCATAGATATGGGCGATATGATCTTTTATGATATTCCAGTCAGTTTCAAGGCGAAGCCTGTCCTCCTCATTGAATTCGTTGAATATGTAGCCTTCGATACGGAAGGAAGCGTACATCCTGGATGGCACCGGGGAAGCTGCAGCATAGTGATAGATGACGATGAGAAGATGTTCCGCTTTTTTCCAAAAATGTGAGTCTTGGAATACCTCGTGGATGATATGAGGCTCAGAGCCATCCTTGGGCAGAGAGACTGACGTGATGGTCAGGGGTTCTTTCGCTTCAAAGGTATCCGGATCATCTTTCGGAGGACGGACACCTATGGTCTTCAGTTCGACAGGGATACCATCGATGAGCAGATCCGCTTCGCGGGAACTATTTGGAGGATATCCGAATACAGATGTCTCGATGACGGCCCCGGCGATACCAGTGATTTTTGGAGCATCCTGCGTCCTTTTATCAAATATATGTGCACTGTCGATTTCCCCCAAGGTCTTGCCCAGAATCGATTCCAAAAGCGTAATTATTTCTTGACGCGTATAAACAGTATATTCACTATCCATCTTGGCCTCCACGAGAAAACTGGTCGTACTGTGATTGAATATCGTTTATTTGATCAATCAGATAATATGTCCATGATCTCTTCAAAAATATCCTCTACGCAACGATCGAGGCTCCTCTTTAC
Organism: uncultured Desulfovibrio sp.; assembly: GCA_900547595.1. Classification (GTDB taxonomy): domain Bacteria; phylum Desulfobacterota; class Desulfovibrionia; order Desulfovibrionales; family Desulfovibrionaceae; genus Desulfovibrio. The sequence goes on from URHE01000019.1 coordinate 16,134, forward strand.
ATCGCGCTCCCAAAAATGGAACACGCACCATCCTGATTCTCTGAGGAGGGCATCGTTTCGCCGGTCTCGCGACATGTTCTCCTCGATTTTTTCGATCCAGTATTCTCTGTTTTTCTTGAGAGTTTTTTTCCTTTGCTCCCAGTCATGTCCGTGCCAGAATTCCCCATCAACGAAAATGACGATCTTATATCTGGGGATTACTATGTCCGGGGAGCCGGCTAAGCCTGAGTCGTTATAGCGATAGCGTATCCCGCGATGCCAGAGCGCCTTTGCGAGGAGGGTTTCGGCCGTGCCACGTTTCAGGTGCACTCGTGCCATCCGGCGCGAAACTTCGGGGCTGGTGCTCAAGCGCTGATGTTTCATGCCCCTGCTCCTGCCCCCACAAAAATTTTCCTTTTATCATATTCAATCATGGCGATGATGTAAATATTCCAAGCCGGGAGGGTTTTAAGCTAAATGAGAGCAAAAAGTTTTGAAGTATGGATCAGCATGTGATGAAAAGGACCGTTTGTGAACTGTTCGCGGGCGTTGGAGGCTTCAGACTCGGCCTTGAGCGCTCGTCTCCGGCCTGGGAGACCGTATGGTTCTCGCAATGGGAGCCCAATAAGTCGAAGCAGTGGGCGCATGGATGCTATGTGTCCCATTGGGGGGACATCGACAAGGATACGGGCATCGATATCGCCCTGGTGGATAAATCTACGATCCCCGACCACAATCTTTTAGTAGGCGGGTTTCCTTGTCAGGATTATTCCGTCGCGCGTCCGTTGCCCGGCAGCACCGGGATAAAAGGGAGAAAAGGTGTGCTGTGGTGGCAGATACGGGATGCGCTCGAAGCCAAACATCCCCCATTCGGTCTGTTTGAAAACGTTGACAGGCTCCTGCGGTCGCCCGCACCCCAAAAAGGCCGCGATTTTGGTGTCATCCTGGCCTGTCTGGATGCTCTGGGCTACTTCGTTGAATGGAGGGTCATCAATGCTGCCGAATATGGTGCTGCACAGCGCCGAAGGCGTGTATTCATCTTTATCAGCAAGACAACGACGCAACATGCCGTGCGCGTCTGCCGGCACAAAACCTCTATCCTCACCAAGACGGGTTTTTTTGCGAGGACATTCCCGGTGCTGGAGATTGGGCCAGTCTCATCCATAAACATAAAAGGCCTAGGACTTTCGAGTATATCTAATCGACTCTGCTTTCACTTTGAGAATGCCGGATACATGGAGTCAGGCACCATCCATACAGCAAAAGCGATCCCTAAGATTGAGCCGCCCGTATGCCTGAGGTCGTTGCTCGAGGACGATGTCCCAGAAAAATATTATCTTGGTAAGGATGTGCAGAAATGGGAATATCTCAAAGGGAGCAAACGTGTCCAAAGAACGAGCAAGACAGGACACAAATATACATTTGCTGAGGGGGCCATCGCCTTCCCCGATCCATTGGACCTACCAGCGAGGACCATCCTGACATCTGAATCATCCATGAATCGGAGCACACATATCATCCGTGATCCTCAAACAGAAAGATTGCGGATGCTTACCCCTATTGAAGTCGAAAGGATACAGGGCTTTGATGAGGATTGGACGAAAACTGGGATGCCCGAAAAATACCGCTATTTCTGCATGGGCAATGCGCTTGTTGTCCCCGTCATTACGAGAATGGGGAAGATGTTGGATCAAATCTTTGAGCAAGAAAGCTTATAGCCATGACCTGCGGGCCATATGGGTGGGGAGCGCCCAAGCCTGTCCAACGATCAGCACGGATAGCGCCGCTGGAACCACAGCAGCAGTCCCGCGCAGACAAGGGCCATGGGAATGCCCAGCAGCGCGGGGGAGGCGAGGCCAAGGCCATGGCGGATGGCAAGGCCGCCCAGAAAGGCGGAGCAGGCGTTGGACATGTTGAAGGCGATCTGGATGCCGGCGCCGCCCAGAATCTCGCCGCCCCTGGAATAGCGCACGATGAGATATTGCATGGGGCCGCCCAGGCCGAACAGCGCGGCCGCGCCCAGAAAGACCAGCGGCACGGCCACGGCGGCGTGCGCGCTGAAGCCGTAGATGCCCAGCAGGATGGGCACGATGGCAAGGGCCGTCCAGGCCGAGACCAGCGCCGGGCGGAAGCGGTCGGCCAGCCGGCCGCAGAGGAGGCCGCCGCAGAACATGCCGAGGCCCGCCAGCGTCATGACCCATTTCATCTGCGGCGCGGGGATGCGCGTGATCTCCAGCAGCATGGGTTCCATATAGCTGTACCAGCAGTAGACGCTGCCCTGGCCGAGAAAGGTGGCAAGAAAGATGAGCCAGGGCGCGGGGCCCTTCAAAAAGTGGAATTCCCGCCGGAGGCTCCGTTTTTCAGGGGCGGGGAGGCTGGGCACGCAGCCGAGGATCCCCGCGAAGGCGATGACGCCCCAGAGGGCCGCCAGCAGGAAGGCGAGCCGCCAGCTGATGCGGTAGGTGAGCCAGGTGACGGCGGGCACGCCAAGCACATTGGCGACCGTCATGCCCGCCACCATGATGGCCACCGCCGTCGCCTTGCGTCCGGGCTCGACCAGGCCCACGGCCACAATGGCGGCCACGCCGAAATAGGCGCCGTGCGGCAGCCCGGAGAGGAAGCGCGCGCAAAGCAGCCCGGCATAGCCCCCGGAAAGGGCGGCAAGGCCGTTGCCCAGAATGATGAGGACGCACAGCCCGAGGAGAATGCGCGTGAGCGGATATTTGCGGAAAAAGAGGGGGAGCGGCGCGCCCACGCTCACGCCCAGGGCATAGGCGGAAATGAAGTCCCCGGCCCGCGGAATGGTGACATGGAGGTCATGGGCAAGCGCGGACAGGATGCCCATCATGGAAAATTCCGCGATGCCGAGGGCAAAGGTGCCGCAGGCCAGCGCCAGAAGTCCCTTGCTGATCATGCCGGAGCGTCTCCCCCCGTCGCGCCTGCCCCGGGCGGGCTAGTTCACGGCATTTGCCGGGGCCATCATGGCCGCGTAGTGCTGCTTCATGCGCCGCACCTTGGCCACATAGGAGCGGGTCTCGCGGACGGGCAGGCGCCGCGTGAGGTCGTCATAGAGTTCATCGGAGGAGAGGGCGTTGATGCGCGCCACGGCCTCCTCGTTGGTGGGCCCATAGAGGCGCAGGAAGCGGTTGGGCCCCATGTTGTAGGCCGCCACGGCGCAGTATTCGCGCGCCAGCGGGTCGGCCACGTCCTGAAAGTAGCGGTTGAGGAGGATGTGGAGGTAGGCCGTGCCGTAGCGGATGTTGATCTCGGGCACCCGCAGGTCGTCAAAGCCCACGTCGCCGCGGCGTCCGTAGAGGAAGCGGTGCACTTCCCCGCTGGCCGTGCTGGGCAGAAGCTGCATGAGGCCCATGGCCGACTTGCCGCTCACAAGGGTGGGCGAAAAGTCGCTCTCGCTGTGGATGATGGCGTAGACCAGCGCTTCGCTGAGATCGTAGCGGCGCGCAAAGCTTTCCACCAGGGCCTGATAGCGGCGGGCCTTGGCCGCCGCGTCGCCGGCGGCGAAAGCGCGGGGCGGCAGCGGCGACGCCGGGATGTCAACGCGGTGTTCCCGTGCGTCGTTCGCGCGCGGGGCTTCCTGGGGCAGGGGGCGATAGCCCGCCATGAGCGTGCCCACATCCTGCCAGCGCAGGGGGCGGCCTTCCATGTCAAGGGCATCACTGGCGCGGAAGGGTTCCACCGCCAGGAGGGAAGGGGTGGAGGCGCCGTCAAGCGCCACCAGCGGCGCGAGCCCGGCGCCGTCGGACGCCCGGGGCCCCTCGAAGCCGAACAAGGGCGCCGTGCCGCCCATGCTCAGGCGGATGCCGTCCGGCTCGAAGCTGACGAATTCCCCTTCGCGCCGCATATCCAGCAGCTCCAGCACGGCACGCGCCGCCGCAAGGGTGGGCGCGCCCGCTGCCGTCTCCGCCGGGAGGACGGCCTCCTGGGCGCGCGCGGGGCGCCGGATGGCCCAGACGCGGCCACCGTCGCCGTTCTGGAGGATGGGCGCGGGCAGATCCGCCGCTTCCAGGCTGACCACATGGGCGCTGGCCCGGCGCCGGATCTCGATGCCCTCACCCCGTGGCGCGAAACCCGCGAGCAGTCCGAGGAGCAGGGCGCTCCCCGCGCCCGCGAGGCAGAGCGAACAGAGGACAAGGGTCTTGCGGCATGGCATGGCATATTCCTTAGCACAGATTGCGGCGAAACGTCACCGCCGGAAATCATGGTTCCCGGCGCGGGTGTACCTGCTGCGCCCAATGCCAAGCAAATTTCTTGCCACAATAAAAAATGCCCGTGATGACAACTGGTTGTCGTTCATATTTTTCCCCGCTGTCCGCAGGGTCAAAAAATGGACGCCGTGCGCCGCGCCCTCCGCTCCGGGCGGAAAAAAAGGCATGGCCTCCGCCGCTTCCGGCTGCTATGCTGGGGGACCGCCCATGACGGGCGGCGGAAAGCCGTTTTCCCGGCTCCCTTTTGCGGGTTTTCCTTCCCAAGGACGTGACCTCAGGCCATGCGCAAGCGCTTTTTTCTGCCGACGGCGCCCCCCGGCGCGGGCGAACCCCTCCGCTTTGCCGGGGACGCCCCGTGGCTTGCCCCGCTGGCGGGCTACAGCGACCTGCCGTTCCGTCTGCTCTGCCGGCATTACGGGGCCGCGGTCTGCGTGACGGAAATGGTCAGCGCCAAGGGGCTCGTGTATCGCAGCCCCGGCACCGGCGAGCTGCTCCGGAGCCTGCCCGGAGACCAGCCCCTGGTGGTCCAGCTTTTCGGGGGCGAGCCGGAGGTTCTGGGCGCGGCCGTGACGAGCCTGCGCGCCGCGGGCTATGCCTGGTTCGACTGCAATATGGGCTGTTCGGTGCCCAAGGTCATGCGCCAGGGCGCGGGCGCGGCCCTGCTGGGGGACGAGGCGCGGGCGCTGGCCTGCGGCCGGGCCATGACGGCGGCGGCAGCGCCGGGCCGCGTGGGCTTCAAGCTCCGGCTCGGTCTGGACAGGGAGCATATCATTCTGCCGGACCTGGCCCTGCGTCTGGAAGACCTGGGCGCGGGCTGGCTGACCCTGCACCCGCGCACGGCCCGGCAGGGCTTCGGCGGCAGCGCCGACCAGGAGGCCATCGCGCGGCTTGCGGAGCGGCTCTCCATCCCGCTTCTGGCGAGCGGCGACCTCATGCGCGCCGAAGACGGGGTGCGCTGCCTGGAGCGGACCGGCGCGGCGGCGGTCATGTACGCGCGCGGCGCCCTGCATGACCCCGCCGTTTTCGCGGCGCACGCCGCCCTGTGCCGGGGGGAGCGGCCCCCGGTGGCGGACGCGGCGTCGCTCAGGGCCCTGATCGGCCTCCATGTGCGGCTTGCGCGGGAGCATGCCGCAGGCGACGGCGCGCTCTGGAAAATGCGCTCCCTGGTGCCGCGCTATGTGCGCTTCCTGCCCGGCGTGCGGGTCTTGCGTCAACGCCTGTGCCGCTGTACTGATTGGCAGGAGCTGGAGGCGGCGCTGGACGAATTTCTCGGCGCCGCCGGCGTCTGAATTTTTTGGGCCGTGGCACGGTCGGGAGCCAGCATGGATGTTCTTCGCGCAAAGACCGCCGGGTTCTGCATGGGCGTGAGCCTGGCCCTGCAAACCCTGGAGACGGCGCTTGCGGAGCATGGGCAGGGCGGCGCTTCGGCGCGGGCGCGGCGCATCTGCACGCTGGGCCCCATTATCCACAATCCGCAGGTGCTGGAGCAGTTTGCCGGGCGCGGCGTGGTCTGCGTGGAGGACGCCGCCGGGCTTGGGCCGGGTGACCATGTGCTTATCCGCGCCCACGGCCTCCCGCGCGGGGAAGAAGCCCGCGTGCGCGCCAGCGGCGCCGGGGTGGAGGATGCCACCTGCCCGCGCGTCAAGGGGGCGCAACTGGCCATTGCCCGCGCCACCCGCGACGGCGCCGCGCTCCTGCTGTTCGGCGAGGCCGAGCATCCCGAGGTGCGGGGCCTGCTTTCCTACGCCACAGGGGAGGCGCGGGTTTTCGGGAGCCCCGCGGAGCTGGAGCGGCTGCCGCTGGAGCCCGGCAAGCCCCATGTGCTGGCCTCGCAGACCACGCAGGACCGCGACGCCTTTGCCGTTATCGAGGCGTGGCTGGCGGAGCGCCTGCCGACGCTCACGGTGCTGAACACCATTTGCGGGGCCACGCGCGAGCGCCAGGAAGAGGCGCGCCGCATCGCGGGCATGGTGGACGTCATGGTGGTGGTGGGCGGCAGGGAAAGCGGCAATACGCGGCGTCTGGCCGCCCTGGCGGCCCAGGCCGGGGTGGAGACCTTCCATGTGGAACGGCCGGAAGAGCTGGATGCCGAAAGATTTGCGAGAAAATCCCGCGCAGGTCTAACGGCTGGCGCATCCACGCCGAAAAGCCTTATTGACGCCACCGAAGAATGGCTGGCGTCGCTCTGAATATTCAGAGCGTTCTCAGACGGGCGCGGACGTGTTCCGCCTCAGGCGCGGCAAATGCCCGGCGCGCGCAGGGAAGCGCCGGAGTCATCCGGTGGGGCCCGCTCGGAAGGGGCCGCCGGAATTCACCAGGTACGGAGGCATCATGGCCGAACTCACCAATATTCTGCTTGAATCCGGCACCAATGAGCTGGAAATGGTGGAATTTTACCTGGACGAGACGCTCCTCCCGGGCGACGCCCTGCTGGAGGGGCTCACGGAGCAGGTCGTGGGGGCTGACGAGGCAGCCGGCTACCGTGGCTATTATGGCGTGAATGTGGCCAAGGTGCTGGAGATCATCCGCATGCCCAAGGTCACGGAACTGCCCGAGGTGCAGCACGAAAGCGTGCTGGGCGCGTTCAACCTCCGCTCGCGCATCATTCCGCTGGTGGATCTCACCCTCTGGCTCGGCAAGACGCCGGCCACCCGGCGCGCGGAAGAGCCCAAGACCATCGTGACCGAATTCAACAACGTCACCACGGCCTTCATGGTGTCCGGGGTCAACCGCATCCACCGCATCAGCTGGGAACAGGTGGAGGCGCCCAATCCCTACATGGCCGCGGTGTCGAGCAATACCATCGTGGGCGTGGTCAAGCTGGAGGGGCGCATCATCTTCCTGCTCGATCTTGAAAAGGTGGTGGCCAACCTCAATCCCCGGCTCAGCCTGCGCCTTGACGACCTGGGCGACGACTGGGACGGCACCACCGGCTATCGCGCCCTGGTGGCCGACGATTCGGCCCTGGTGCGCGAAATGCAGCGCGACCTGCTGGAAAAGGCGGGCTTCAAGGTGATCATCACCACCAATGGCCGCGAAGCCTGGGAATGCCTCACGGCCTTCCGCCGCCGCGTGGAGGAGGAGGGACGCCCCCTGAGCGATTTTGTCCAGGTGGTCGTCTCGGACATCGAGATGCCCATGATGGACGGGCTCAATCTCACCAGCCGCATCAAGAACGACGCCGTTCTCAAGCAGCTGCCGGTTCTGCTCTTCTCGTCGCTGATCACGGAAAAGCTGCGCCACAAGGGCGCCAGCGTGGGCGCGGACGGCCAGATATCCAAGCCGGAAGTGGGCACGCTCGCCAAACGCGCCGCGGCGCTCATCCGGGAACGCGGCCTCGCGGGCGAGCCCGCGGCCATTGAGGCAGCGGCGCAGGAGCCCGTGGCGCCGGGCGCCGCGTCCTGACGCAGCCAGCGCCGAAGCCATCCGAAGGGCGCGCCGCAGGCGCGTTTGCGTTGCCGCGCAACGCGCGGCTTACGCAAATGGACCGCAACGCGCAGCTGTTTTTGACGGATAATTCCGGCAGTGTTCACACGACACAGGCGCGTCATCAACGCAAACGCATAACAACGCCTTGCGAAAACGCGCTACGCCGCGTTCCTGACCCTGAAAAAGCGCAGGCGCAGAGCATTGCTCACCACGGAGAACGACGAGAGCGCCATGGCCATGCCGCCGATCATGGGCGAGAGCATGGGACCGCCGAACACATGCAGCAGCCCCGCGGCCACGGGCAGCCCCAGGATATTGTAGCCAAAGGCCCAGCCCAGATTCTCCCGGATATTGCGCATGGTGGCGCGTGAAAGCTCCAGCGCCGCCAGCACGGCCTCCATGCCGCCGCGCATGAGGACGATGTCGCCGGCTTCGGCGCTCACGTCCACGCCGGTGCCCACGGCCATGCCCACATCGGCCAGGGCCAGGGCGGGCGCGTCGTTGAGGCCGTCACCCACCATGCCCACCACCTGGCCTTCTTCCTGCAGACGGCGCACATGGTCGGCCTTCTCGGCGGGCAAGAGTCCCGCCGCCACCTCGTCGATGCCCGCCAGCCGGGCCACGGCCGCCGCCGTGCGCGCGTTGTCGCCGGTGAGCATGATGACCCGCAGGCCCATGGCGCGCAGCCGCCGCACCACTGCGGGAGATTCCGGCCGCAGCCCGTCGGCCAGGGCAAAAATGGCGACGATGCGCTCTTCCCCCTCTTCCCCGGCGCCCGCGGCGCCGTCCGTGGCCGCGGCATCGGCAAGCGCCATGAGCAGGGGCGTCTGCCCTTCCCCGGCCAGCGTGTCGAGCCGCGCCTCCACCTCGGCGGAAAGCGCAAGCCCGCGCGCGCGCATGAAGGCCGCGCTGCCCACGGCGACGGCCCGGACGCGGCCCGCAAGCTTCACGCGGCCCGCAATGCCGAGGCCGGGCGAAATGCGCGCGTCCTCCACCTCGCAGGGGGGGCATGTGCGTTCGCTCCCGGCCCGGATGAGCGCCAGGGCCAGCGGGTGTTCGGAACGGCCTTCCAGCGCCGCGGCCAGAGCCAGCAGTTCGTCCTCCTTCAGGCCGGCGCCGTGAGTCCCCGCCCCGGCGACCAGCGGAAAGATGGCTGTCAGTTCCGGCATGCCCGTGGTGAGGGTGCCGGTCTTGTCCACGGCCAGGGCCGTGATCCCGGCCGCGCGCTCCAGGGCGGCGCCGTTCTTGATGAGCACGCCGAGCTGGGCGCCGCGTCCCGTGCCCACCATGACGGACATGGGCGTGGCAAGCCCCATGGCGCAGGGGCAGGCCATGACGAGCACCGCCACAAAGACCGTGAGCGCCGTTGTGACCGGCTCATCGCTGAATGCCAGCCAGCAGAGCGCGGCAAGCGTGGCCAGGGCCATGACCGCGGGCACGAAGTAATAACTGACCCTGTCCGCCAGCCGGGCAATGGGCGCCTTGCTGCCCTGCGCTTCCTGCACAAGGCGCACGATGCGCGCCAGGCGCGTATTGGCGCCCACGGCCACGGCGCGCATGACCAGCGGGCCCTCGCCATTGACGCTGCCGGCGGTGAGGCCGTCGCCGGGCGCCACGGGCACCGGGATGGACTCGCCCGTGAGCAGCGAAAGGTCCACGGCGCTGGCGCCCCGCTCCACGGTGCCGTCCACGGGCACGCGGCCGCCGGGCCGCACCAGGAGGAGGTCGCCGGGGGCGACGGCGGAGAGCGGCACCTCCTCAGGCGCCGCGTCGGCGGTTTTCAGGCGCAGGGCCGTTTCCGGCGCAAGGCTCATGAGCGCGCCCATGGCATCGCCCGCGCGCTGCTTTGCCGTGGCTTCGAGGAACTGGCCGAACTCGATCATGGTCAGCAGGACGGCGCAGGACTCGTAATACAGGTTCATGGCCCGCCACGCGGGGTCATTGCCCGCAAGGCCGAGAACGGTATTCGCGAGACTGTAGAGAAAGGCCGCGCCCGTGCCCACGGCCACAAGGCTGTCCATGTTGGGCGAGCGGCGCGCCAGCGCCGCCAGGCCATCCACATAAAAATGCCGCCCGAGCCAGACCACCGGCAGCGTGAGCCCGAGCTGGACAAGCATGAAGGCCCGCGGCGAGCCGTGGGGTTCCAGCCACGCGGGCAGGGGCAGCCCGAGCATGTGGCCCATGGAAACGACGAGCAGCGGCACGGAAAGCGCGAGCATGGGCCAGAGGCGCCCCAGCCTGCGGCGCCTGTCGGCCCGCGCCCGCGCCCGGGCCTCGGCAAAGCGCGCCTCGGCATCCTCCGCGGCGGCGGGGGTGGCCGTAAAGCCGAGTTTCGCCACAGCGGCCATGACCTCATGGCGCACGGCCTCGGCGTCTCCCGCGGCAGGCCAGACTTCCGCCCTGGCCGTGGCAAGGTTGACGCTCACCTTGTCCACCTCCGGCATGCGGCCCACCACGCGTTCGATACGCGAGGAGCAGGCCGCGCAGTGCATGCCGCCAATATCAAAACGCAGGGGGCAGGCGCCGGAAGGCATGGAAGCATGTTGTATATCCGCCATGATATGACCTCTTGTTTTTCCGGCAAAAAACGTGTATCCATTATTTCACAAAGTCGGTGCATCCGCGCTGACGCACGGACACCGCCAACTCCATTAATTGAGGAGGATACTATGCCCACAATAAAAGTCAATGGAATGCACTGCGCCAACTGCAAGGACTCTGTTGAAAAGGCTGTTTCCGCCATCCCCGGCGTCAAGAGCGCCAAGGTGGATCTGGATAAAAAGGAACTCTACTACGAAGAAGACAAAAACATGCCCATCGCGCTGGACATCATCATGGGTGCCATCCATGATCTGGGCTACGAACCGGAGAATCCGCGTCCGTAACCACGGGCATGACATCGCTTATATTTGCCGTCCGCTTGCCTTCCGCGCAGGCGGACGGTTTTTTTACGGTGCCTTCAGGAGACCGAAACCACCCCCGCCGACATTGACATGGCAAGGGGCGGATGATAGGGTAAGAAGATAAATTTTATCCTACCGTTAGCCCTTGGGAGGAGCCATGTTCACCAACCGCGGCAAGGCGCTGACCTTCGACGACATCCTGCTCATTCCCGGATATTCCGACATCACGCCCGATGCCGTGGATATCACGACCTGGCTCACTCCCTCCATCCCGCTCCGCATTCCCCTGCTCTCCGCCGCCATGGACACCGTCACGGAATCCGCCATGGCCATTTCCATGGCCCGCATGGGCGGCATCGGCGTGATCCACAAAAATATGCCCGTGGCCCAGCAGCGCCTTGAAGTGGAGCGCGTCAAGAAGAGCGAGAGCGGCATGATCCTCGACCCTGTGACCATCTCCTCCGGGCAGACGGTGCAGGAGGCGCTGGACCTCATGCGCGATTTCCGCGTTTCGGGGCTGCCGGTGGTGGACGGCGACACGCTGGTGGGCATCCTCACCAACCGCGACGTGCGCTTTGTGGAAGACGCCAAGGCCGTGCGCGTGGCCGACGTCATGACCAGCGAACGGCTCATCACGGTGCCCATGGGCACCTCCCTGGCGGACGCCAAGCGCCATCTCCATGAGCACCGGATCGAAAAACTCCTTGTGGTGGACGAGGGCAAGCGCCTGCGCGGGCTCATCACCATGAAGGATATTGACAAGGTGCAGAAGTATCCCAACGCCTGCAAGGACGAGAACGGCCGCCTGCGCGTGGGCGCCGCCATCGGCATCGGCAAGGATTCCGAGGCGCGCGCGGCCCAGCTGCTTGAGGCCGGCGCCGACGTTCTGGTGCTGGATTCGGCGCACGGACACTCCGTCAATGTGCTCAACGCCATCCGCGGCGTCAAGGCAAGCTTCCCCAACTGCCAGCTCATCGCGGGCAACGTAGCCACCTACGAGGGCGCGCGGGCCATCCTTGAGGCCGGCGCCGACGCCGTCAAGGTGGGCATCGGGCCCGGCTCCATCTGCACCACGCGCATCGTGGCCGGCGTGGGCGTGCCGCAGGTCACGGCCGTCATGGACGGCAGCCGCGCCGCGCGCGAGATGGACCGCTGCTGCATTGCCGACGGCGGCATCAAGTTCTCGGGCGACATCGTCAAGGCCCTTGTGGTGGGCGCGCACGCGGTCATGATCGGCTCGCTCTTCGCGGGCACGGAGGAAAGTCCGGGCGAGACCATCCTCTATCAGGGCCGCACCTACAAAATATATCGCGGCATGGGCTCCATCGACGCCATGAAGGAAGGCAGCTCCGACCGCTACTTCCAGGAAAAGAGCAAGAAGCTCGTGCCCGAGGGCATCGTGGGCCGGGTGCCCTATCGCGGCCCGGTCATGGAGGCCGTCTACCAGCTCATGGGCGGTCTGCGGTCCGGCATGGGCTATGTGGGCGCCCACACCCTGGACGACCTGTTCCGCAACACCACCTTCTGCGAGATCTCCGCGGCGGGCCTGCGCGAGAGTCATGTGCACGACGTGGTCATCACCAAGGAAGCGCCCAACTATCGCATCGAAAACTAGAGCGTTACGCAATGAAATTGCGTAACGCTCTGGCGGCTGCGAGAGCAGACGCCCGCGCCGGAATAAGGCGGAAAACCACGCTTTTCCGCCGCTTGTCCCGCTCTGCGGGGAAATG
>URHE01000020.1 GCA_900547595.1 uncultured Desulfovibrio sp.
CGTAGCTTCCGGAGGCCGCGCCGCCCATGGGCACGGCCTGGACGGCGGGAGCGGCGCCGGGGCTCTGCCCGGCGGCGGGGGTGATGCCGCCCGCGGGCATGACCGGCTGGGGCAGGGCGGACACGCCGCCCGCAGCGCCCATGGGTTCGCCCAGGTCCAGATTGAGGGCCATGCTGGTGTTCACCTGACGCAGGGCGTCATCATGCCGGCGCACCCGGTCCACCAAGGCGCGCGCGCCGCCCGCGTTGTTGAGGTCGTCCATCTGGCCCTTGAGCGCATTGAGTTCCTGGCGCATGGCCTGCATCTGGTTCCAGGTGTCGGCCTGATTGGGTTGCAGCTGCCGCAGCTGGGCATCATGCTGCTGCACCCGCTGCTCCAGATTCTGGCCGCCGGACGCGGCGCAGCCGCCGAGCAGGAGCGTTCCCAGACCCAGGGCAAGAAAACGGAAGGGGGTCTTCATCGTCGCCTCGCATGCGTTAAATTTTGCCAAGAGCCGTCTTGCGGCCCGTAAAGATATAGATGATGCCGCCGATGACCGGCACGAACACCACCAGGACAAGCCAGAGGGCGCGCGCCTGGGGCCTTGGGAAGTCGTGGCTCCAGATATGCCAGATGCTCCAGAATGTGGGCAGCATGGGCAGCCAGACCACGACGGCGTGCCACCAGACAAAGCTCATGCGCGATCCCCCCCGCCGCCACCGGCGGCTTCCGGCCCCCCGTCGTCCCGTTCCGGCCGCCAGAGGGCGAGACAGGCGCAAATCGCGCCCAGACAGATGCCCATGTCCGCCACATTGAAGGCCGGCCAGTGCCAGCCGCGCCAGTAGATATCCAGAAAATCCACCACGGCGCGGAAACGCAGCCGGTCCACCATGTTGCCGAGCGCGCCTCCGAGGATGAGCCCCAGCCCCGCCAGCAGAAGGGGCCGGCGCGTGCTCCGCGCCAGGACCGCAATGGCCCATATGGCCACCAGCGTGGCGGCCAGAAAAAGCCAGAACTGCCACTCGATGTCCGAGCGGTTGAGAAAGCCGAAGGCCGCGCCCCGGTTGCGGATATTGACAAGGTCAAACATGCCGCTGATGACGGGCACGGGCCGGTGTTCGGGGATCCAGGCCATGACGAGCAGCTTGCTCGCCTGGTCGAGCGCCAGCAGGGCCGCCGCCGTCCCCAGCAGCAGACGCCAGCGGACGCCCGCGCCGCGGCCGCGCTTCATGCCTCGCCCCGCTCAAGCCCGCGCACCACCGCCGCGCAGCGCGGACACAGCGTGGGATGCGCCGGATCGGTGCCCAACTCCTCGCTGTAGATCCAGCAGCGCTCGCACTTTTCGCCAGCCGCCTTTTCCACGCTCACGGCCACGCCCTCCACCTCGGGGTCGCGCCAGGCGTCCGCCGGCGCGTCCGCCAGCCTGCCCAGCGCCAGCTGGGAGACGATGCACACGGCCCGAAGGTCGGCGCCCAGGCTTTCCAGGCGCTCGCGCAGGTCGTCCGCCAGCCAGAGCGTGACCCGCGTGTCCAGCGAATGGCCCACGGCGCCCGAGCGGCGCAGGGGCTCGATGGCGCCGGTGACGGCGCCGCGCACGGCGAGCAGGGTCGTCCAGTCGTCGCGCACGCCCTCGGGCAGGAGGAAGGGGGCCGTATCCACCGGCTGGAGCGCGAACACCGTGGTTTCCGGGCCGCGCAGCCCCTCCGGCAGATGGCCGAAAATCTCCTCCGCCGTGAAGGAAAGGATGGGCGCCATGTCGCGCAGCAAAAGCCGCAGGATGTGCCAGAGCGCGCTCTGGGCCGAGCGCCGTTCCGCGCTGTCCGGACCCGAGGAATAGAGACGGTCCTTGAGGATATCCAGATAGATGGCCGAGAGATCCGTCACGCAATAATTGTGCAGGCCGTGGAACACCTTGTGGAACTCGAAATCGAGATAGGCTTCCCGCAGGCGCTCGTGCAGCCGGGCCGCCACGTCAAGGGCGAAACGGTCCAGCGGCAGCAGACGCTCCGGCGCCACCAGGGAGGCCGCGTCCAGCCCGTCCAGATTCCCCAGCAGGAAGCGGCAGGTATTGCGGATGCGGCGATAGGCGTCCACCAGACGGCCAAGTATCTCCTCCGAAATGCGGATATCCTCGCGGTAATCCACAGAAGAGGCCCAGAGGCGGAGTATCTCGGCCCCGTATTTGTCGATGAGCTCCTGCGGGGCGATGACATTGCCCACGGATTTGGACATCTTGCGCCCGGCCCCGTCCACCACATAGCCGTGCGTGAGCACCGCCCGGTACGGCGCCGCGCGGCGCACCCCCTCGGCGATGAGCAGCGAGCTGTGGAACCAGCCGCGATGCTGGTCCGAGCCCTCAAGATAGAGATCCGCCGGAAAGCGCAGCTCGGGCCGGGCCTCCAGCACGGCGGCAAAGCTCGTGCCGGAATCGAACCAGACATCCAGAATGTCCGTTTCCCTGCGCCAGCGGCTGCCGCCGCACCTGGGGCAGGTGAGCCCCCTGGGCACGATCTCGTCCAGCGGGGCCTCGTACCAGTAGTCGCAGCCCGTGGGATGCGCGGCGAAACGGTCGCAGATGCTCCGCATCCAGGCGGGATCGTTCCATGCCTCGCCGCAGTCCTCGCAGAGCAGGGCCAGGATGGGCACGCCCCACTGCCGCTGCCGCGAGATGCACCAGTCCGGCCGGAACTCGATCATGTTGTGGATGCGCTCGCGGCCCCAGGCCGGGATCCAGCGCACATCGTTGTCAATGGCGGCCAGGGCCCGCGCCCGCAGGTCGTTCTTTTCCATGCTGATGAACCACTGCGTGGTGGCCCGGAAGATGACCGGCTCCTTGCAGCGCCAGCAGTGCGGATAGGAATGGGAAAGCCTCGCCTGCGCCAGCAGGGCGCCGCGTTCCCGCAAAAGTTCGATGACCGCGGGATTGGCCTCGAACACCGTGAGCCCGGCGAAGTATTCCACGGCGGGGAGAAAGCGGCCCGCGTCATCCAGCGGCGAATAGACGTCCAGCCCGTACCTGAGGCCCACCTCATAGTCCTCGCGGCCATGGCCCGGCGCGGTGTGGACGCAGCCCGTGCCCGCGTCCAGGGTCACATGGGTGCCGAGGATGAGCGGGGACTCGCGGTCATAGAAGGGATGGCGCGCCGCCAGCCCCTCCAGCCGGGCGCCGGGCGCGCGGCCCAGAACGGCGGCGTCCGTCCAGCCGAAGGTCGCCGCGCAGGAGGCAAGCAGTTCCTCGGCCAGCAGGTACTGGCCCCCGGCGGCTTCCACCAGCACATAGTCGAATTCCGGATGCAGGCAGACAGCCTGATTGGCCGGGAGCGTCCAGGGCGTGGTGGTCCAGATGACAACGGCCGCGCGGGAGGGGTCGGCGCCGGGGAATATCTCCGCCAGTTTCGGATCGGGCAGAGGAAAGCGCACATAGACCGAGGGCGAGGTGTGATCACCGTATTCCACTTCGGCCTCGGCCAGGGCCGTATGGCAGGAACAGCACCAGTAGATGGGCTTCTTGGCGCGGCTGACGCCGCCCTCCGCCACAAAGGCCGCCAGGTTTTCCGCCGTGGCCGCCTCATAGGCGGGGAGCATGCTCAGATAGGGATGCCGCCAGTCGGCAAGCACGCCCAGACGGCGGAACTCCTCGCGCTGGATGTCGATCCAGCTTTCGGCGTAGGCGCGGCAGCGGCGCCGCACGTCCAGGGCGGGCAGGCTCTTGCCGTCCGCCTTGAGCTCCTGCTCCACCTTGTGCTCGATGGGCAGGCCGTGGCAGTCCCAGCCGGGCACATAGCGCGCGGCCCAGCCCTGCATGTTGCGGGACTTGACCACCATGTCCTTGAGTATCTTGTTCAGGGCCGTGCCCATGTGGATATGGCCGTTGGCATAGGGCGGCCCGTCATGGAGCACATACTCGCCCCGGCTGCCCGAAGCCGCCACCATGGCCTCGCGGGCGCCGATCTCCTCCCAGTGACGGAGCATTTCCGGCTCGCGCACGGCCAGATTGGCCTTCATGGGAAAACTGGTCCTGGGAAGGTTGAGGGTCTTTTTGTAGTCGCTCATGCCGACTCCCGCGCTTTAAGCCCGACATTCACGAAAGGCGCCCGACCGGCGGATGCGGGCGGGCGACAGGACACGCGGGCAAAATCGGCCTAGTGTGGGCAATGCGCCGCGCAAAGTCAAGGCGCGGCGTATCATGGGGTGCGCATCCTGCCCTGCGGCAGCTTTTTAACAGAGGAATCGCGCCACCTTGCGCCATGCGCGACCGTCCCCGGGCCTTCACCCGAGATGGAGGCCCCGCACTCGCCCGGAAGGCCGGAATTTTCCGGAAGAATATTTCCTTGAACAAATCAAATATACTGTACTATATTTGAAAAAAGTTCTGTTGCCCGACATCTTTTTTCTGGAGAAGGGATATGACTGAAAAATCTGTATCCATGACGCAACCTTCCGTACAAGAGCTTCAAGGGGATTCGTGGTCCTTCAGGGCTGCGCGCGCCTTATTGCCGATCCTCATCCAATGCGCGAAGGATAAGCGGACCCTCTACTATAGCGAGGCGAAAAATCTTCTTTCGACGCAAGGCATTTCTCCAGCCGCAAATGTACGCTATGGGCATCCGGCAGGTCTCATCGGCGATGCACTCCTTAAATTGGCGTCACAACAAGGTGTCCCCCCTCTACCCGCCGCTTAATGCGCTCGTCGTCTCAAAAGCCACCAACCTTCCCAGTGTGGGAGCCGATCCTTATCTCGCCCGCTTCCTTGGCATTTCACAGGCAGAAATCAAGGGACCCCGTCGCAGGGAACATGTGGCGGCAGTGCAAAAGAAAATTTTTTCCTATCCGCACTGGGATACCGTCTTGCAGGCCCTTGCCGCGGCTCCCCAGCCACGGGGATGAGGGATTTCAGGATGTCGCTTACGTTCATGCCTGCTCCGTAATGGCGGACAAGTCTCCCTACGGTGAGGTGCTTTCCAGCGAAGAAGTGGACTGACGGGCTGAAGCCCGTATCACAAGGCTTCTCACCAAGCACGGGCGTCCGGTCAGATGATCGTTCTCCGGGCCAAGGAGGGGCGAATCGGCGGGACACGGAAATTGCTGGCGCACAGAAATTATTTGCTCATCTACAGGATACAGGAAGATACCGTAGAAATTGTCGCCCCTGTCCACACCGCCCAGCACTCTCCCCCGGAGAGCCTCGACTAGACAGCCTGTGAAAAGCTGATGCTGCGCCCCAGTTCCATGTCAAAGGGGTTCTCCCGGAAACCGCCGCGTACCTCGGTGTCATCGTAGTCCTCACCGATGCGGATGAAGCGGAAAGCCGGGGCCATGAGCTTTTGGACGTTAATGAGGGCCTGGTCCAGTTCCGTAATGTTTTCAGAAAAGTTGATTTCTAAAATCCTCCTCCTTGATCAAGAGAGCCCTGCCGGTAAACCGGCAGGGCTCTCTTGATTGGCAAAAGTGTTTCTTGCCGTATTCGATGACGGAATATATATGTTAAAAATATTGAATATTTCCACAGCTTCATATTCACCAACTAAAATTAAGTAGTCGTTTCGTTTAAAAGCATAAATATTATCTTTCCAAAAATATTACCATACTAAAAATGGCGAACAACTATTCTTCATCTGTACCCGGATTTTTCTTGGGTTTGCTCAACCTTAAGGCGGCTGAGGCCAGGGCACCGAGGAATACATCGCTGGGAGTGTTGAAGAAAAAACCCATGTTGGAAGAAGTATCATCCTTTGCTTTCTCGTTGGATGTCGCTTTATTTTTTTTCTTTCTTTTCTTATTTGGTACCTCTGAAGCTATTTTGCTAATAGGAGTGATCCTCTTTTCCGAATTTGCTATAGGCGCTGTTACATTTTCATCCACAGCTATTGTTTGCGGTGTAGCTAGTTTTTCTGCCAACCTGAGGCAGCCGAGAATTTCTATTGCCGTCTCTGCCAAGGGAAATTCATAATCAAGATTGACATTCATATTGCTGATGCTGCGCTTGAGGAGCCGCTTCAATGCCTCACCAGCGGAAATATTCATTTCGTCCTGAAGTTCCTCGACAATATCAAGTCTATCCACATATTGAATTTTTAATCCATGCATGGAGACGAAAACAGGAGATGAAATTTTATCTATAACAAAATTACTATAATCTCTCATACCCGTTGGGGCGTACTGAGTGATCGCTTGGCCATACGCTTCAAATCCGACTCCTTCATTTTGGATTTCATCGGTAAGTGTGTCTATAAAGGAGGTTAGCGAAATCTTTTGCTTCGGATTAAGGCCAACTGTCCGTATGGCCTTTCTCATAAACATAAGGTCATTATAATTCCAGTTATCTTTCTTGATGTTGTAAAAATCATTGATAACCCTGAAGAGCCGCATATACTCAGTAGGAATTTTTTCGTCATATTCCCGTTCTCCAAGACCTAACAGCCATCCTTGCAGATTGGTGGAAATCTCAAGCTGGTCAACTCGGTTCTCAAGTTTTTGAAACCGTTCCAAGGTGCGCTGCGCAAGCATGGCGATGAGGTTTCGAGTCTCTTCTTCCTTTACCGCCAGCGATGCAAGATTATTTTTAAGAGCGAGCAGAGAATGCGCCATGAGAAGCTGCTGCTCCTGAAGCATATTCACATAACGAAAAGCAGTTTTCTGCATCTGTATGATGTCATTTGTATTCGCTCTTTCCATTTCTCCGGCTTTGCCAGAAAAGCGATTCCAGCATCGCTTGAAGAACCCTTGATTTTTAAGCCTATCCAATCTGTCCGTGGTGGAGGCCATAAGCCGAGCCGAATCGAGAGCGAGCTGTTCCGCCTCAGCGCTACGCGTCTTGGCCCAGTCCATCATCTGTTCAATCTGGGAATCAATGGACTTTTCTTCAGCCTTGGTCATGACAAGGTTGGACATGAAAATATCCCTCCGATTTCTATGAGAAGTTAGATTTTGTTGATGGCCTCGAAAGCGCGCTGGCCCGCTTCGTCAACGCGACCCAGTTGCGTCTGCAGTTCTTTCTCCAGCCGATAATCGGTTTCCAGATACCTGGTAAAAAGAATCTGGCTCCGGAAAACATTTCGGGAGACGCGCTCAAGCTCACAAGCCGCTGCCTGGAGGCTTTCGGCATTGCGCACCAAATCACGGTAGGGCTTTTCTATGCCGTTCTCTATCGCAAGGGTCATCGCAAGACCCGCAATCATGCCCCCTGACATTCCGCCAATAACTTCGAACACCGTCATGGCGAGAGTGCCAGAGGAAAGACCAAGAGAGGTTGCAACTCCAACGCCTGCGGCAGTCCCCACCGCGCCACCGGCAACCCCTGCTGATGTCATGAGGACGCCTTTTCCCTGACGGTCAAAAAATTCCTGGGTGGATATTTGCCCTGTGCCAAGGCGCACGAGGTCCTTGACAGCATCCACCGCGCAGGTCACGCCAACGGTGACGGCATTCGTCTTGAACATGTTTTTCATGCCCTGCCGCGCCAGAACCTGCACAGCGGCCTCCTCTGAGCCATAGCGCACCATAAGACTCTGGACACCCGCATTGGCCGATGCCTTGACGGCGCTGTCCGCAGCCGAAGCCACAGTCTCGCCCAGGATTTTCACGGTGGCCTCTTCCGCCGTGAGTTCGCCATTGTTCGCAAGCTGGATATATTTAAGCGTGTTTACCGAACCGCTCACCACGGCAGACATGGCGGCCGCCCCTACTGCTGCATTGCCCATCTGCTTGAGAGTGGATGCCGTCTGATATTTAGACTCAATATCTTTAAGCTTTTCAAGATTACCTTTTCCAAGTTCGTTAGCTTCACTCTTGGAAAGCGTCTTTGATTTTGCTTTGCCGTCTGTGAGAGTATCAGTTGTTTTTTCTGATGTCTGTTTAAACGATTCAGCAAGTTCAGCATCCCCTGCATCCGCTTTTTCTACAGAGCGCTGTTTTGAATAATTTATAACTTCATTTTTCTGATTTTCTGGTACGATATAGGAGTCATTTTGACCATACTTAACGCTACCATCAGCAGTTTTTTGAGAGAGTTTACCGGCGGTCTTTTTTGCTGTTTTTTCGTATTTTAACTGCGATTTTGTTGTGATTTTTCCATCTTCAACAATCACAACATCAGGGTTATCATTGCTTCTTAAACCTTGTTCACGCCATTTCTGTTTATAACGATCTGTGATTGCTCGCGCATCACTCTCATTATAAATGGAATCGAGATTAAATGTCTCCGCATGAAATTCTTCGGCGATATAGCCGCCTTTCTGCTCGATGCGACGATTGGTCTGCAACTCAGAACGAATATTTTCATTGCCCCTCGCAATCGCCTCCACCATCTGCGCCATTTCCCGCTTGGCAGCCTCAGGAAAGATAGGTTGGAGGGCAGCCGCTTGCTCAAAAGCGCGCTCGTACTTTTTTTCAAGGGATTCTTTCCTCATATCAAGCTCCGCAAGCATGGTTATCCTCGGGCAGCAGTCAGGCTTCATCTCCAAAGCTGCGCACTCAGGCTTCCACTTCTGGCTGGCTGCCTGATTCCAGCTCCAAAATTATGCTGTTGTCCGCCTGAGGATAAAACTTCTGCTTGCCAGACCAGACGCGCTCTTTATCATACTCGTCTACTCTGCCCGGCTTGAAGCGGATTCTGAATTTTTCGGTTCATGCCACGGCAATTCCAGATTTCCCAATAGTTTTTAATTTTTTGTTTGAAGTTTCTTTGCAAGTCATTGTTTTTAAGTCAAGCAATCTTGAAACTTGGTTTGCGTCTCCTCTTTGGCAAGGTACGCTGACCGTCCCAAAAAGGAGCGTGCTGTGGCTTTCAGGAAGATTCTGAAACTGTCTGCGCTGGTATGGACATAGAAGCCTTGCGTCGGCATAGAGGATAGCCGGAATGGGCTACCAACTCATAGCAGTTTCGTGAAAATTTTTAACGGCAGGCTGCGGATTAATGTCTGAACTTGCCCGGAACCTCTTCTTCGCTTGACTTCGACATGGATCATTCCCGTATCCTTGTTATCGTGAATAGTGGAGAACCGGCTAAAGTAGTTTGGTGGTAAAAAATCAGTGCAAAATAAAATAGGGGTTACGGCTTCTACCGTAACCCCTTGCAAATCTTGGTCGGGATGAAAGGATTTGAACCTTCGACCCCTTGAACCCCATTCAAGTGCGCTCCCAGACTGCGCTACATCCCGACGCCCTTCCGTCCTACGCGCAGGCGCCCACCCTGTCAAGGGTTTTCTCGAACGGCGGCGCGGGGAGCGCGTTGCCGCCACGGCGCCGGAAAAATCCTCCGGAACGGGCCTGCCCCGGGCTGCGCGTGCGGAAGATCACGACCAGGTGCTCACCACCAGGCCCGAATCGTACATGTTTTCCGCGCTGGCGCGGAACTGGTCCTGCATGAAGGACTGGACGCTGGCCTGCGAATCCAGCTGGGGCACAGCGGCCGTGACATCGCTGACGATGCTCGGCGCAAAGGAGATCGCCAGGGCGTCGCCGGGCGGCGTGTCCTGCACCACATCCAGGCCGCCCCAGAGTGGATCAAGCGCGATCATGGCAGTTCTCCTCCGGCGTCCCTGCCGCCGGGTCCCGTTGCGCCGGAGCGTTGCCGCGCTTCCATCGCGAAAACGCGCTAACTCCGATGCCGTCCCGAACGCCGCGCGCGCCGTGGCGGTTTCTTTTCCTTTGCAGGCGGTGCCGGCGTTTCCGCCACTGGCGCCTCGGGAACCAAGCTGTCCACCGTATATTCGCCCAAATGACGCCGTCCTTCAAGATAGTCGCGCGCGGCTGCCACGATTTTGTTGAACTCCCCCATATGCGCGCGGGAAACAGGAGCTCCGCGCGGATTGATGGCCTTGGCGGGATTGATGAAGGTGCCATTCTGGCGCAGCCGGAAGTCCAGATGCGGCCCGGTGGAAAGGCCGGTGCTGCCCACAAAGCCGATGACCTGGCCCTGGCGCACGCGCTGCCCTTTTTTCAGCCCCCGCGCATAGCCGGAGAGATGGGCATACATGGATTCAAGGCCCGCCGTGTGTCGGATGATGATCTGGTTGCCGTAGCCCCCGGCCCAGCCGCGTTTGACCACCACCCCCTCGCCCACGGCCTTGACCGGCGTGCCGGTGGGGGCGGCGTAATCCACCCCGAGATGGGGACGCCGGCTCCCGAGGATGGGATGCCGCCTGCTGTGGGTGAAGCGGGACGTGAGGCGGGTGAAGGCCAGCGGCGCCTGGAGCAGGGTCTTGTGGAGATTTTCGCCCCTGCTGTTGTAATGCTGGGGCCGGCCAGCGCCATCCCGGAACAGGAAAGCCTCGTAGGTTTTTCCCTTGTTGGTGAAGCTGGCCGCCAGCATGCGGCCGTAGCCCTTGTATTCGCCCTCGCGGTAGCGTTTTTCCACAAGGACGCGAAAGCTGTCGCCCTCCTGAAGGTCACGGATGAAATTGACCTCCGAACCGAACAGTTCCGCCAGGCGCAGGGCCAGCTGCGGGCTTTCGCCAATATCGGCGACGGCCTGGAAAAGGTTGTCGTCAATGACGCCTTCCGCCGTGTCGAGCAGGGTCACATATTCGATGGGCTCCACCCGGGCCTCGGGTGTTTCGGTGCCTTCCACCACCAGGCGCCTGCGGCCGTCGATCTCGTATTCAAACCGCTTCACCCGGCCGGAATCGGGTTCGGTGACCACCACATAGGGCTGCCCCTCCCGAAAGGAGCGGAGGGAAAAAACGCGCCGGGCGGCGCTCACATACTGCTGGATGCCTTCGTCAGCGGCGTTGCCGAGAACTTTGGCAATGGTGTCGCCCTTTTCCACCACTCCGTGCGTGACAGCGTCGGTGGCGTCCGCTGTGGCCGACGGCGCGGGGAACGCCGATCCGGAGGCGGGGAACGCCCGGGCGCTTTCCGCCACAGCCGCCGCAAACTGCCGCGCCCCTGTTTCCGCCGCCGCAGACTCTCCGGCAAAGGGAAGCTCCGTGCCGGTTTCAGGCGCAGTCTGCCCAACGGAAGAGAAGAGCGCTTCCACAGGCGCGCCCCCGGTCCTGAAGGCCAGAAACACGCCCATGCACGCAATCAGCGCCAGACCCACCAGAAAAAATCGTTTCATCGCCGCCTCGCGCGTTCTATATCCGGCCACGGCGCCCCTGTCCAGTTGCGGGCGTTTTTCGTTTCCACGGCTGTGAAATGGGGGGGCCGCATCCAGTGCCGGCCCGGCTTTTCCACATGGCTCCGGGGAGGAAAAGCGCCTGTGGAAAAGTCTTGTTCCCGGAGACATTTCGTGCTATATACCGCTGTTCGCGCGGGAAACATTTCGGCATTTGCCCGGGCCCTGCCCGCCCGCGCCTACCGGACGCCATGCTGACTGTCGAAGAACTGAAACGCGAACTGCGGCCGCTCCTCGTCCCTTCCGCGGGGGCAGACGCTTCCCGCGACGATACGGCGCGGGAAGCCTGGCTTGACGCCCTGGCCCTGCGCCTGGAGAATGGGCGCCTTGTGGTGGGCTTTCCCCACAGCTATTTTGCCCGCTGGTTCAGCACGCACAAACGGACCAGCTTTGAAGCCGCGCTGTTCCGCTGTTTTCCCGATGCGCCGGGCATCATCTACGAAGATGCTCCCCTGGGCCGCGCCCTGCCTCCCATGACGGAAGTGTTCCGGACTGTCCGGGATGCCGCGCCCGCCGGCATCCATGGTTCCGGCTCTCATGGCGAAACTCCGGACGACAGCGGCGAGGATGCGTTCGCCCGGTTCATCGTCAATGCGCGCAATGCCTTCCCCCTTGCCACAGCGAAAAAGATCGCCGGGGAAGGTTTCCCGGACGGAGAGGCCGTCCTGCTTTTCTGCGGCAAGAGCGGCACGGGCAAAACACAGCTGTTGCGGGCCATGGCCGTCACCCTGGGACGGCGTCTCGCTCCTGAACGCGTCCTGATGCGCGGCGCGGCGCGGTTCTGCGCCGATATGGCCGCCGGCGGCGCCGCCTGGACGGAACAGTTCTGGCGCGACTGCGACGCCCTGCTTCTGGACGATGTGCAGGATATTGCCGGTGAGCCCGCCAGCCAGCGCGACCTCGCGGCCTGCATGGACGTGTGCCTGCATCCGCTCCCGGAGGAAAGGCGCCGGAAAAGCGCCGGAAATCCCCGCTGCGGGCGGCTGATGGTTTTTTCTCATGCCGGTCCGGCAACGGAACTTGCCCATCTGGAGGAACGGCTGCGCACCCGGCTGGAAAGCGGTCTTGTGCTCGAACTGCTTGAACCGGACCTCGATGTGCGCCTCCGCTACCTGCAGCGCGCCGTCCGGGAACGCGAGCTGGCCCTTTCGCGCGAGCAGATGCTGTATCTGGCGCAGCGCTGCGTCCAGTTCAGCCTGCTTCAGGGACTGCTCCGCAAGGTGGAAGCCTTCGCCGCGCTCAATGGCCGCCAGCCCATGCAGGCGGATCTGGAAAATATCGTCCGCACGGGCGGCAGTGTCCGGCCTGTGGGCTGCCGGGAGATACTCGGTTCCGTGGCCCGGGGCTTCAACCTCAGGGCGGAGGATATTCTGGGCGCGCGGCGCCGTCCGGACCTGGTGCTCGCCCGCCAGGTGGCCATGTATCTTTGCCGCCGCAAGCTCGGGCTCTCCTATCCGGAGCTCGGGCGCGCGTTCGGCGGCCGGGATCACAGCACCGTCATCCATGCGGTCAAAAAGATTCGCAAACTTCTGGATACGGACAAAGTTGTGCACAATCTGGTGACGGAACTGGAAAATGCCGTCCCCTGACCGCGCCCCGGAGGCGTTCCGGCAGTGCGCCGGGCCGGGCATGTGCGCCGGGTCAGCTCCCGGTGCGCAAGTCCGGATGGAAAAAATACAGGTTTTTCAATGAGCTGTCGCGGTTAAGCACAAACGTTCACTTTCAATAACAAGGATCAATTAAATGAAACTTGCCGTAAACAAAGACCAGATCATCGAGGGCCTTCAGAAAGCCGCGGCCATCATTCCCACCAAGGCGGGGGCGGCATATCTGCGCTCCATCTGGCTCCGGGCCGGAGATGACGGCCTTTCGCTCATGTCCACGGACGCCAACATCGAATTTACGGGCACCTATCCCGCCGAGGTGGCGGAACCGGGCCTTGTGGGAGTTCAGGGACGTTCCTTTGTGGACCTGGTGCGCCAGCTGCCGTCGGGCGTGCTCAATCTGAGTCTTGACGAGGCGGGCACGCTGCTGCTGGAGCAGGGGCGCCGTTCCTATCGTCTGCCGGTGAACGGGCCGGAATGGTTCCAGAACTTTTCCGAATTTCCCGAAGAGGATGCGGTCATCTGGTCGGGCGACATCCTTTCCGGGCTGCTGGACCGCGTGAGCTTCTGCATCAGCGACGATGACGCCATGGACGCCATCGCCTGCCTGTGCCTCAAGCCGCGCGGCGAGGGACGCATCGACATCTGCGGCCTCAACGGGCACCAGTTCGCGCTGGCCACCATCACCCATGACGAACTGGCGGCCCGGCTGCCGGAAGCGGGCATTCTGGTGCAGAAAAAATACCTGCCGGACATCCGCAAATGGCTTGGCGAGGACGAGATCGAACTCAATATCACGGACAAGCGCCTCTATCTGCGGCGGCTCGACCGCGCCGAGACCCTGAGCCTGCCCCGCGCCCTGCACGACTATCCCGACTATACGGTATTCATGGCCCGCCTGGAGGAGGACGGCGCAAGCCGGCTTGCGCTGGACCGCAAGGAAGGCATGGACGCGCTCGGGCGCATCCTGATCTTCAATACGGAAAGCGACCGTTGCGTCTATTTTGACCTCGCCCGGGGAGAAGCCCGGCTTTCCGCCCAGGGACAGGACGTGGGCTCGGCCTCGGAAAGTCTGGAAGTGGCCTATGAAGGAACCATCGGCCGCATCGCCTTTCCCACGCGCAATCTCATGGACGTGTTCTCGCACTTCGTTTCCCCGCGCGTGGACATGACCCTGACCGGCGCCGAGGGGCCGTGCGGCATCTGCGGGCCCGAGGACCCGGACTATACGGTCATCATCATGCCCATGAAGGTCTCCGAAGCGGCCTATTATTCCGAAGACGACGTGTAGGCGCGACGCCGGTCCGTGGTTTTTGCCGCCGCGCGCGGCGGCGCATCGCAGGCAAGGAAGGAACAATGTCTCAAAGTCCAGCATCCGGTGCCGGAAATTCCGGCGCGTATACCGCCTCTTCCATCACCATCCTTGAGGGGCTGTCCGCGGTGCGCAAGCGCCCGGCCATGTACATCGGCTCCACCGATGCCCGCGGGCTGCACCATCTTGTCTATGAAGTGGTGGACAACTCCATCGACGAGGCCATGGCCGGCTATTGCACCCGGATCACCGTCACCCTGCATGCGGACAATTCCGTCACCGTGCGCGACGACGGGCGCGGCATCCCCGTGGACATCCATCCCAAGGAGGGCGTGCCCGCCGTTCAGGTGGTCATGACCAAGCTCCATGCGGGCGGCAAGTTCGACAATACCAGCTACAAGGTTTCCGGCGGTCTGCACGGCGTGGGCGTCTCCTGCGTCAACGCCCTGTCCGAGGAACTGACGGTCACGGTGCGCCGCGAGGGGCGGCGCTACCGCCAGCACTATTCCCGGGGCGTGCCCCAGGACGCGCTGACGGTCATCGGCGAAGGCGTGGAAGGGCACGGCACCACGGTGCGCTTCAGGCCGGATGAGGAAATCTTCGAGGTGCTGGAATTTTCCTATGAGACGCTGAAAAAGCGTTTTGAGGAACTGGCCTATCTCAACAGCGGCCTGACCATCGAGTGCATCGACGAGCGCAGCGGCGAAAATCATGTTTTCCATGCCGAAGGCGGCATCCGCCAGTTCGTGGGCGATCTCAATTCCGGCGAGCAGGGCATCCATCCGGTCATTGCCGGCGACGGCATCCTGGAAAACGTGAGCGTGGAATTTGCCCTGCAGTACAACGCGGGCTACAAGGAGAATATCCTCACCTTTGCCAACAATATCCGCACCAAGGAAGGCGGCACACATCTCGTGGGCTTCCGCACGGCGCTCACGCGCGCCATCAACGGCTATATCAAGGGCCAGCCGGACCTGGTGAAAAAGCTCAGGAACACGGTCCTTTCGGGCGATGACGTGCGCGAGGGGCTCACCGCTGTGGTCAGCGTCAAGCTGCCGCAGCCGCAATTCGAGGGCCAGACCAAGACCAAGCTCGGCAACAGCGAGGTGGCGGGCCTGGTGGCGGGCCTCACCTATGACCGCCTGAACGTCTTTTTTGAGGAAAATCCGCGCGATGTGCGCCTGATCATCGACAAGGCCCTGGACGCCGCCCGCGCCAGGGACGCGGCCCGGCGCGCCAAGGAACTGGTGCGCCGCAAGGGCGCGCTTTCGGACAATGCCCTGCCCGGCAAGCTGGCCGACTG
The DNA here is from genome assembly GCA_900547595.1 of uncultured Desulfovibrio sp. GTDB lineage: Bacteria > Desulfobacterota > Desulfovibrionia > Desulfovibrionales > Desulfovibrionaceae > Desulfovibrio. Next base: position 15,315 of record URHE01000020.1, read on the forward strand.
CCAGAGCAAGGACCCGGCGGAATCGGAACTGTTCATCGTTGAGGGCGATTCGGCGGGCGGTTCGGCAAAGCAGGGCCGCAATCCCAAAAATCAGGCCATCCTGCCCCTGCGCGGCAAGATCCTCAATACCGAGCGCACGCGTTTTGACCGCATGCTGGCCAACAGGGAGGTCAAGGCGCTCATCACGGCCATGGGCGCGGGCATCGGCGAGGAAGACACGGACCTGGACAAGCTGCGCTACCACAAGATCGTCATCATGACGGATGCCGACGTGGACGGCGCGCATATCCGCACCCTGCTCCTCACCTTCTTTTTCCGCCAGTATCAGGAAATGGTGGAACGGGGTTTTGTCTATATCGCCCAGCCGCCGCTCTACCGCGTGCATAACGCGCGCATGGAAAAATTCATCAAGGACGACGCCGAACTCAATGCCTTTCTGCTCTCGCGGGTCAGCGAGGACGTGAGCGTGGTGGCCCACAACGGCAAGACCTTTGCCGGTGAGGAACTCATCGGCCTCATGCGCCGTATCGAGACCCTGGAACAGCGCGTGGCCGAAGCGGAGAGCAGCGGCATGCCGCGCGATCTTTTCCTTGCGCTGACCACCTATCCGGCCCGGGCCGACGCCGAGACCTTCGGCAGGCTCCTGGATGATCCGGAAAGCGAATTCACGGCCTGGCTCAATGAAAACGGCTATCTCCTGACCATGGAGCGCGAGCGCAGCGAAGAGGACGATGAGGTGCGCCTGTTCGCCAACTTTGAAAACGCGGGCAGCCACCATACGCGGCGCGGCATGGAGTTTTTCGCTTCCCGGCTCTACCGCCGCACCTGGCAGCTGTTTGCCGAGCTGCGCGAGGAATGCGGGGGGCTGGGTTTCACTCTGGTGCGCAAGGATGGCGAGGCCCAGGTGGACGATGTGTTCCGTCTGCTGGCCCAGGTGCTGGACGAGGCGCGCAAGGGCATCAATATCCAGCGTTACAAGGGCCTTGGCGAAATGAATCCCGAGCAGCTCTGGACAACGACCATGAATCCGGAACATCGCGTCCTGCTCCAGGTTTCGGTGGAGGATGCGCTTTCGGCCTCCGAGGCGTTTGAAGAGCTCATGGGCGACCGGGTGGAACCCCGGCGGGAATTTATCGAGCGCAATGCGCTTGCGGTGCAGGACCTGGATATCTGACGCGGAATGAACGGCAACATGCCTGCCGCCATGCGCACGGGAACGGAACGCCGCTGCGCGGCGCGTGATGCCGGAGGGGAAGGAAGATGACTGGCGGACATGACGAAACGGCGGCAAGGGCCGCCGCGCAGGCGGAAGGCGCCGGAAACAGGACGCCCACGGGCTGGCTCTCGTGGATGGTCTCCGTGGCCGGGTGGCTCATCTGCGCCGGGATGTGCCTCTGGCTGACCATTGCGCTTGAGGCGTGGCCGTATGCGTATGAGGTCTTTTTTCCGGCGGTGCTGCTCATCCTGTTCTGCAACATCCTGGTTTTCCTGTTCGTGGCCACGCGCTGGGGCGCCCGCACCGGGCGGCTTTTCGGGGCCGTGGCCCGCGTTTGCGCGGGCGAGGGGCTTTTGCTCCTGCTCATGTATGTGGCCGGGCGCTACGGCATCGGCGCATAACCGCTTTTTCACCATCTAACGTTCTTTTTCCTGCGAGGGCAGCGTGGCAGATAGCGAACAGTATCCGGCCGAAGAGCATCCGCGCGTCAATATCGAAAAGGAATTGCGCCAGTCCTATCTGGAGTATTCCCTTTCGGTCATCATCGGCCGCGCCATTCCCGACGCGCGCGACGGGCTCAAGCCCGTGCACCGGCGCATCATGTATGCCCAGCACGAGCTCGCCAACAGCTATAACCGGCCGCACAAGAAGTCCGCCCGCATCGTGGGTGACGTCATCGGCAAGTACCATCCGCACGGCGATTCCGCCGTGTATGACGCCCTGGTGCGCATGGCGCAGGATTTTTCCATGCGCGATCCCCTGGTGGACGGACAGGGCAACTTCGGCTCCATCGACGGCGACTCGGCGGCGGCCATGCGCTACACCGAAGTGCGCATGTCGCGTCTTGCCCAGGAATTCCTCGACGATCTGGACAAGAATACCGTCGATTTCCGGCCCAATTACGACAATACGCTTCAGGAACCCTCGGTACTGCCCACCAGAGTGCCGAACCTGCTGCTCAACGGCTCCTCGGGCATTGCCGTGGGCATGGCCACCAATATTCCGCCGCACAATCTGGGCGAACTCTGCGAGGCCCTGCTTCTGCTGCTGGAAAAGCCGCAGAGCACGGTGGACGACCTCATGCAGATCGTGCGCGGGCCGGACTTTCCCACCGCCGGCTCGGTCTATGCCGGCAAGGGTCTGGCGGACGCCTACCGCACGGGCCGCGGCACGGTGAAGGTACGCGGCAGGACCGTCATCGAGGAACGGAAAAAGGGCCTTCAGGCCGTGGTCATCACCGAGATACCCTTCGGGCTCAACAAGTCCTCGCTGGTGGAAAAGATCGCGGCCCTGGTCAATGACCGCAAGCTGGACGGCGTTGCGGACTTGCGTGACGAATCCGACCGCAAGGGCATCCGCATCGTCATTGACCTCAAGCGGGGCGCCATTGCCGATATTGTCATCAACGCGCTCTACAAGTTCACCCCGCTGGAGACGAGCTTCGGCATCAACATGCTGGCCGTGGCGGACAACCGGCCCGTCCTGCTCAATCTCAAGAGCGCCCTCGCCTGCTTTGTGGATCACCGCCGCGAAGTGGTCATCCGCAGGACGCGCTTTGACCTGGACAAGGCCGAGGCGCGGGCGCACATCCTTGAAGGGCTGCGCATCGCCATTGACCATATCGACGAGGTGGTGGCCCTCATCCGCGCTTCGGCCACGCCCGAGGAGGCCAGGCTGGGCCTCATGAGCGCCTTCAGCCTGAGCGAGCTTCAGGCGCGCGCCATTCTGGACATGCGCCTCCAGCGGCTCACGGGCTTGCAGCGCGAGGAACTGCTGGCCGAATATCAGGAACTGCTCAAGAAAATCGAATTTTTCCGGTCCGTGCTGGAAAATCCCGACGTGCTGCGCGGCGAGATGGAGCGGGAGATCCGCGAGATCGCCGCCGCCTTCGCCACGCCCCGGCGCACGGAGATCCTGCGCGAACCCCTGAGCGGCATTGAGCTCGAAGACCTCATCCCCGATGAGGAAGTGGTCATCACGCTCTCGCGCAGGGGCTACATGAAGCGCACCAATCTGGAGAACTACCAGCAGCAGAAGCGCGGTGGCAAGGGCATTGCCGCCGTGCACACCTCCGAGGACGACTACGTCCAGGAATTTCTCGTCACCTCCAACCACCAGTATCTGTGCCTCTTCACCAACAAGGGGCGCATGCACCAGCTCAAGGTGCATCAGGTGCCGGAAGGGAGCCGCACGGCCAAGGGCGTCCACATCAACAACCTCCTGCCCCTGGAGGAAGGCGAATGGGTGACCACGGTGCTGGCCCTGCGCGAGTTCGCCGAGGACAAGTACTTCCTCTTTGTGACCCGGCGCGGCATGGTCAAGCGTTCCTCGGCGTCGCTCTACGCGCGCTGCCGCCGCAGCGGGCTTCTGGCCGTGGGCCTGCGCGAGGACGACGAGCTCGTGGTGGTGCGGCCCATCCGCGACGACGAGCATGTGGTGCTCGCCACGGCGGACGGCCTTGCCATCCGCTTTTCCTGCGCGGACATCCGGCCCATGGGCCGCGTGGCCACCGGCGTCAAGGGCGTGGCCCTGCGCCGTCATGACAGCGTGGTGGCCTGCGTGGTGCTCAAGGAGACGGACCAGACCACGGAGATCATGTCCATCTCGGCCAACGGCTACGGCAAGCGCACCAGGGTGGACCTCTACCGCGTGCAGTCGCGGGGCGGCAAGGGCGTCATCAATTTCAAGGTGACGGGCAAGACGGGCCCGGTGGTCGGGGCCATGCCCGTGCGCGAACGGGACGGCCTCATCCTGCTGACCTCGGCCAACAAGGTGGTACGCATCGGCGTGGACGAGGTGGGAAGCAAGGGCCGCGCCACCATGGGCGTCATGCTCGTCCGGCTGGACGAGGGGGCGCGCGTGGTGGGCTTCGACCGCGTGGACGACGGCGGCCAGGCGCCGGCGGGAGCCGGGGAAGAGGCCGAAGTGGCCGATGCCGTGGCTGCCGAGGATACGGCGCTTGCCCGCGACGCGGCGCCGGACGGGGCTGACGATGCCTGAGGCGCGCCCTGTGCCGGGCCGTGGCCGGGTGGCCGCCCTGGCGCTGGCGCTGGTGCTCGTTCTGGGGTATCCCGCGGGCTGCGACCGGGGCGCGATCCTCGCCGATGATCTCGCGGACGCGCGCGCGGCTGTTGCCGAGCGCAACTGGCCCCTTGCCGAACGGCTGCTGGAGCGCTATCTCCGGGAGGAGACCACCTCCGCCGACCGCCGCGGGCCCGTGGCGGAACGGCGCTGGGAGGCGTGGCAGCTGCTGTTGCAGGTGCTCAATACCGCCAATTCCGAGGCGCGGGCCAGCCTGGATGTGCTGGAGGCCATGCGGGCTGAATACGAGGATGATGACGCGCGCATGGCGGATATCCTCGAACGCATGGGGCGCGCTTGCGAAAGCCTGCGCCGCTATGACCAGGCCGCCGAGGTCTGGAGCAGCTATATCGGTCTGGCGGGCCTCGGCGGGGCCAGACGGGTGGAGGGCTTCCGCCGCCTGGCGGCCATGCAGTTCAGCCGGCGGCGTTTTGAGGCCGGAGAGGAGAGCCTGGCGCAGTGCCTGGCGCTGCCGCTCCCGGATCATGACAAGATCCGCTGCATGCTTGACCTTGCGGACCAGAACATGGCACGCGAACGCTGGGAGGAAGTGGCGGACCTTTGCCAGCAGATACTTGACAGCGATCCGGACGGGGAAGTGCGCGGCCTTGCCGGCTACCTGCTGGCGGACTCCCTGGAACAGCTGGGCCGCAAGCGGGAGGCGCTGCGGCAGTTTGAACTGGCGCGCGACCTTTACCCCAATCCGGCGGTCATGGACAATCGCATCGCGCATTTGCGCAAGACCCTGAAAAACGCCCATTAACGCAACTTCGGGAACGATGGCAACATGATACGGCACGAATGCGGTCTTTTCGGCATCTACGGCCACGACGACGCGGCCAGACTGGCCTATTTCGGACTCTACGCCCAGCAGCACCGGGGCCAGGAAAGCGCGGGCATCGTCACGGTGGACGCGGACGGCATGCATGACCACAAGAGCATGGGGCTCGTGCCCGATGTCTTTTCGGAGGATGTGCTGCGCCGCCTCACCGGGCGCACGGCCATCGGCCATGTGCGGTACTCCACCACGGGCAGCGCCTCGCAGCGCAACGCCCAGCCCTTTATCGCCCACTTCAAGGGGCAGGACATCGCGCTCGCGCACAACGGCAACCTCGTCAATGCCGCAGAGCTCAGGGCCGAGCTGGAAAACGAGGGCGCCATCTTCGCCACGGGCAATGACAGCGAGGTATTCATGCACCTTCTGGTGCGCTCCCTGCGCCACAGGGAACTGCCAGACGCCGTTGCCGAAGCCTGCTCCCGCCTTGCCGGAGCCTATTGTTTTCTCGTGCTTTCCGGGGGCATGCTCATCGCCGTGCGCGACCCCCACGGCTTCCACCCGCTGGCGCTGGGACGTCTGGACGGCGCGCCGGTATTCGCTTCCGAAACGTGCGCCTTTGACCTTCTCGAAGCGGACTACGAACGCGCGGTGGAACCCGGCGAGATGATCGTGGTCGACGCGCGCGGCGAGCACAGCCGCCGGCTCCCCGGCCCGCATCCCGCGCGGCCGCGCCAGTGCATTTTCGAGCTTGTGTATTTCGCCCGGCCCGATTCCTACGTCTTCAATGAACAGGTCTATGTCTGCCGCAAGCAGATGGGCTGGCAGCTGGCCCATGAATCCACGCCGGATGTGGATTTCATCATGCCGTTCCCCGATTCGGGCGTCTATTCGGCTGTGGGCTTTGCCCAGTGCGCGGAGCTTCCCTACGAGCACGCCATGATCCGCAACCACTATGTGGGCCGCACCTTCATCCAGCCCACGCAGAGCATGCGCAATTTCGGCGTGCGCGTGAAGATCAACCCGGTGCGGGCCATGATCGAGGGCAAGCGCATCTGCATTGTGGATGATTCCATCGTGCGCGGCACCACCATGATGACCCGCGTGAAAAAACTGCGCGAACTGGGCGCCAGAGAGGTCCACATCCGCATTTCCTGTCCGCCGGTGAAATTTCCCTGCCATTACGGCGTGGACTTTTCCTCCCGCGGGGAGCTCATCGCCGCCCAGTGCGAAATGGACGAGATCATCCGCCGCCTGGATGTGGATTCGCTCCACTATCTCAGCATCGACGGCCTCCTGCGCTCGGTCATGCACTCGGACAGCTTCTGCCTTGCCTGCTTCAACGGCGACTATCCCGTGCCATGCGGGAGCTGCGCCAAGTTCGATCTTGAGGGGCGCCGGCCATGAGCGTGCAGGAAACGTCCCGCGGCTTCAGCCGCATCAAGGGCTTCGCGGACCTCTTCCCGCCGGAGAGCGAAGCGTTTTCGCGCATGGAAGCCTGCGGGCGGGAGATTTTTTCCCGTTACGGATTTGCGGAATTGCGGACGCCGCTCCTGGAGTTCACGGGCCTGTTCCAGCGCTCCATCGGCGCGGAGACGGACGTGGTGCAAAAGGAGATGTACACCTTCGCGGACCGCAGGGGCCGCTCCGTGACCCTGCGCCCGGAGGCCACGGCGGGAGTCATGCGCGCCTGCATCGAGGCCGGTCTTGCCGATGCCAGGAGCGGCGCGCGCCGCTTTTTCACCATGGGGCCCATGTTCCGCTATGAGCGGCCGCAAAAGGGCAGGATGCGGCAGTTCCACCAGATCAACTGCGAATGCCTAGGCACGGAAAGCCCGTTTGCGGATGCCGAGCTCATTGCCATGCTCTGGCGCTTTCTCCGGACGCTGGGCATCGCGGACCTGACGCTCAAGCTCAATTCCCTGGGCTGCGCCGCCTGCCGTCCGGCCTATATGGCCGCCCTGCGCGACCATCTCGCCCGGCTGGACGCCGGCGCCCTGTGCGAGGACTGCCGCCGCCGCGTGCGGAGCAATCCCCTGCGCGTGCTGGACTGCAAGCAGCCCGGCTGCCGCGCCCTCACGGAGGGAGCGCCGCGTCTGTTGGACCACAATTGCCCGGATTGCCGCCGCCATTTTGACACGGTGCTGGAACTGCTTGGCCGGGAAAACATCACGCCGGAGATCGACCACCGCCTGGTGCGCGGTCTGGATTATTACTGCCGCACCACCTTTGAGGTGGTGAGCGGCCACATCGGCGCGCAGACGGCGGTTGCAGGCGGCGGCCGCTATGACGGCCTCACGGCCCAGCTGGGCGGCCCGGATGCGCCCGGCGTGGGCTTTGCCTGCGGCATGGAGCGTCTGGCGCTCCTGCTCCCCGCGTGCGCGCCCGCTGCCCCGGACTTCTTCATCGTGGCCCCGGACGAAAGCGCCCGCGCCCAGGCCTTCGCCCTGGCCGAGGCGTTGCGCGGCCTCGGCCTTGGCGGGGAGCTCGAATACGGCGGTGGCTCCTTCAAGAGCCTCATGCGCAAGGCCGCCAAAAGCGGCGCGCGGTTTTGCTGCATCATCGGCCCGGACGAGGCCGCGGCGGGATGCGTGAGCATCCGCAGCATGGAAAGCGGCGAGCAGATCACCCTGCCGCAGGCGGAAGCGCCCGCCCGGCTTGCTGAGCTTGTTGCCGCTTTGCCTACCACCCCGAACCACAACGGATAATCCATGGACATCCCCAAGACGCAGGAACTGCAAGATCTGCAGCAGGAACACAGTAAATTCGTCACCGGCCTCGGCGGCTGGAAGCGCAGCCACGATTGCGGCAGCCTCACGCTGGCCGACAACGGGGCCGATGTCTGCCTCATGGGCTGGGTACAGTACCGGCGTGACCACGGCGGCCTCATCTTTGTGGACCTGCGCGACCGCGCCGGCCTCACCCAGGTGGTGTTCAGCCCGGACATCGCGCCCGCGGCCCATGAAAACGCCCACATCCTCCGCAGTGAATACGTCATCGCCATCAGGGGGCGCGTGCGCCCGCGGCCCGAGGGCATGCGCAATCCCTCCATGCCCACGGGCGAGATCGAGGTGGTGGCGCATGAATGGAAGCTGCTCAACACCTCCAAAACGCCGCCCTTCCCCATTGAGGATCGCGCCGACGCGGGCGAGAACCTGCGCCTTGCCAATCGCGCCCTGGACCTCAGGCGCCCCCGGATGCAGGCCGCATTGCGGTTGCGGCATACCGTGGCCCAGGCCATGCGCCGCTATCTGGACGAGAAGGGCTTTGTGGAGGTGGAAACGCCGGTGCTCACCAAATCCACCCCTGAGGGGGCGCGCGATTTTCTGGTGCCGAGCCGCCTCAATCCCGGCGAGTTCTATGCCCTCCCGCAGTCGCCGCAGCTCTTCAAGCAGCTGCTCATGGTGGCCGGGTTTGACCGTTATTTCCAGATCGTGCGCTGCTTCCGCGACGAAGACCTGCGCGCCGACCGCCAGCCGGAATTCACGCAGGTGGACCTGGAAATGAGCTTTGTGGACGAGGAAGACGTCATGGCCGTGGCCGAAGGGCTCATGGCCGCCGTGTTCCACGCGGCGCTGGGCCGCGAGCTTGCCCTGCCCTTCCCGCGCATGACGTGGGAGGAGGCCATGGCCCGCTATGGCGTGGACAAGCCGGATACCCGCTTCGGGCTGGAGCTGCATGACATCACGGCCCATGTGCGCGGCTCGGGCTTCAAGCTCTTCAGCCAGGCGAAGCTCGTCAAGGCCATGCGCGTGCCCGGCGGCGAGCGCCTGACGCGCAAGGAGATCGACGACCTCACGGAATTTGTGCGCATCTACGGCGCCCAGGGCCTCGCCTGGATCAAGATCCGCGAGAACGAATGGCAGTCGCCCATCGCCAAGTTCCTGTCCGAAACGGAGCGGGCAGCCATTGCCCGCGAGCTGGGCCTTGAAGTGGGCGACATCGTCTTTTTCCAGGCGGGCGATCCCGCCATGGTCAATGCGGCGCTGGGCAACCTGCGCGTGCATCTGGGGCACCAGCTGGGGCTGATCCCGGAGGACAGCTTCAACCTCCTCTGGGTGACGCGATTCCCGCTGTTTGAATACAGCGAGGAGGAAAAGCGCTTTGTGGCCTGCCACCATCCCTTCACCTCACCTGCCGAAGGGCACGAGGCGCTCATGGCCACGGACCCCGGCGCCGCCCGCGCGCGGGCCTATGATCTGGTGCTCAACGGCAACGAGGTGGGCGGCGGTTCCATCCGCATCCACCGGGCGGACGCGCAGCGCGCCATGTTCACGGCGCTTGGCTTTTCCCCCGAGGCGGCGGAGGCGCAGTTCGGCTTCCTCCTTCAGGCTCTGGAGCAGGGCGCGCCCCCGCACGGCGGCCTCGCGTTCGGCCTTGACAGGCTGGTCATGCTGCTTTCCGGCGCTTCGAGCATCCGCGATGTCATTGCCTTCCCCAAGACGCAGAAGGCCACCTGCCTGCTCACGCAGGCGCCCTCGCCGGTTTCCGCGGCGCAGTTGCGGGAGCTTGGCCTGCGCCTGCGCGAGACCGCGCAGGAGGCGCGCAAGCCCGGCGGCGACGCCGCGCAGGGCGCGGAGGTCTGAAAGGGCATGCTGCTGGACATCGTCACCTATCCCGATCCGCGGCTCAAGGAGCGGTGCGCGCCGGTGGACGCGATCACGGACGAGATCCGCCAGCTGGCCGCCGACATGACGGAAACCATGTACGCCGCGCCCGGCGTGGGCCTTGCCGCGCCCCAGGTGGGAAAGTCCCTGCGCCTGCTGGTCATGGACCCCGGTGTCCAGGAAGGGGAGCGCCGGCCGCGCGTGCTCGTCAATCCGGTGCTGGAGCCTCTGGGCGAGGTCATCGTCAGCGAGCAGGAAGGCTGTCTTTCGGTGCCGCTCAACTATCGCGCCGATGTGCCCCGCTGGAGCCGCGTGCGCCTGCGCGCCACGGACCTTGACGGCACGACCATTGACGAGGAGCTGGAGGGCTTCGCCGCCGTTGTGGTCCAGCACGAGGTGGATCATCTGGACGGTACGCTCTTCATCGACCGCATGAGCCGCCTGCGGCGCACGCTCTATGACGGCAAGGTAAAAAAATGGCTCAGGCGCAAGACTGCCGGATAGTCTTTATGGGCACCCCCGACTTCGCGGCGGTGGTGCTGGAGCGGCTTCTTTGCCTTGAACGGGCGCGCGTGGCCTGCGTCTATACCCAGCCGGACAGGCCGCGCGGACGGGGAATGAGGCTCGTGCCGTCGCCGGTGAAAACGCTGGCGGAGGGGCACGGCCTTGAGGTGCGCCAGCCGGAGAATTTCAGGAGCGCGGAGGAGCGGGAACGGCTTGCCGCGCTCGCGCCCGACCTGCTCGTGGTGGCGGCCTACGGCCTGCTTTTGCCCGGGGCCGTGCTGGACGCGGCGCGCATCGCCCCGCTCAATGTGCATGCGTCGCTTTTGCCGCGCTATCGCGGCGCGGCCCCCATCCAGCGCGCCATCATGGAAAACTGGGGGCCGGACGCCGTGACCGGCGTTTCGCTCATGCGCATGGAACCAAGCCTGGATACCGGCCCGGTCTATGCCCGGAAGGCTGTGCCCATCGCCGGGCGCACAGCGGGGGAACTGACGGCTGTCCTGGCCCGCGAGGGCGCGGAACTGCTGGCCGGGACGCTGGACGGCATCGTGGCGGGCACCGTGGCCGCCGTGCCCCAGGATGCCTCCGCCGCCACCTATGCGGCCAAGCTCTCCAAGGCGGACGGCCAGGTGGACTGGAAGCTTCCCGTGGCGCGGGTCGATGCGCTCGTGCGCGGCGTCACCCCGGCTCCGGGCGGCCGCGCGCGGGTCATGCTTCAGGGCGCGGCGGAGCCGCTGGAACTGCGCATTCTGGCCGGGCACGCGGCGGACGCGTCTGCGGAGGGCACTCTTCCCCCGGCGGGAAGTATCGCAAAGGTCTTTGGCGGCCTTGGCGTGGCCTGCGCTGACGGTTTCTACATGCTGGACCGAGTGCGGCCCACAGGGCGCAAGGACATGACGGGCATGGACTTTGCCAACGGCTATGCCCCTGTGCGGGCGCTGGGGCCGGAGGCGCCTGTGCCGCCGGGGGCTACGGCCTGATCATGTGGCCCGCCAAGTCGCCGCATTCCCTGCCGCGCGGGCAGTATGGCGGGGGCCGCAAGCGTATTTTCATTGGCCTCATGGTGGCCAGCTGCCTCGCCTTCTGTCTGGTGATCTTCGCGTTTCTAGTGCTGCCGTGGCTGGTGCCGGGCGGCGTCACCGCAACATGGCTGCCGTTGTTGAGCGTAAGCTGCGGCCTTGCGGTCATCGCCCTGCTGGCATGGCTCTGCGCCACGCTCATCTTCCATATTTACACCGGGCGCCGGCTGCCGGGCATTTGCCGGGTGCGGCATGTGCTTGTGCGCCTTTTCCTGCCGCTCATGGAAAGCCTGGGGCGCGTGTGCGGCATCGAGCGCAATGCCGTGCGCCGTTCCTTTGTCAAGGTGAACAATGAACTGGTGCTTGCGGAAGGCATGCGGGTTCGCGCGCGGGACCTGCTGCTTCTGCTGCCCCATTGCGTCCAGAACAGCCGCTGCCGGCACCGCGTCTCTCCGGAGACGGACAACTGCCGCCGTTGCGGGGCCTGCCAGATCGGGCCGTTGCTGGACCTTCGGGACCGTTTCGGCTTTCGCCTTGCCGTAGCCACGGGCGGCACCATCGCGCGCCGCATCGTTGTTGAATGCCGCCCCGCCTGCATCGTGGCCGTGGCCTGCGAGCGCGACCTTGTTTCCGGCATCCAGGACAGTTATCCCCTGCCGGTTTTCGGCGTCCTCAATGAGCGGCCGCACGGCCCCTGCCGGGATACGCTCGTGCCGCTGGCGGCTGTGGAGGAGGCTTTGGCGCGTTTTCTGCTCCCGGGGGACGCTCCTGATGCGGCGGCGCGGCCATGAAGGCCGCGAAAACGCCTTCGGGGCGCAGCGGAAGCCCTTCCGTCCGGCAGGGGGCGGATGGCCGCGAACTTGCGGTTCGCGCTCTGGAACTCATGGATGAGGGCATGCCCGTTCAGGCCGCCGTGGACGCGGTGCTGGCGGGGAGCGATCCGCCAGCCCGCGAGCGGCGCCTCTGTTCGGAACTGGTCTATGGCTGCGCGCGGGAACGCATCCGCTGTGATGTCATTCTCAGGCGCCTGCTGCGGCGTCCCGGCGGTCTGCCCCGGTCCATGCGCCACTGCCTCGCCATTGCGGTCCACAGCCTGCTTTTTCAGGACCGCATTCCCCCGCATGCCGCCATTTCCACGGCGGTGCGCCAGGTGGAACGACGCTATGGCGCCCGGCTCGCCGGAGTGGCCAACGGCGCATTGCGTTCCCTGCAGCGTCTGGGCCAGGCGCCGCTGGAGGCGGCGTGGTATGAGGAGGCGCGGGACGCGCCCGGCCAACGGACATGGCGCGCCGCCTGCCGCTTTTGGAGCATGCCGCCGGTGATTGCGGAACTCTGGCGCGCTGCCTATGGCGAAGAGACCGCGCTGGCGCTCATGCGGCGGAGCTTCCGGCGCCCGTGGACAGGCGTCCGCATCAATGCCGCTCATCCCCGGGCAGCGGCCGTGCGCCTGGCACTGGA
>URHE01000021.1 GCA_900547595.1 uncultured Desulfovibrio sp.
ATTATCCGTCAAAAACAGTCTTGCGTTGCTGTCCATTTGCGTAAGCCGCGCTTCGCGCGGAGTCGTTCAGCCGCCGAAGCCCAGGGCCGCGAGCTTGCGGTGCGGCGCGGGCATGGGCAGGCGCGCCAGCTCCTCCGGCGTCGCCCAGCGCCAGGCGCTTCCCGGCAGCAACGGTGGGGCGGGGGCCTCTTCTCCGGGGGCGTCCGGCAGGATGAGCCCGCGCCAGTGCAGGGTGATCCTGTAGCGCGTGCGCGTGTGGACAATGCTGCCGCCGCCTTCCCGAAGGCGCGCGGCAATGCCGGTCTCATCCCTGATGACGCGGAGCAGGGCCGCCTGCGGCGTTTCCTCCGGGCGCACGTCGCCGCCGGGAAATTCCCAGAGGCCGCCCCACACGCCACCCGCCGGGCGCCGGTGGACCAGGATGCGCCCCGCCGCCTCAAGCAGACCGGCCACTGTTTGCAGGGCCGTCATGCCCCGCGTGTCGTCCCTGACCGGCCTCCGCCCGGCCACGCCCAGATGCCGCGCCCGGCAAAAGCCGCTCCACGGGCAGAGGCCGCAACGCGGGGCCTTGCGGCAGACAAGGGCGCCCAGTTCCATCATGGCCTGATTGTGGTCCCGCGCCCGCCCTTCCGGCACGAGGCGCAAGGCCCAGCGGCGGATGAAGCCCGCGGCGGGCTCGCGTCGTACCGGCGTTTCCACATTGAAGAGCCGGGAGAGCACGCGCTCCACATTGGCGTCCACGCAGGCCACGCGCACGCCGAAGGCAATGCTTGCCACGGCCGCCGCCGTATACGGGCCGACGCCCGGCAGGGCGCGGATCTGTTCCGGATCGGCGGGAAAGACGCCGTTGTGCGCTTCCATGACGCGCCGCGCCGCGGCCATGAGGTTGCGCGCGCGGGAATAGTAGCCCAGCCCCTCCCAGAGGCGCAGCACCTCATCCTCGGAGGCGGCGGCCAGCGCCGCCATATCGGGCAGGCGCAGCATCCAGCGTTTGAAATAGTCCACCGCGCGTTCCATCTGGGTCTGCTGGAGCATGATCTCCGAGATCCAGACTTCATAGGGGCTGTAGCGCACGCGCCACGGCAGGTCGCGGCGGTTGGCCGCGAACCAGGCGCGCAGCAGGGGGGAAAGTTCCTCCGCATGGCGTTCGGGGTCGCGCAACGGGGCGGCGATGCCGGGCAGAAGCGGCTGCGCTTTGGTGACGGCGGCTGTGGCTGGCGCCCGTCGCATCCTGTCCGTACCTCCCTTTGCCTGTCCGGCGCTGCCGGGCGTCCCGGTTTCCGGCATTGTCTTCGGGGCCGTGTGCGCCTATAGTCATCCCGCGCGTCCGGCGCGGGTTCCTCCGCTGCCGAATACTACCGCGCCAGGGAGTGTGTATGGCCGATACGACCAACCCGGTCGTCCTTCTCGAAACGACGGAAGGCGACATCCTCATCGAGCTGTTTCCGGACAAGGCCCCCAGAACAGTGGAAAATTTCCTCATGTATGTGGATGAGGGCTTTTACAACAATACCATTTTCCATCGCGTTATTCCCGGCTTCATGATCCAGGGCGGCGGCATGGACGCGCGCATGCGCGAAAAGCCCACGCACGAGCCCGTGCCCAACGAGGCCGACAACGGCCTGAAGAACGGGCGCGGCACCGTGGCCATGGCCCGCACCAGCGATCCGCACAGCGCCTCGGCCCAGTTCTTCATCAACCTTGTGGACAACGACTTCCTCGATCACCGCGCCCCCACCGTGGACGGCTGGGGCTACTGCGTTTTCGGCAAGGTCACTGAGGGCATGGACGTGGTGGACAAGATCGCCAGGGTCAAGACCAGGACCGTGGGCATCCATGAGAACGTGCCCGCCGACATGGTCATGATCACCAGCGCAAGCCGTTTCGAGTAAGCGAAAATTCCCGCGCCTGTCCCGGCGTCGCCTCCACGCAGGCGCACCCGGGGCAGGTGGCGGCCAGGGCCCGGCGAAAGCCGTCCACATCCTGCGCCAGCACCGGGAAGGTGCCCCAGTGCATGGGGACCGCCGCCGCGCAGCCCAGCAGCCGGCAGGCCAGGGCCGCCTGCGCGGCGTCCATGGTGAATACCCCGCCCACGGGCAGGAGCGCCACATGGATGCCGTACAGCCTGCCCAGCAGCTCCATGCCCGGGAAAATGCCCGTGTCCCCCGCGTGATAGACGACAAGGCCGTCCGGCATGCGCAGGATATAGCCCACAGGAACGCCCGAGTCGCTGGAATGGAAGGCCTGGGTCATGGTCACGGCCATGCCCCGGCATTCCAGCGTGCCGCCGATATTGAAGCCGATGCCGTTGAGTATCTGCCCTTCCGGCACGCCCGCGTCCCGCAGTTTCTCCGCGGTGCCCACCACCGCGCCGAGCATGGCCCCGGTACTCCTGCACAGCGCCACGGCGTCGCCCACATGATCGCCGTGGTCGTGGGTCACAAGGACGATAGCCGCGGCGCCCACGTTGGCCGCGTTCTGCCCCCAGCGGGGCGCGAAAAAGGGATCGATCACCGCGGCGGCGTCGCCGCAGGCGATCTTGAATGCCGAATGGCCGTACCAGGTGATGCTGCTCATTGCCGGTCTCCTCGGGCGGATGCAGGTGGATGTTTTCCCTCGCCATCAGGACCCGCGCCTGCGCGGGCGGCGGAACGGGATGGGCGGCAAACCGCTCCCGGGCGGCCGTCAGGAAGCGCCGCCGCTGTTTTCCGGCGCCCAGCGCCCCAGGCTGTGCGGCAGGCGCGCCTGATCGAAAATGCGGCCGCAAAAGTGGTCGAGCATGTCCTCAAGGCTGCGCGGGCGCAGGTAAAAGCCCGGCGAAAAGGGCATGATGACCGCCCCGGCCTCGCGCAGGGCGAGCATGTTGCGCAGGTGGATGGCTGAAAGCGGGCTTTCGCGCGGCACCAGGATGAGGCGCAGCCCCTCCTTGAGCGCCACATCGGCCGCCCGCTGGACAAGATTGCGCGTGGCGCCCGACGCAAGCGCCCCGAGCGTGCCCATGGAGCAGGGCACAAGGAACATGGCCGCTTCGTCGCCGGGCGCGCCGTGCCACCAGGAACCGCTGGCCGGCCCGGCGCCGAGATCGTCCGCGTCATGGACGTGGCGGGCATGGCGGGTGAGCGTTTCGGGCCCGGCGCCGCATTCGGCGGCCAGCACCGCGGCCGCGCCCGCGGAGACGGCGCAGTGCAGCTCCACCTCCGGCATGGCGGCCAGATGCCGGAGCAGCCGGAGGGCGAGGGGCATGCCGCTGGCCCCGCTGACGCCTACAAAAATTTTACGCATGTCCGCCGGAACGCCCCGCTCGGAAGAGTGTATGGAAGCCGTGCTGCGGCCTTGCCCCGTTGTTCCATAAAACCGCGGGGCGCGCAATGCCGCCGCCCGGCACATGCCGCTTGACAGACGCCGGGATTCGGCATACCAAGAACGCCTTGCGCCCGTAGCTCAGCCGGATAGAGCGTTGGCCTCCGGAGCCAAAGGTCGTGCGTTCGAATCGCGCCGGGCGCGCCAAGGAAAATCAGGCGGTTAGTCGTATCAGGCTGGCCGCCTTTTTCTTTGGGTGCTAACAAATTGCTAACGCCGTGTGCGTCTGCTATTTCTACTACCGGGCCGCAGGGGCAGAGTACGCGCCTCTTTGCAGCGCCGGAGAGGAAGCAGCATGGCACACAAGCGTATCAAGTCAACCCGTTTTCCCGGAGTGTACTGGCGGGAATCAACCGATCCCAGGCGACGGCATAACGGACGCCCGGATCGCTGTTTCGACTTTTGTATCCGCGTAGCGGGGAAGCTGAAGTGGGTCAATGTCGGCTGGCTGAGTGAGGGCTTCAGCGAGCAGAAAGCAGCCAATATGCGCCATGAAGCGCTGGCTCGCCTCGCGCAGGGGGAGGACTTCGGTGCTAACGGTGGTGCTGACCGGCTCACGCTGGATGTGGCGGCACGGGGATATTTCACCTGGATGGAGGGAGAACAGAAATACGCCGTGCCGGAACGCAGCCGGTATGATGTGCATGTGCGGCCGATTCTTGGGCATCTGGAGGTTTCGGCGCTGATGCCCACGCTTGTGGATGGACTCAAGGCCGACCTCCTCAGAAAGTGTTCCGAGGCCACGGCCAAGAAGGTGCTTTCTGTCTGCCGCGCCATTGTAAACCATGCCGCCAGGAATGGCAGCTTTGGCGGTGTGAATCCCTTTGGCCGGGACAGGCTGCAAATGCCCAGGCCGCAGAACAAGGGCGAGCGCTTCCTGACGCCGGCAGAGGCCCGCGCGCTTTTGAACGAGCTTGAAAAACGCAGCCCCCAGCTTCACGACATGGCATGGCTTTCCCTGAAAACCGGGTTACGCAGTACAGAGATATTCCGGCTGACGGGCGCGGATGTGGATATTGAGGGCCAGGTCCTTTGGGTGACGGAAAAGGGCGGCCGGCGAGTGGCTGTGCGGGTGAGGCGGGAGATCCTGGAGATGCTGGCCGATTATGGCCGCAGTGGAGAGGAGTATATTTTTCAGGCGCGGGACGGGGGCAAGCTGAAACAGATCAGCGATACCTTTGAGCGGGCCTGCGCCGCGGTGGGGCTGCATCCGCAAAGCGCGGAGGAGCGGGCAAGGATGGACAGCCGCAAAAAGGTCTGGTTCCATGTCTTGCGGCACACCTTTGCCTCGTGGCTGGCGCAGTCCGGTACGGTGACCTTGCAGGAACTGCGGGACATCATGCGGCACCACAGCATCACCATGACAGAGCGCTACGCCCACCTGATACCGGGCAAGGCGGAAACAAAAACCGTCGTCATCGACAGCATTCTCAACGGAGAATGAAAACAGCCCCGGCGTGAAACCGGGGCTGTTTATAATCGTGTTGTCCCTTTCGGCGGTTACTTGACGAAGGCAATCAGCGCCACGATGAGCGCAATTTGCCCGGCGGCAATCCCCAGCATCCACCGCAGAAGATCGTTTTTCAGCTCTGCCAGGCGGATATCAAGGTGCTCCTTGGTCACCAGCCGGGAGTCCGCCAGGTCGCGAAGGGCGTCTGTCTGGACCTTGGCCTGCGCTTCCGGCACCCCGGCCGCCTTCAGGCGTTCAAAATATCCAAGGGTGTCAAAGGTCGTGGTGGTCATAGTGGCCTCCTGCACAGTTTTTGTCTAAGCGCTTTGGACGCTTCTGTCAAAAGCTCACTCCGTCACGACCTTCTGTGCCTCCTCCCACTTCTGGACATCCATCGGATCATAGACCGGGCGGCGGCCCAGCTTGCGATAGGGCGGCCCCTTTTTGAGGCTGCGCCACTTCTGCCAGGTGGTGCCGGGGATTCCCGTAATGCGCACAAGATCCTCCGTGAACAGGTATTTGCGCCCGGCGGGGGGCGTGAAGATGTTGCCGCGGGATTCGGGGATAGTGCGGTCAGTTGCGCAGTTCATGGCGTCCTCCTTCAAAAGTATTCGCCTACAGAGGGATACCCCCCGGTTTTCTTGTTGGCATAGAAGCACAGCGCCTCAAGGATATTGCCGACGACAAAGGGGTCGATTTCTTCCAGACATTTTCCCGCCTGGGTGAGGATGGTGGCCAGCGAAACGAACGGGTTCATGGCTTCGTTCAAGGTGCTGGCGCTGATGTTCACGGGCGCGTCCTGTTCCGCCTGCTTTTTCTTGCTGCTGATGGCCTCCTCCACGGCATCCCTGACGCGCCAGGTGGTAGCGTGGCCGGGCAGGTAGTCCGCGCCCATGCTGCGCCTGAGCGCCGCCTGCTCCTCGTTGAAGACCTGTTCCACAAATTCCTGCACCCGCGTGAGGTACGGGAATTCCGGGCTGTTTTCCTGTGGCATCTGTTCCCTGGACATGGTTCCTCCTTATTGTGCCGCAAGGCAAAGGTTCCTGATTCCTTTCAACAGGCTCAATGCCGTTTGTGACGCCGCACAGGCGGCATTGAGATTGTCGCGGATAGCGTCCTGAAGCCGCGCCTTTTCATAGGGACACCTGCTTGTCGAGAGGAAATGCCGTGCGTGTATTCATTGCATGTCATCTAGTAAATGTCCCCGATATTGGGATAACCATTGGTTTTTTTATGTGCGTAACAGATAAGAGCGCCCAAGACATTCCCTACATCTCCGGCATCAACCTCCTGTGCACTATCTCCAGCCTGAATAAGGATGTTTGCCAAGGCGCAAAAAGGGCGCATTGCCTGTTCGAGAGTGTATCTGTCAATATCGACAGGAGAAAAATCCTTTTTTATTTTTTTGACTCGATATATTTCATCGTAAATTTTGGAAACAACATTGGCAGTCGTAGAGGCATACAGCCTATCGCCCGCCTGTTCTCTGTGTTCCTTGTTCTTGACTTTTTCAGCAAACTCCAGAATTTCATTCAAATACGGGAACGAAGTGTCATTGCCTTCCTGTTCCTTGATGGACATACAATCCTCCTTCTTTTGAATTTCGACATAGGCCGGGATGAGAAATGTTTTCTGTCTGTTCTCCCGTTGGCATGTTGAAAATTACCATTTGGAATAAAATTGTCAAGCAATTTTATGACAAATGGGATTTATTTTGACTGCCTGTTACATCCTTTTGGAGTCAATTCGGCAGTTTGGGTAGGACAACAGGTAAAAAAAAGCCCCTCCACAGGGAGGGGCAAGGAGAGGGAATAGGGGGAGAAATTACATCACGCGCCCGAACCAGCAGACGCGGCCATGCACGACGAAGGAGGCAAGGTCGCATTCCTCCACCGGCATGGGCGCGAACTCCGGGTTCTGGGAAATCAGCATCCAGCCCCTGACGGTACGCTGGATGCGCTTGACAAGCAACTCTTCGCCAAGCGTGACAAGAAAGATTTTCCCGTCCCTGAGCTCGGTCTGGCGCGTATCCACAAGAATTGTGTCGCCATTCATGATCAGGGGCTGCATGGATTCCCCCATCACGTCCAGCATGACACATGCTGCGGCGTGGACGCCGATGCGTTGGAGGAAGTCATGCCGAAATGCATAAAGACCGACAGTCTCGCCGCTGGTGACCAGGGAACTGCCCGCTCCGGCAAGGGCCTCCACCTTCGGGATCATCTCAAACTGCATGAAGTCCACGCCCGGCTCATGCAGGGTGATGCCCAGCCTGTCAAAGACCTTCCCAAGCTCCGCCACGGTGGGCTTGCGTTCGCCCGAAAGCCAGCGCCCAAGCGTGACCTGCTGCACGCCTGTCAATTCCGCCAGCCTGGCAACACTGCCCGCCTTGTCCCGCGCGTCGCGCAGCGCCTGTATCGTTGAATCCATGAATGTTGTCATGGAATTCCCTTACCAAATGGAATAAAAGAACTCAATGGACAAAAGGTAATTTTTTTCTTGCATTTTGAATAACCATTTGGTAATAAACTCCCCATGAAGCCAGCAATCTATTTTGAGGCAAGGGAATTCCTGGAAGCCACCGGCATGTCGGTGGCGGCGCTCTGCCGCGAGGCGGGCATCCCGTCGGTGATCCTTTCCCGCATCCTGAACGGGGAAAGGCAGGATATGGTTTCCACCAATGCCGACAAGTTGCGGCGGGCCATGTGGAACCTGACCCGTCAACGCCGGGAGCAAAAGCCGTGAGCGACCTCTTTGAGCCTTGCGTCTGGATGGCCTCGGTGCTCGCGTGGGCCGGGATATTGGCGGCGCTGGCGTGGATCATGCGGGAGAATTTCAACCATAACCAGCGGCGCCCGCGGCCGCACAGACGACTTGTCAAAAGGAGGATGCGATGAATTCCGGGCGAATTGAAAGCATCGTGAGCGAATACCTGGCAAACAAGGAGCAAGCCGACAAGCTCACGTTGCGGAATGCCGAACTGGCGGAGGAGATGCAGGCCTTGGCGATCTTCGCGCCCGGTTCGGACACGGGCAGGCTGGAAGCCTGCGGCTACAAGGTCAGCGTGACAAAACGCATCAATGAGAAATGGGATCAGCATCAACTCGCGCAGGTGCGGGAAGTCTTCACGGATGACCTGTTTTTCACGCTGTTCCGTCAGGAGTTCAAGCCTGACCGCCGCTCCCTCAAGGTTTTCATGCACGGGCAAAGCGATGCCAAACTCAAGGCGATGCTGATCCGTGCCTGCACGACCAGCGCCGGCAAGCCGAGCATCAAGCTGGAGAAGATGGAGGCCTGCCAATGAGCGGCCTGAAAATCATCAGCGCCGACCAGCGCATGACAGCCCAGGGCGGCATCAAGGGCGTCATCTTTGGCCCCGCCAAGATCGGCAAGACATCCCTCTTGTGGACGCTTGACCCCGCAAGCACACTCTTCGTTGACCTGGAGGCGGGCGGTCTGTCCGTGCAGGGCTGGGGCGGCGACTCGGTAGAGGTGCGCGACTGGCAAAGCGCCCAAAACCTGGCCTGCTTTCTCGGCGGCCCCAATCCGGCGCGGCGCCCGGACCAGCCCTACAGCGAGGCGCATTTCCGCTATGTGTGCGAGCGGTACGGCGACCCGGCGGCCCTCGCCAAATACCAGACCATCTTCATCGACTCCATCACGGTAGCCTCGCGGCTCGCGCTGCAATGGGCCAAGGGGCAGCCGGAAGCCGTTTCCGAGCGCACGGGCAAGCCGGATACGCGCGGGGCCTACGGCCTCCTGGGGCAGGAAATGATTGGCTGGATCACACAGCTTCAGCACATCGGCGCCCGCAATGTCTGGTTTGTGGGACTCCTGGACGCCAAGCGCGATGACTTCAACCGACCGTTCTTCGAGCCGCAGATCGAGGGCAGCAAGACGGGCCTGGAACTGCCGGGCATCGTGGATGAGGTCATTTCCATGGTGGAGCTTGTGCCGGAGGGCGCGACAGGTGTTGCGGCAAAGGACGCTACGCCTGCCGCCAGGCCGTACCGCGCTTTTGTCTGTTCCCGGCCGAACCCCTGGGGCTATCCGGCCGGCGACCGCAGCGGCAAGCTCGACATGGTGGAGCCGCCGCACCTGGGCAGATTGATGCAGAAGATCCGTGAGGGCCAGAGGCCTGCGTCCACGGAATATACCTACGCCGTTTAGCAATCAGGAGGAAGGAAATCATGCCTTACGATTTCAATACCGCCGACCGCCAGCAGAATGGCTTTGACCTCATCCCGGCCAATACCGTGCTGCCCCTGGTCATGAATATCCGGCCCGGCGGCGCGGGCGAGCAGGGCTGGCTCAGGCCGTCGCAGTCATCGGACGCGCAGATGCTGGACTGCGAGTTCACCGTGGAGTCCGGCCCCTATGCCAGGCGCAAGATCTGGCAGATGTTCACCGTTTCCGGCGGCAAGCTGGATGAGCATGGCGAAAGCATCGGCGGGAAAATCAGTCGCCAGAGTCTGCGCGCCATCCTTGAAAGCGCGCGCCGCATCGATCCCGACGACATGAGCGACACGGCAATGGCCGGCCGCCGCATCAATGGCTGGCAGGATTTCAACGGGCTCGTGTTCTGGGCGCGCATCGGCGTGGAGAAGGACAAGACCGGCCAGTATGCGGACAAGAACAGGATCGCCTGCGTCCTCACGCCGGACATGAAGGACTACGGGAAGATGACGGAAGCGCCTGCCGGGGATGCCCCGGCAGGAACCGGCGGCTACGGCGCTTCTTCTCCCGCGGCGGCAGCGGTCCCCGCACCGGCATGGGGCGGGGGCGCTTCGCCGTTGCCAGCGGCAACCCCCGGCAACAGTGTCCCGGCCGCATCCGCGCAACCGGCCGCCCCGGTCGTTCCTTCCGAAGCGGCCAGCCCTGTGCCCGCCTGGGCGCGGTGAACCATTCCCGCAACCTCCCCTCAACCCCTGCCGCCGGGGCCGGAATACGGCGGCGCACATTTTCATGATCTTGCGCCCTTATCAGGAAACCATGGTCGATCGCGCTCTCGCCGCGCTCAACGCCCGTGGCAATACGTTGACCGTTGCGCCCACCGGGGCGGGCAAGACCATCATCCTTTCGGCCGTGGCCGGACGCCTTGGCGGCAAGCAGTGCGTCCTTCAGCACCGGGACGAACTGGTGACGCAGAACCTGCGCAAGTACAGGGCGGTGAATCCGGGGCGCAGCGTGGGCATGTTCACGGCCGATGCAAAAAACTGGCGCGCGGAAACGACCTTTGCCATGGTGCAGACCTTGCAGCGCAATCTCGCATCCCTGCCGAAGCTGGACGCCCTGATCATTGACGAGGCCCACCACGCCGTCGCCAACGGCTACCTCAAGATCGTGAAGGCCGTGCGCGAAAAGAATCCGGCCTGCCGCATCTTCGGCGTGACGGCCACGCCCGCGCGCGGCGACGGCAAGGGCCTGCGCGAGGTCTTTGACAACTGCGCCGACCAGATCAGCCTTCACAGCCTGGTCAGCATGGGCTTTCTTGTGCGGCCGCGCACCTATATCTGCACATTGACAGGCACGGACGAAAAGCTGGCCTCCTTACGCAAGATGCACAATGGCGAATACGACATGCACGAGGCGGCGCAGATCCTTGACGTTGCCGTCCATAATGAAGCTGTCGTGCGCGAGTGGCGAAAGCTTGCCGGAGAGCGCAAGACCATCGTGTTTTGTTCCACGGTGGAGCATGCGCGGCATGTGCTGGACGCCTTTCTGGCGGCCGGGGTGCGCGCCGCCATGGTGACCGGCGAGATGCCGCTAGGCGCGCGCAAGGCCATGCTTGAAAGTTTCGACGCGCAGGACGCGCCCAATGGCGTGCAGGTACTCATCAACGTGGCTGTGCTGACGGAAGGGTACGACAGTCAGCCCGTGAGTTGTGTAGTGCTGTTGCGGCCCTGCTCGCAAAAATCCACCATGCTGCAGATGATCGGGCGCGGCCTGCGCACGGTCGATCCGACGGCCTATCCGGGCGTTGTCAAAAAAGATTGCATCGTCCTGGACTTTGGGAACTCCCTGCTGACGCATGGCGACCTGGAAAGCAAGGTGCGCATCGACGACCGGCAGAAAGTCTGCCCGGAATGCTGCGCCGATGTGCCCTACGGCAGCACGGAATGCCCCATCTGCGGCCATGCGTTCAAGCCGCCGCAACGTGGCGCGGGAGCGGACCCGGATGCGGAGGATGGCCCGGAAGCGGTAAGCGACGTGACGATGGAGGAAGTGAACATCCTCGACGCTTCGCCGTTCCGCTGGTGCGATATTTTTGGCTCCGGCAAAGTCATGCTGGCTTCGGGGTTCGAGGCCTGGAGCGCCGTCTGCTCCGCCGACGGGGAGACATGGCAGGCGCTGGGCCGGATGAAGGGAGAAAGGGAACTGCGCCGTCTCGCTCTCGGAGAACGGATCTCCGCTTTGGCTGCCGCCGATGATTTTCTGCGGATGCACGAATCGGACGATGCCGCCAAAAAAAACAAGAGATGGCTGAATGATCCCTGCACCGAACGCCAGTGGCAGCTGCTGCAAAGTCTGGGGTACGGGCGGGATATGCTGCTTTCCTTCACAAAATACTCGGCTGCCTGCACCCTGAATTTTTTCTGGAACCGGCGGCTCATCGAAGGAGCGATCCTGCATGGATGCCATTGATCTGAAAGCCTTTGGCCGCGCATTGCAGGATGCCGGTCTGATGGAGAAAAGCTTCCTGCGCATGAACGGGGAGGAAGTCCATGAAGTCGCTGATTTGCTGCGCGCCTTCAGCAAAAAGCACTGCCTGTTCTGCGAGCAGTGGCTGCAAGTCCCTGATGCGCCCTGGTGGGTAGGCAAATGCAGGATCGACGGGCATGAGTTGCGCAATGACAGCATGTGCACGATCAGCACGGACAGGATCCCTTTTTGATGGTCGTCCGGCGCAGACTGTCGCACAAGGAGCGAAAGATCCTCTACGAGAGGTATCTCAAAACAGAGCATTGGCATGAGCGCCGCGCGCTTGCCCTTGAGCAGGCGAAGCACCGCTGCCAGGACTGTGGGCGCGGCCCCGGGGAAGCCGGGCCGCTGGAAATCCATCATCTGACATATGCGCATCTCTTTCAGGAAAGGCCGGAAGAGTTGCGGGTCCTCTGCCGGGCCTGTCACGGAAAGCGGCATGGATATTTCGGAGAAGAAGACATGCAGGATTTCAATACGCACAAAACCGGCGGCAGGGTCGTCCATCGTATAGACGCGGCCATGCAGGCCGCGCAGGAACAACGCGACGCCGCGCGCCTGTCCACCAGAACGCCGCGCATAGGCGCGTCCAGGCTGGGGGAGGCTTGCCTGCGCAGGCTCCAGTACGAATATTTCAAGGCGCCAAGGGACACGCCGTTTCAGGGGAAAGCCCTGCGGATTTTCCACCGCGGGCATCAGGGTGAAGACTGGATGGCGGACTGGTTCCGGCAGGCAGGGTTCACTCTTGATACCCATGATGCGCGAGGGGAGCAGAAATGCTTTCGCGCGCTGGGAGGGAAGGTGCTGGGGTATGCGGATGGGGTGTTTCTGGACGGCCCTGAAGACTGCGGGCCGTATCCGCGACTGTGGGAAAACAAGGTTCTCGGGGCGAAAGGCTGGAACAGGCTGGAGCGTGAAGGGCTGAAAAAGGCCTATCCGGTCTATTATGGGCAGGTCCAACTCTATATGGCGTATTTTGCACTGACGGAAACGCCGGCGCTGTTTTCCGCCCTCAATGCCGACAGCATGGAAATCTGCGTGCTGGATATATCCTTTGATGCTCCTGTGGCGCAGGAGCTTTCGGACAGGGCCGTGAACCTGGTCCGCGCCTGCGAAGCCGGCCAGCTTCTGCCCCGTTGTACCCAGGATGAATCATGGTTTGAATGCAAATTCTGCGACTACCATGAACGCTGCTGGCGAAATTGAATGTTGGATTTCAATACAGCATCCAGACAGCAGGGTGCGGGAACGCCCCTGCCGAGACCTTTGAACGGCACAATGCCTGTCGAAGTCTTTCGGCGTTTTTTGCTGGAGCACGGTCTGCGTCCCGATGCGCCCATTGTCCCGACCGGGGAGCGCGTCCAGCGCTGCCCGGTGGAAGGCGACAAGGCCGGACAACGCTCAGGATGGTATGTATTTTTTGCGGACAGGCTCCCGGCCGGAGAAGCCGGGAACTGGAAGACCGGCGAAAGCTGGAAGTGGTGCGCGAAAGAAGAACACCTGCTGACGAGCGCAGAGTGGAAAATCGCCGGCGCACACCTGGAGCGTGCCAAAATGGCACGGGAGAGGGAAAGAGCACGACTGGCCGAAGAAGCGGCTTCACGCGCTCGATCCATGTGGGCCAGGGCACAACCCTGCGAGGCCCATCCTTACCTGAGCGCCAAATGCACTGCGTCATATGGTCTCAGGGTGTTGGCCGGAAAACTTCTGATCCCGGTCATGGACATGGCGGGGACACTGCGTTCCCTGCAGAAAATCGACGCCAGTGGGAAGAAAGAATTCCTTTTTGGCGGCGCGACACGCGGCGGATCCTACACGATCCCCGGCAAACCCGACATGGTGGCCGTTGCCGAGGGCTATACCACGGCGGCAAGCATCCATGCGGCAACAGGCTGGACAGTGCTGGTGGCGTTCAACTGCGGCAATTTGCTGCCGGTGGCAAAAGCCTGGAAAGCCGGCCATCCTGAAGCCCGGATGGTCATCTGCGGGGATGATGACCGATCCACGAAGAGCGGCAATGCCGGACGGCTGGCTGCCGAAGCCTGCGCACGGAAAACCGGCGCGTCTGTACTCTTTCCTCAGTTCCGTTCCGACGACAAAAAATCGACGGACTGGAACGATCTGCACACCAGAGAAGGCATGGAGGAGGTGAAGCGGCAGCTTTTTGCGCCGTTCAGGAGCTACACCATAGCAGTGGAGGACTGGGTACTCCGGCCGGAGACGTTCACGGTGGCGCCGGAGCCACGGCGCGACTTGGTGGAGAACACGCTGCCCCTGGGCGCAGTGGTCCTGCTGGCCTCGCTGGGCGGCATCGGCAAGTCCATGAAGATGCTGGATCTGGCCCTGCAGGTGGCCGGGGAGCCCGCAGAAGCTGCGGCGGACGGCATGGACTTCAACGGGGAGCCCATGTTCTTCGGCAACCGCATCCTGGAGCATGGCCCGGCGGTGATTTACACGGCGGAGGACGCCAACCGGGACAATCAGGACCGCATCTACAAGATGGGGCGTCCCTTCCCCAGGTACCCGGTCAGCGTCATCCCCATCATTGACGTGGTGGGCTCGTATCCGCTCATCCTGCCCGGCGACAGGAACGGGCCCGTGACCTCGCCGCACTGGGACGAGGTGCGCGAACAGCTGCTGAAGATCAGGCCCAAGCTGGTGGTGTTCGACCCCCTGTCCTCGTTCGCGCTGCTGGACCTGAACAAGCCGGAAGTGGCGACCTTTGCCATTGGCATGTTCGCCAACCTCGCCTCGGAGACCGGGGCGTGCATCCTCGTGACGCACCACCTTGCCAAGACCAAGGACAATATCACCACGCCGGAGCAGGCGCGGGCCCTGGTGCGCGGCTCCACGGCCATCGTCGACCGGACGCGCGGCACCTATGTGCTGTGGGGCCTGGGGGAAAAACAGGCGAAGCATGTCTGCACGTCGCTGGGCGAGGAATGGGAGCGGGACAAGGTCATCCAGGGCTGCCTCGCCAAGGAGAACTTTGGCGGCGACAAGTCCATCAAGACATTCGTGCGGCGCAAGAACGGCCTGCTCGTCGTGCGCAACGCCGACCTTGCCAGCGCGGCGCGGGAAAACGTCCCGGCCCTGCTGGAAAGCCTGGAACTGGCGTGCGCGGATGCCGCACGGCGCGGTCAGCCCTTCACCAGGACCGGGGCCAACGGCCTGTTTGCCAGAAGGCAGGAACTGCCCGCCATGCTCAAGGGCATTTCACGGCACCAGTTGGAGAACGCCGCACAGAAGCTGCTGGATGCCCAGCGGCTCGTGCTGTGCATCAGCAAGGGCAGCACAAGCAAGAAATGGCTCGACGTGCCGGACGGCGACTTCGCCCTGGGCATTGGGGAAATCGTGAAGGGGGCGACGGAAAAGATCATGGCCGGGGAAGGACATGGATAATGGTCGTTCCCGTGCTTCCCAAAAAAACATTTCCGGCCTTTGGCCGAAAAAAGTGGCGGCACATGCGGTTTTACGGGTGGGCTTTCCACGGTTTCCACGAAAATGTTTCCGAAATTTTGCGGGGCGCCGGGTGGTTTTTTTGTTGGTGTGTTATATTTCAGAAGGTTATAGATAATGAGTTATAATCATTATGGAAATCAAAATGGAAACCTTTGTTCCAAAGTTCTCTCAACATGTTGAAACCATTATGGAAAATATTTCCGGAAAGGTCGGAAACGGAACGAGCGCGACCATATATAACCTGTTGAAAAAATACAATATTCCAATTTCCGCACCTTCCCCTCCCCCTTAAGGGGGAGAGGGGTTCGGGACGGGGCCCTCTCCCTCTCCCCGTGGGGGAGGCGCGCGACGTTGGAAAGAGAAAACTTTCAAACAGCGAGGCCGGAGCATGAAGAAAGACCATGAGCAGCACATTACCTACACGCCCAGAATTCTCCGCACCATGGCGGAAATCTGCGAAGCCTTCGGCGTGGGCGAAAAGACCGTGAAAGCCTGGGTGAAACAGGGCGCGCCCATCGCCGTTGAAGGCGACGGGCGCAAGGTGCGGTACAGCGCGGAGATGGTCAGGCTTCAGATGTGGCGGTGTACGCTTACCAAAACCTATGATATTTAGGAATCTTAAAAGCCATATCACAAAATTTAGTTACCCCTTCCGCATCAGGGAATAAAGTATAATAGTTTATATTCATTCTATTAAGAAGCATTAAACATTCAATTGTATCGCTCGGAGTAAATTTTATGTCAATTTTATATAAATATTTTGCGGGGTTATCCTTATGAAATTTTTTGGAAATATATGTTACCCATCTGTTTACAGAATATTCAAATGGAACTTTTGTAAAAAGTCCATTCTGGCTAATCAACCTCGAATTCTTCTTTTGTTTCGGATGAAATCTCTTAATCATTGGTAAATCATTTTCTTTTGCAGAATCATTTAATTTACTTAAATTGCCTAGTCCCCAAATAGAAATTATTTTTTTTTCTTCAATATACTCATGTATAGCGAAAAAAAGAGCAACAAATGGAGAGTATGTCCAATCTAATAATGGTGTAGATAATCCGTAATGTTGAGCAAGTGCCCACATCTCATTATCACTATCATCACATATATCTTCATATTCAATCATACCTCTCGCTACATATTTAAATCTTTTGAGATGTTTATTTGCCTCCTTTTCAACCTCTTCAACTGGAACACTTGTGTCGAATAGCCTATCAAAACTTGATACTAACTCCCAACTATTTTTACGCTGTCCTCTCCAAATATATTGATAGTCTTCTTTTCTTCCATCAATAAAATCAAAAAAACCTTTCCAACTATCAAGTTTTTTATACTCAATCCCAGGAGCATTTGCAAAAACGGGCATTTTGTCTCCTCCTTATGAAACCAAAAATTTTTTAAATCCTGTCAATCCCTCCCCAGATACTCCCCAGACCTTCCCAGATACTCCCCAGACTGTCCAGCCCAAAAAGCCGTGCTACGCTTCCAGCAAAATTCAGGAGCGTAGATCATGCGGCAAGGCGACTTCTCTGATGCCCATCAGTTCACCGCCCGCTGGGAGGGCGGACTCTCTGACCACCCCGCCGACCGGGGCGGACTGACTGCCTACGGGGCGTCCCTCGTCTTTGTGCAGGGCATCGCCGGGACGCAGGCAGGACGTGACTTTCTTCAGCAGATCGGCATTGACCTGCCTGTCACCCGGCAGCGCATGCGCCGCATCACGTTCGAGCAGGCGCGGGCCATGTTCCGCCATGAGTTCTGGGACGCGCTCCATCTGGATGACCTGCCCTTCCGGCAGGCGGCTCTGCTCTATGACGCGGCCGTCAACAGCGGCCCGGCGCAGGCCGTGCGCCTCTCGCAGCGCGGCTACAACCAGTGCGTCACGCATGGCGTCAAACTGGCCGTGGACGGCGTTCTTGGCCCCATGACGCGCAAGGCGCTCCAGACCGACACCGACGCGGTGATTCGGGCCATCATCCAGGCGCGGCGGGACTTTTACGAGAGCCTTGCGGAGAGCAGGCCGGACCAGCGCGTGTTCCTCAAGGGCTGGCTCAACCGGGCGGACGCTCTGGAAAAGCTGCTGCTGGCATAGGAGGCACAGATGTTTGGCTGGCTCAAAAGTCTTTTGGGCATCGGCGAGAAGGCCATGGAAAAGATTTTCCCCGACCGCGCGGCCTCCCGCGAGGCCCAGAGCCGCATCAACGAGGCGGAAGTCGCGGGCGCGCCGGCATCGAGGCTGCGCCTCTGGCGGTCATTCCTGGGCTGGGCGCTCTCCGTCGCCTTCATCTGGGAGGTCATAGCCCGTCCGGTCATCGTTACCTACTGGCCCGAAGTCCCGCTGCCGGATTCCGTGCTCAAGGAAGTTTCCAGCCTGCTCCTGGGCATGCTGGGGCTGGGCTTCTAGGGGGGGCGGGCATGGAACACACCGTCGCCATTTCCTCCACGCTGATCCCGCTCCTCCTTGCCGTCATCGGCTTCGAGGGCGCGGTCATGGCCTGGCAGTTCAAGCGCCACCTGGACAAGAACGAGCGTGACCACGACGAGCTGTTCTCGCGCACCAACGAACATTCGCGCCGGCTCTCCGTGGTGGAGAACGAGGTGGAACACCTCAACCGGCAGGGACGGGGCTAGGACATGGCAGCGGTGCGCGGCAATCCCGACAAGCTCAAGCCGGTACGAAACAAGCGGGAAGCAAGCGAGCGCGGCAAAACCGGCGGCAAGAAGAGCGGCGAGGCGCGGCGCAGGAAGAAGGAACTGCGGGAGCATCTTGAGGCGCTGCTGGCCGGGAAGCGGGACGGCATGACCACGGCGGAAGCCCTGACCCTGGCGCTGGTGGAAAAGGGTCTGGCCGGAGATGTGCGGGCCTTTGAGGTCATCCGCGACACCATCGGCGAGAAGCCGGTGGAGAAGTCGAAACAGGAAATCGCAACTGCCGTGGCGCTTGATGTGAGCGTTTCCCCGGCAGTAGCCGCAGCCCTGAAAAAGCTGGAAGGCGTGGCGGAAGAATGAATCTCCAGTCCTCACGAAAAGATGCCCTCGCGCTCTACCGTGAAGCGCGGACGCCCGGCGACATGCGCGCCCTGCTCATGGGTGATCTTTTCTTTCTCATGCTGGTGGGGCTGGGACGCACGGACATGAACAACGATTTTCTGTTCTCGCGTTGCCGCGAGGTGCAGGCCAGCCCGGACGGGCATTTGGATCTGTGGGCGCGCGAACACTACAAGTCCACCATCATCACGGTGGGCAAGACCATTCAGGATGTGCTGCGAGACCCGGAAATCACGGTGGGCATCTTCTCCCACTCCCGGCCCATCGCCAAGGCGTTCCTGCGGCAGATCAAGCGCGAGTTCGAGGGCAACGCGCTGCTTCAGGAGCTTTTCCCGCATATCCGGCCGCCGGAGAAAGGTGAAAAACGCACCTGGAGCGAAGATGAAGGCATCATCGTCCAGCGGCAGACCAACCCCAAGGAAGCCACCATCGAAGCCTGGGGATTGGTGGACGGCCAACCCATCGGCAAGCATTTCGCCCTGCTCATTTATGACGACGTGGTGACGCCCGAATCCGTGACCACCCCGGAGATGATCAGCAAGACGACGGACGCCTGGCGCGTGAGCCTCAATCTCGGCGCGCATGGCGGACGCCGCCGCATGATCGGAACACGCTACCACGCGGCGGACACCTACAGCGTGATTCTCCAGCAGGGCAGCGTCCGGCCGCGCATCTATCCGGCCACTGTGGACGGGACGGACAGCGGCGAGCCGGTATTCCTCTCCCGCGCCGTGCTGGCCGAAAAGCGGCGGGACATGGGGCCGTTCGTGTTCGCCTGTCAGATGTTGCAAGACCCGCTGGCCGACAAGGCCCAGGGCTTTCGGCAGGAGTGGCTGCGCTACTGGCAGCCGACGGAGCATCTCTGGCGGCCCATGAACCGCGTCATCCTCTGCGACCCGGCGAGCAGCAAGAAAAAGGACAGCGACTACACCGTGCTCTGCGTCATGGGCTGGAACGCGGACAGGAGCCTTTACCTCATCCACGGCGAGCGGGCGCGGCTGAACCTCACCGAGCGGACAGCGGCGGTCTTCCGGCTGGCGCGGACGTATGACCCGCTCTTTGTGGGCTACGAGCAGTACGGCATGCAGTCGGACATCGAGCATCTTCAGGGCGAGATGGACCGGCTCAACTACCACTTCGCCATCCGGCCCCTGGGCGGCAGGACGGCCAAGCCGGACCGCATCCGGCGGCTCATCCCCTGGTTCGAGCAGGGGCGCGTCTTTCTGCCCGCGCAGGCCAATTTCCGGGACGGAGAGGGCCGCATCCGCAATTTCACCAGCGAATTCGTGGAAGAGGAATACGCGAGTTTTCCCGTCTGCCTGCATGACGACATGCTGGACTGCCTTTCCCGCGCGGTGGACCCGGAGGTGGTCGTGCCGTTCCCGGACGGGGCGGACGGCAGGAGCCCGCTGGAAAAGGAGATGGATCGCATGCGCGAGGCGGCGCGGCTGATGGACGGCAACAGGCACGGCCTCAAATACGCCTACAACGGGGGGCTGGCATGACGCGCTACCGTTTCGTTGCCGCCGACAGCCCGGCGCTGCGGCGCCTGCCCTTCAAGCGCATGGAGGCCGAAGGCATGACGCGGGCCGTGCTCTGGAACCGCGTGCGGCCCTGCCTGGTGGACTGGCTGGAATGCGTCAATCCCAACACGAGCCGTTGCTGGCTGGCCTATGCTCCAGTGGACGGGTTTGTGGGGGCGGTGTGGCTCAATCCCGTGCTGGGGTGCTGCGGGACGGTGCATTTTGCCATTTTCAAGAACGGGCGCCGGGACTGGAAGCGCCTGGGACGCGAGGCCATCCGGCATCTTTTTGCCGAACTGCCGCTCAAAAGCCTGCTGGCATTCTGGCCCGCGCATTTCCGGCATGTGGGGCATGCGGCGAAGCACTGGGGCTTCGGCACGCCCCAGCTCGTTCCCGGCGCGTGCCCCATGCCCACGGCGGCCAGGCCCGGACGCTGCCGGGACGGCCATATGGCGGTGCTGACCCGCGAGGCGTTTTTCTCACGATTCGGAGGTGCATGATGGGAGGCGGCGGAGGATTTCTTTCTTCCATATTCGGCGGAGGCGGCCAGAGCGCGCCCAAGCCGGTGGTGTATGAGGCTGAGGCCGCGCCGCGCGAGGCCGAGCAGGAAGCGGAAGCGGCCAGCACGCGCGACGAGGAAAAGCGCAAGCTGCGCCAGCGGCGGCAGATGGGCGGCACCCTGCTCACTTCGCCGCTGGGCGTGACAGGCACGACCGCGTCCACCGGCGCCTCGCTGCTCGGACGCTCCACCCTCAACGGATAGGGCGGAAACGGGCGTGAACCTTAAGGAAGTCAAGGAACTGGTCAGCCACCTCGAAGGGCTGCGCGCAAAACGGCTCGCGCAACAGCGGGAGCTGGGCAGGCTCATCCTGCCCTCGCGCGGGCTCTTTCAGGGCGAGGATCGGGAGAGCCTGCGCGAGAGCAACCTGTTCAACCCGGCGGCCAACAGGGCGCTCCGCAAGGCGGCCGCGGGTATGACGCAGGCCATCACCCCGGCGAGCGACCCGTGGTTCCGGCACGCCTTTCTCCTGCGCGAAGACCGGGAACTCACGGGCGGCAACGAATATGTGGACGGCGTGGACAGCCTGTTGCGCGCCGTGCTGGCGGCCGGAGGCTTTTACCGGGCCATCCACAGTTTCAACAAGGAGCTGCTGGCCTTCGGCTGCGCGCTGCTCGGCTGCGAGCAGAGCGCGAAGACCGTGGCGCGCTACCTCTGCCAGACCTGCGGCACCTACTGCGTGGCGCTGGATGCGGACGGCAACCTGGACGTGGTGGCGCGGCGCCTCATGATGACGCCGCGCGAACTGGCCGAACGCTTCGGCCGGGAACGGCTGACGCAGGCCACACAGCAGAAGCTGACCTCGCGCCCCTATGATCCCGTGGCCGTATGCCATGTGGCGCAGCGCCGGACGGCGCGCGAAGCCGGGCGCGAGGACGCGCGGAACATGCCCGTGGCCTCCTACTGGTACGAGGAGAGCGGCGCCACGGAGTTTCTCGCGGAGAGCGGTTTCCGCTCCATGCCCTTTTTCTTCACGGTCTGGGAGGAAGGGCGCGGCGTGTACGGCACAGGCCCGGGCGACGAGGCGCTGGCCGACCAGAAGGGCATCGAGGGCTGGGAACTGCGCAAGGCCCTGGGCGTGGAGAAGATGATCGACCCGCCGCTCCTGTCCGCCGGGCCGCTCAAGGCGTATCTGGACACCACGCCCGGTTCCGTCATCCCCACCCTGGGCACCCAGCAGGACGCGCTGCGGCCGCTCTATGAAGTGAACTTCGGGCCCGCCATCGCCCATGTGCAGGAGGAAATCAACCAGATATCCCTGCGGCTGGAAGATGTGATGATGGCCAATATCTTCGCCAACATGAGTCTGGAGACGCGGCCCGCGGGCATGACCATGACGGAATACATGGACCGGCGCAGGCGCAGCGCCGAACTCATGGGGCCCACGGTCTCCAGCTACGAGCCGCGCATCCTCTCGCCGCTGCTGGAGCGCACCTATGACCTGCTGGATGACGCGGGCCTCTTGCCGCAGCCGCCGGACGGGCTTTCGCCCTTCGCCTCGCTCAACGTGAGCTACCAGTCGCCCATGGCGCAGATGCTGGAGCAATCGGGGGCGGTTGCCATCCAGAACCTGTTCGAGGTGCTGCTGCCCATGCTCCAGGCGGCGCCGGAACTGGTGGACAAGTTCGACTTCGAGCAGGCCGTGGACGAGCTGGCGCAGCGGCTGGGCGTTCCGGCCTCGGTCATCCGCTCGGATGAGACCGTGGCGGCCATGCGGCAGCAGAGGGCTGAAGCACAGGCGGCGCAGCAGCAACAGATGGCCGAGGCGCAGATGGTGCAGCAGATGGCGCAGCTGGGCAACGTGAAGACGCAGGGCACCGTGGCCGGTGAGGTGCTGGGCGCTGAAGCGGCCGGAGGAGGCGCGGCATGACGGAGCGCCTGGACCATGAAGCGGCGATGCGGGAAACGCGGGACGAGGAACGCCGCAATGCCCTGCGGGACCTGCATGCCGTGCTGGGCACGGAAGCTGGCCTGCGCGTCATGGAGCGCCTGCTCAGGGGCATGAAGACCTTCGGGCAGCTTTCGGACGCGGCGGACATGAACTGGCACAACATGGGCCAGTGGATACTTGACGACATGGCGGCCGCGCATCCCGTGGCCTGCGTGAAACTCATGGCGCGTCTGCGCGGCATAGGGGGCGCCGAAACCATGATGACGATGGAGGATGACAATGGCTGAAGATCTGAATGCCGGGACGGACCCGGCGGAGTGCGCCGGGAACCAGAATCCCGTGGACACCACGCCCGCAGGCGGCGCCGGTGACACCGCTCCCGGAAGCGGGGGAAGCGCCCCCGCCGCAAACGCCGGCGCCGGGGCGGGAGGCCCCGCGGACTGGCGCGCCGCGCTGCCCGCGGCCTGGGCGGACAAGCTCAAGGACATCACTGGCGAGGAGGACGCGCTCAAGGCCCTGGAACGCGGTCTTGGCTATACGCCCGCGCTCAGGCCCGAGGACGTGGACCTCAAGTATCCCGAAGGCATGACCGTGGACAAGGCGGTCTCGGACAGCTTCCGCAAGTTCTGCGTGGAGCGGGGCATCACGCCCGCCCAGGCGCAGGGGCTGCTGGACTGGCAGCTTGCGGCCAACAAGGAGATGAACGACGCGGCCCTGGCCGCGGGCAATGCGGAGCTGCAAAAGCAGTGGGGCAGCCGCTTCGAGGCCAACAGCGCCCTGGCGCTCAAGGCCGTGACGGCGCTGGACAAGCGCCTGGGGGGCAGGCTCTCCGAAGCGCTGGCCTTCACGGGCATGAACAACAACCCCGCGCTGGTGGAAGCCTTTCACGCCGTGGGCACACTTATCTCGGAAGACAGCCTTTCCGGCGGCAGCGCGGCGGGCGCCGTGGACACGCCGGAAAGCGCGGAAGACACCTATAAGGGAATGTTCAAGTAGGAGGAACAGACGATGCCTGACATGGTTCCGCAGACACTCAAGGAGATCGCCCTGGACAAGGCGAAGAAACGGCCGGAGCTGGTGGACTACCTCACCGAGGAATCCCCCATTCTGGCCATGCTCAAATTCATCCCGGCAACGCACGGGCTCTGGAACGTGGAGGAAGTGCTCTCCCGCGTGGAAGGCCCCTCGTTCGTGGATCTGGGCGAGCCCCTGCCCGGCATGATGGCCGAGACCAACCTGCGCCAGACCTATGTCTCCGTGCTGGGCGGCGAGATGGAGGTGGCCAAGGACAAGGCCGACCAGTTCGGCGGCGCGGCCAAGTATTTCGCGCGGCGCGAGTCGGCCATCCTCAAGAAGGCGGGCATGGACACGGAGCTCGCCATCTGGCGCGACCACTGGCGCAAGGCGGCGCTGAAGGCGGGGCTCGTCACCAAGGGCGGGGCCACGTCCAAGTGCTACACCGTCATGGTGGTGCGCTTCGACAAGGAGATCAATATCGGCATCTACGACCCCAACGGCTTCAACCAGGGGCGCCTCGTGGACATCACGCCCATCAACGGCGGCAACCTCTATCACCTGCGCAGCCAGAAGGACGTTTTGGGCTACGGCGTGGAATATCGGGGGCGCTTCGGCTGGCAGAATCTCGCGCCCGAACGCGCGGTGCACGCCATCGTCAACGTGACCGCGGCCAAGCTGCCCAGCCTGGTCCAGCTGGAGGACGCCATCGCCGCTGTGCGCGGCACCGCCGAAAACACTTACATCTTCGGCAACCACAAGATCCTCCAGAAGACCATGAGCGCCATCAAGAAGGAATACCTCCAGATGACCGTCAACGACGGCTCCATGAAGACCGCCATCGGCGACATCAACGGCGTGCGCGTGGTCGGTTCGTACAATCTGCCCGACGGCACGGAAGATGCCGTCGCGTAAGGAGAACAGCACATGACGTTTGCATATGGTTCGGAAAACCGCTGGCATGACCAGTATTTCGGCAAGGGGAAATCCCTGGCTTCCGCGTCCTTCGTGTGTGACACGGCGCTGGCCGTGGGCGAGCACCACGGGGCGCTGGCCGTGACCGTTGTGGCCAGCGGGGATGTGAGCATTGCCTCCGGCAAGAGCGTCAAGCTCACCATCCAGGGGGCCGACGCGGCGGACGGCACGTTCGCGGACGTGGCCGGCGCGCCGGAACTGAGCGTCAGCGGCGGGGCCAGCGCGGCCACGACCTTCACCGACGGCGACATCATCGCCAAGATGGTGCTGCCGGACATGGCGGCCTACGCCAAAATCAAGGTGACGTCCGACACCACCAACAGCGGCGCCGTGGACGTCTATCTGGGCTATCTGGCCCGCTGAGGAGAATGCCATGATTGCCGAAGGTACGCTGCTTGTCCGCTATACGGTCACCGGCGGCGACGCGGTCTATGCGATCCCGTTCCGGGTGTACAAGGCTTCAGATGTCGCCGTGACCTGGTCCTCGGATGGCCGGACGGAAACCGAGCTTGCTCTCGGCAAGGACTATTCCGTGCAGCTCGTCACCACGGGCGGCGCGGAGCTGCGGCTGGAAGCCGGGGTGGTGGGCGGCGCCGTGCCCGCGGGCGCGACGCTGGCCATCGCCTCGGCCATTCCCGAAACACAGGAAGCGGACTTTTCCAACACGGCCACCGTGAACACGGGCGCGCTGGAGACCCAGCTGGACCGCGAAGTGCAGATGATCCAGCAGCTGCATACGGAGCTGAAACGCGCGGTGAAGGTCCCGGCTGCCAGCGGGCAAAGCCCGGAAGAGCTGCTGCAAAACATCTACGAAAGCGAGGACAATGCCGCGCAGTCCGCGGTGGAGGCTACCGAAAGCGCCGCGGCAGCTGCCGGTTCGGCGAGCGCAGCGGATGCCTCGGCGGGCGCCGCTTCGGGGAGCGCCGCTGCCGCCGCGGAGCAGCGCGTGGCCGCCTGTAGCTGCGCGCAGCGGGCGGAAACAGCAGCCGAGGCAGCGGAAGCAAGCGCGGACAGAGCTCAGAATACCCTTGTGCAGCCGCCCACGGCGACGACCCGCGGGGCGATTCGTGTGGGCCATGGGCTGGAGCTGGTGGGAGGCGCGGACGGTGTGGAGGATGTGCTCCAGCCCGTGCCCGATATCGCGTACAGCGCTTCGGAAGCCGCCGTTGCGGTCAAGGCCGTAACGCTTGCCAATTTCGTCTCTTATAGCGGAGCGCGGCTCTGTCTGGTGCTGTCATACACCAATACCGCCACGGCCCCGGCGTTGTCCGTCAACAATGGCGAGGCCATGCCCATCCTCTGGGGCGGTACGGCGCCGGCGCCGGGCTCACTGGTCGCGGGGATCCCGTATCTGCTGATCTGCGACGAGACAGCATGGCACGTCATGGGGCTGCGGCCCGACGGCACAACGACTACGGTCGATGCAACTGGTCTGCTTTCGGCTCTTGGCGGAAATCTGCAATTCAATAGCGAGACATGGATCACCGAGTCTGGCGAATGGCTGGCGCCGGCGACCGGGTGGTACGAGGTCGTGTGCATTGGCGGCGGCGGTGGCGGAGGCGCTGGGGGAGACAGATCGAGTGCCAGCGGCTCAGGCGGCGGCGGAGGCGGCGGCGGGTTTGTTTCGCGCGCGTTTGTGTATCTTGTCGAGGGAAGCGCCTGTGATGTTGTTGTGGGCAGCGGCGGAGCCGGGGCTGTCGCTGCCTATCAGTCGTATTCTTACGAGGCGTTCGCCGTGAATGGGAGTGACGGCGGTTCCACGTCTTTTTCCGTGCCGGGTCTTGCGTTTCACATGACGGCATCAGGGGGAGGATGTGGAACCGGCGGAGGTACTAATACCCGTTGCGGAGGCTCTGGCGGACGCAACGGCGGAACGCCGGGTGTCACTTGTGTTACTGTCAATCTTGCCGGTTCCGGAGGCAATGGCGGATATAACGGCACTCCTTACGGTGGCGGCGGGGGCGGTGGCAATGGTGGAAGTGTACATCAGGAAGTAGCGCCCGGAGTTGTGGGAAAAGGCTCCGCCAATGGGCAGGACGGCGGGGAAAGTCCAAATGCGGGCGTTGGAGTCTGGAATGGAAATCAGGGTGGCAATGGCGGCAATGGCGGGCAGGGAGCCGTTTGTGTCCGCTATTACGACCCGGCCAGGGCTGC
The DNA here is from genome assembly GCA_900547595.1 of uncultured Desulfovibrio sp. Taxonomy (GTDB): domain Bacteria; phylum Desulfobacterota; class Desulfovibrionia; order Desulfovibrionales; family Desulfovibrionaceae; genus Desulfovibrio. The sequence goes on from URHE01000021.1 coordinate 26,140, forward strand.
CGGTCCAGCGGCCGTTTCCGCCTTCGCCCTGTCCCGCAAGGCCGCCCGCGCGGCACAGCCTGCGGCGGTCAATCTTTACGACCCGGAGACCGGGCAAGGGAGCGTCTGGCGCGAGGAGGACGCCCCGGCAAAACTGGCAGAGGGACTGATCACGCAGGAGGCGTGGCAGGAGCTCTGCGCACAGCAGGCGGTGGAGGCCCATGCGGCGTGGCTGGCCGACCCGGATACTGAAGTTGAGCGTTTCCGCATGCTGCGTTCCGCCCGGGGTGCCAGACTGGACGCCACGGACTATCTTGTTGC
>URHE01000022.1 GCA_900547595.1 uncultured Desulfovibrio sp.
AGCAACGCAAGGCTGTTTTTGACGGATGATTGTGGCATTGCATAAGCTGCCACATCCCAAGTCAGCAGCCACAATAATAGCTCCAGATCCTAGAGCGGTTTGGATACTTTCATTACTGCTTTATTGCAGCAATCCGCGCGCCAGCAGCATGACCGCCGCAAGGGCGAGAACGCCCAAGAGCGCCTTGCGGAACAGCCGGACATCCATGCGGCGCACCAGCGGCACGCTGGCCGCGATGCCGCCGCAGGCGAACAACGCCCCCCACAGTCCCAGGCCGATCTCCATGCCGTCATAGAGCCCCTGCCAATACTGCCAGGGCAGCGCCACCGCCATGATGGCCACGCTGACCACATTGACGGTGCCCAGGGCGGCCTCCTTTTCCAGCTTCCGCAGATAGACATAGGCCGCCAGCGCCGGGCCGCCCATGCCCATGGCGCTCATCATGACGCCGGAGGCCACCCCCAGCGGCAGGGCAAGCCAGTTCCCGACCGGGGGACGCCCTGCGCCGCGGGGCAGCCATTGCCAGAACAGAAAGGCCCCCAGGCAGAAGGCGGCGCCCAGCAGCAGGGCGCGCGGTCCGGCATGCGCCAGGGCCCAGACGCCGAGGGGGATGCCCGCCAGGGCCCCCGCGGTCAGAAGCGCGGCGCCGCCCCAGTGAACGCGCCTGACATAGATCACGCTCATGGCCGCAAAGACGGCGGTGCCCGAAATGCAGCCCAGAAGGATGGCCTCCCGCGGCGGCAGCAGAAGAGCCACGAACGGCACGGCGAAAAGATTGGCGCCAAAGGAGGCGACGCCGGTGACAAGCCCCCCGCCGAACCAGAGCAGATCGTAGCAGACAGCGTTCAGCATGCCGGAAAAGGGGCGCCGCAGGGAGAGGCCCGGCGGCGCCCCCGGGAAACGGTCAGGCGTCCGCGCCCGCGCCGGAGGTCAGGCCGAGAACGCGCCGGGCGTTTTCATACATGACCTTGCGGCGCACGTCCTCCCGCAGGGGGAAGGCCGCATACGCCTCCAGCGCGTCGGCCAGCTCCACGAAGGGATGGGCGCTGGCAAAGACGACCTTGTCGGCGATGGTCTCGTTCATGGCCCGCACATAGACATCCACCATGGGCGCGCGCTCGTATTCGGAAATGTCCATATAGACGTTGGCGTTGCGCAGGCAGGTGTAAATGGCCTCATTGACAAAGGGATAGCCGCCGTGGCTCATGATGAGGACGAGTTCGGGAAAATCGCGGGCGACCTTGTCCACATCGCGCGGGTCGGCATATTCCAGGATGGCGCCCGGCACCTGGGGCGGGGGCGCCATGGTGATGAATACCGGCACTCCCAGTTCGCAGCACTTGGCGTACAGCGGATAGAACCGGGCTTCGGAAGCCGGAATGTGCGCGAGATAGGGGTCAATGGCGATGCCCTTCATGCCCAGATCGCGCACGGCGTGCTCCACCTCGCGCACGGCGGCCATCTTCTTGTGCGGGTCGATGCCCCAGAAGCCCACGAACTTCTGCGGGTACGCGCGGCAGAACTCCAGCACGCTCGGATTGTTGGCCGGGAAGCCGTAGGTGGTCTCGCAATCGCGCCCGGTGATCACGCCGAGTTCCACGCCCAGACGGTCCAGCCCGGCGACGATCTCCGGCAGGGGCTGGGCCTGGCGCGCGTCAAAGCCTATGGCCTTGCAGGCGGCCTTGAACATGGCGCTGTTCTTGATGCCGTTGATGATTTCCGGCGTATTGGGCCGGAAACGGAAGTCAATGATCCGCATGGTTCCCCCCTTCCGACGGCGAAGGCTGTCCCGCAGCCCCTCCGGGGACGTTGCCCTTCGGGGGGACGCCGCTCCCCTCACCCCCGAAGGTCTGTGTTTCAAGGATCGGCAGACTGAAAATGACGAGTATATGGCTGGCCTTGCCGTCCGCGCCCAGCAGCGTCACTTCCGCCTCGCGCGTGTCCGCCCGCACGATCTGCAACAGTTCCGTCAGATTGCGGGCCATGATCTTCATTTCCCGGCTGATGCCCCTCGTGTCGAACCAGCCAAAGGACATGAAATTCATGGAGTCCGTCTGATACAGCCCGGCGATGCGCTTTTGCAGCTCATCACTGCCGAATGCCTTGAGGATGGCAATGAAATCCAGGTCCCTGCCTTCAGCCCGCATGGCGAGCATTTCAAAGCCTTTCTCACGCAGGAGCGCGTTTACGGCATCAAGACGTTCCCTGCTGTAGGCTTCAAGCAGGCAAACGCGCACAAGACGGCCCGCGTTCGCGTCCGCGCCGCCCTGGCGGAACTCGAGGCTGACATTCCAGGGCAGCCCGGCCCAGGTGATCTCGGGCAGCAGGACATGGCCCGCCATGTCCCCGCTCCCTTCCCTGGCCCCCGGCAGGCGCAGGGCTGCCTCCCGGTCCATGCCGAACCGCCATTCCCCGAAAATGACGGGGGTTGCGGTTTGCGGCGCTCCCGGTCCGGGCCGCGCCACACCCTCGGGGGGCCTTCCCTCCGGCGTTTCCGCGGCAATGGCCGGTCCCGCCAGACAGAGCGCCAGGCAGAGCAACGCCAGAAGCATCCGCGCACAGTTCATTGGGCCTCCTTGAAGAAATACTGCGGCTCCGGTGGCCGGGGCGTGCCCCGGCGGACCGCTATTCTTTCATGACCGTGGGCAGCCAGGTGACGATGGCCGGAAAAATGATGATGAGCAGCAACCCCACGAGCTGACAGCCGATGAACTCGAACATGCCCTTGTAGATGTCGCTCAGCGACCAGTGCGGGATGCTGCCCTTGATGAAATAGCAGGAAAGGGCCACCGGTGGCGAGAGCCAGGACGTTTGCAGGGTGACGGCGACCACCAGGCAGAACCAGAGCTTGTCAAAATGCAGCCCCTCGATGACGGGGATGAGCAGCGGCACGAGAATGAGGACGATGGGCACCCATTCCATGGCCCAGCCCATGAAGAAGATGATGGCGCAGATGAGCGCCAGCATGGCCATGGGCGCCATGTCGAGCCCCAGCAGGAAGTTGGAGAGGGCCACGGCCCCGCCGAGCCGCGAAAAGACCGCGCCGAAGAAATTGCAGGACGCGATCATGATGAGGATCATGGAAGAAAGAAGGATCGTGCTGTGCAGGGCCTTGGCGAGCCCCTTCCAGGTGAACTTGCCGTAGGCGATGACCAGGACCAGGGCGCCGAAGGAGCCGCAGGCCGCGCCCTCGGTGGGGGTGGCGAATCCGCAGAGGATGCTGCCCAGGGTGGCGAAGATGAGCACCGCCAGGGGCACCGCCCCGATCACAAGCCCTTTTAGCACTTCACCCATGCTGGTGGGGCGCTCCTCCGGCGGCAGCGGGGGCCCGTACTTGGGCCAGATGGCGCACTTGATGAGCGCATACGCGATATAGAGCGCGGCCAGCAGCAGCCCGGGCAGGATGGCCGCGGTGAACAGGTCGGTGATGGGCACGCCCACGATGGGGCCGAGCACGATGAGCATGATGCTCGGCGGGATGAGGATGCCGAGGGTGCCCGCCGCGGCGATACAGCCCGCGCCCATGCGCACGTCATAGCCGCTGCGGCGCATGGCCGGTTCGGCCATGATGCAGAGCAGGTTGACCGAGGAACCGACAATGCCGGTGGCCGCCGCAAAAATGGTGCCCGTGAGGCTGACCGTGGCAAACAGCGAGCCGGGCAGCCGGGACAGGAGGAGCTGGAACGAGCGGAACAGCCGCGTCATGAGGCCCGCGCCTTCCAGCAGATAGCCCATGAACAGGAAAAAGGGGATGGCGACCATGACGGAATCGCTCATCACCTGCCAGAACTGGATGGTGAGCAGATTGAAGACGAGCTTGCCGAACCCGAGAAAACCGAACAGCAGCCCGCTGAAAATCATGGTATAGGAAATGGGGAAACCCGTGCAGAACAGGCCGAACATGGAAATGATGGAGAACACCGCCAGCATTTCATTGGATATACCCATGCGAAAGCTCCTTGAGGCGCGTCATTCCTTGGGATGGGGCCGTCACTGCCGCCGCCGTGCCAAGCCCCCGCACGGCGCGGATCCATGGCGCTAGTCGGCAGCCTCGCCCAACTGCTCGCTGTTCCAGAGCAGTTCATTGGTCTTCCAGCGGTACCAGCACTTGATCACTTCCGAAACCCCCTGGACCAGCGTCAGCGCAACGCAGATGGGCAGCGCCATCTTGGCCGGCCAGATGATGGGCATCCAGGGGCTTGTGACGGAAACCTCGTTCTGGATGAAGGACTTCCACGCATAGGCAATGGAAATATCCAGAAACACGATGTGGGCGGGAAAAAAGAAAATGAGGTAATTGAGCAGGTCCACCATGGCCTTGGTCCTGATGGACCAGGAATGGTAGAAAAAGTCGGTGCGGATGTGGTTGCCCGTCTGCAAGCAGAAGGGGGAACCGAGCATGAAATGGATGGCGTAGAGGATCATCACCACGTCCAGCGCCCAGATGGAGGGGGCGGTAAAGACGTTGCGCATGATCACCTCGTACATCATGGCCAGCACCATGGGAATGACGAGCCACGAATTGATCTTGCCGACGCGTTCATTGAGGCGGTCAATCCAGCTCACTATCTTTCTGGCCGTGGGGGGCACCGCAGCCAGGCCCTGTTCCGACGTCCGGGAAAGTTCTGCACAGTCGGACATACATGCTCCTTGAAACAGAGAAGGGTGCTTGGCGCGGGGGCCGCGCCAGCGCGCGGCCCCCCTGGATGCGCCTATTTGTAATCGGTGATGAGACCTTCCTCCATGGCGGTCTTGCCCATCATGTAGAACAGACCGTTGGAACGGGTTTCAAAGGGCACCGTCAGCCTCGCCCAGGCGATCTGGGAATCATGCACCTTCTTGAAGAAGGGGTCCTTGTCGTACTTGGCGATGACCGCGCGGGCGGCCTTCATGAAGGCGGGATAGTAGTCGGCCGGGGTCTCCTCGATGACGACGCCCTGCTTGCGGACCATGGTCTCGAGAGCTTCGGAGTTGACCTTGATGCCGCTGAGGAGCTGGTCGATGAGGCACACCTTCATGGAGAGGTTGATGACTTCCTGAAGGTTCTTCGGCAGCTTCTCGAACCAGGTCTTGTTGACGTACACGTCGCCGATGGAGATGGCCTGATGCAGGCCCTGGAGATAGTAGTGCTTCCAGACTTCGGGGAAGCCCATGACGATATCCTCGCCGGGGGCGATCCACTCGGCGGCCTGGATGGCGCCGCGCTGGGCCGCGGGGATGATGTCGCCGCCGGCCATGGAGACCACGGGCATGCCCATTTCCTTGAAGGCTTCGGAGGGCACGCCTGGAGGCGCGCGGAAGGTCAGCTTGTTGATCTGCGTGACCGAGGTGTACTTTTCATGGAACCAGCCGAAGCATTCGGGGCCCATGGGAAGCACGGGGAAGGAGATCATGTCCAGCTTGAGGATGTCCTGATAATAGGCGTTGAGAAGCTTGAGGCCCTCGCCCTCGAACATCCAGGACAACTGGGACATCTGGTCAAGACCGTAGCCCAGGCCGCCGATGGGCGCCGAAAAGAGCGTGCCCGCGGGATGCTTGCCGGAAGCCCAGTGCGTCCAGCACATGCCGCCATTGACCAGCCCGTCGCTCACGGCGTCAAAAATCTCGAAATTTTTGACGATGGCGCCGTCGGCATAGAGCTCCACCTTGATCTGCCCGGCGGAAAGCTTTTCGATATTGGCCTTCAGGCGCTCAAGGGTTTTGAAGTACATGGACGAGGTGGCGAGCGAGGTCTGAATCTTCAGCTCATACGCCGCCGCAGAGGCTTTGGAGGCAACCGGGCCGAAAAAGAGGGCCAGCGCCACAACCAGCAATGCGAACTTTTTCACAATCAATTCCCCCAGTTAATCATTAAACTCCTCGTGGACTCCTGCGCGTGTTCCATTTCCTCCTTGCGTGTTGCGGGTTTTTCACCATGCGGGGCATCCGCCCCGTGTCAGCCGCCGGAGAGACTGACGCCACTATGGGGTCAACCTATGACAATCATGTCCCGCCCAACATAGCAAATGCTACATTGGCTGACTTTTCACAAAAAATTTCCCCGCGCCCGCATGTGCCATGCGTCCGGCCCTTCCCCCGCGCCCCTGTCCGCCGCCTTTCCGGCCCGCGGAGAAGCGCGGTTTTCCCGCCGTGACCGCGCCAGATCCCGCGCAAGGGCGCCCCGCCCCGGCGCGCGCCCGCTCCGATTTTTTCCGCGCATGTGAGGAAAAATACATGGTGTCGCATTTGCTATAGAAAACCTCCTCCAAAAGGGCTTTTTTCCTGACCATAGGGAAAATCAAATCCTGCCGTTCGGCGGTGAAAAACCAGTCCCTTCGAGGAGGAGTGCATGTTTTCGAGTTTTCAGACAGTGAGCCGTGTGGTGTTTGGACGCGGCAGCGCCGCGGAGCTGGGAAGCGAAGCGCGCAAGCTCAATGCCGCCAAGGTCGGCCTGATCACCGACGCCGGCCTGACCAGGGCCGGGATTCATGTTCCCCTGACGGATTCCCTGGCAAAGGCGGGCATTCCGTGCGTGGTCTATGACAAGGCGGAACTGGACCCGACGCCATCCTCCATAGAACAGGCCGCGGCATGGGTCCGGGAAAACGGAGTGGACCTGCTGCTCGGCGTGGGCGGCGGCAGCTCGCTGGACACCACCAAGGCCACGGCGCTCCTCGCCCGGCACGAAGGACCGCTGAGCCGCTATTTCGGCCTGCACAAGGTGCCCAGCCCCTGCATGCCGACCATCCTTGTGCCCACAACCGCGGGCACGGGAAGCGAGATGACGTCCAATGCCGTGCTCAATGATCCCATCACGGATTCCAAGCAGGGCATCGTCAGCGACTACCTGTACGCCAGGGTCGTCCTGCTCGATCCGGAACTGACCGTGGGGCTGCCCCCGTTCTATACCGCCATCACCGGCATGGACGCCCTTGTCCACAGCATCGAGTCCTATGTGAGCGAACACGCGACCTTCCTCACGGATGCCCTCAATGTCCAGGCCATCCGCATGATCGTGAACAATATCCGCCAGGCGTACACCAACGGCGGCAACATGCACGCCCGCGAGCAGATGCTCTACGGCGCGGCCACCAGCGGCATCGCGTTCTCCAATACCCAGAACGGCCTCATCCATGCGCTGGGCATGTCCTTCTCGCACGAGCATCACATCCCCCATGGTCTGATGATGGCCATCTGCGCTCCCATGGGCATGACGTTCAACGCCACGGCAGCTCCGGAAAAGTTCGCCGTCATCGCGGATATTTTCGGCAGCGCTCCCGCCGACGCGCCGGTCCACGTCAAGGCCAAAAGCGCGGCGGCCGGTTTCACCGCGCTCATGGAGGACCTCGACATCACGCCCGGGCTCGGCGCGCACGGCATCACCCGCGAGGAACTCCGCCCCGTGGCGGAAAAGGGCGCGGCCTACAAGCGCCTCATGGACAGCAATCCGCGCAAGGCCACTGCCGACGAGCTGGAACGCCTGCTGGAACGCTTTTACTGAGACCAGGCGCGATGCGCGCATCGGCCTGAAATTCAACCGCCTCACGGCAAGGGGTACACCATGGCAGAGTTTTCCTACGTCAAGATCAGGAATTTCATCAACGGCCAGTGGCAGACCGAACCGGATGCTCCGGTCAAGCCGCTCTACAATCCCTCCACGGGCGAGCAGATCGGCGAGGTGCCCATGTCCGGCGCCAAGACCTGCGAAGCCGCCATCGCCACGGCATGGGAGGCGTACCAGAGCTGGCGCGAACTGCCCATAGCCAAACGCCTCATCTATATTTTCAAGCTGCGTGACGCCATGGTCCGCAACCATGAAAAACTGGCCCGGGGCATCGCCTGGGACCAGGCCAAGCACATTTCCGAAGCGCGGGGCGAAGTGCAGCGCGTCATCGAGATCATCGAATCCGCCGCCGGCGCTTCCTCGACCATCCAGGGCGACACCCTCGACCAGGTGTCGGGAAGCATCTCCGTCAAGGTGGTGAAGCAGTCGCTGGGCGTTTTCGGCGGCGTGGCCCCGTTCAACTTCCCGGCGCTGGTTTTCGGCTGGTTCATCCCCTACGCGCTGGCGGCGGGCGATACCTTCATCTTCAAACCCTCCACCCAGTCCCCCTATTTCATGCAGCTCATGTGCGAGATATTCCAGGAGATCGAGCTGCCGGCGGGCGTGGTCAACGTCATCCACGGCGACCGTTCCATCCCCGGAACCTGGTACGAGGACCCGCGCATGGCGGGCGTGTGCCTGGTGGGCTCCACGCCCACGGCCAAAAAAATGGCCGAGGGCTGCGCGCGCGGCGCCAAGCGCTCCATGCTGCTCGGGGGCGCCAAGAACATGCTCGTTGTCATGGAGGACGCCAATCTTGACGTCTTTGTGGACAACTTCCTCAACTCCTGCTACGGCTCGGCCGGCCAGCGCTGCCTGGCGGGTTCCATTGTGGCGGCGGTGCCGGAAATCTATGACGAGGTCATCGAGCGCATCGTCGAGGCATCCAAGAAGGTCAAGGTGGGCGACGCCTTCGACCCCGACGTCTACATGGGCCCCCTCATTTCCCGCGCCGCGGCCGACAATGTGATCAACTATGTGGACATCGCCCTCAGGCACGGCAAGTGCGAGCTGATCCTCGACGGCCGCCACCCCGACCTGCCGGAGAAAAACCGCAACGGCTATTTCGTCGGCCCCACGATCATCAAGGATGTCACGCCCTGCAATCCGCTGTTCACCACCGAGGTTTTCGGACCGCTGGTGGCGACCATCAAGGTGGCGGACATGGATGACGCCCTCAACCTCATCCGCGCATCCGAGTACGGCAACGGCGCTTGCATTTTCACACAGAATGCCTACTATGTGGAAAGGTTCGGCCGCATGGCCGATGTAGGCATGGTGGGTGTCAATGTCGGCATCTGCGCGCCGCATCCCTATGTGCCCTTCGGCGGCATCAAAGGCTCCCTGCTCGGCACCAACAAGGTGCAGGGCAAAGAGGGCATGGACTTCTTCCTGCAAGACAAGGTCATCACCCTGCGCACCCATCCGCCCAAGGGCATGACCGCTTCCGGCGCCAAACCGTCCGCGGTGCGCTCCTGCGTTGCCTCCTGAGCCGCAGTCCGCTTGTGCGACCCTGCGGTCTGAGAGGCGCGGTGTTCTGCAAGCCCGTAAAAGGAGTGTTCCGAAGCCCGGAACACTCCGTTATTCCTGCCAATAGCCTCGGGGGAGGGGTCCGCCCCTCCCCTTCCGGAACCTGCCATGGTCAACGAGCGCGACTCCACGGGAGCGGCCCATCCCACCAGGGATTACAGACTCGCCCAGGTAGCCGACCTCAATCGCTGCTGGGAGCAACTCCTCCATTTCGCGCGGCGGCATGTGTATGCCAAACATGCCATCATCCCGCACCAGCACGGCAATTCCTTCTATTACCTCTCCGACGGTCTGGTGGGGATCTTCTACACGGCCAGCTGCGGCAGGGAACGGCTCACCCTGCGCGTCAAGCCGGGCTGCATCTTCAATGAGGCGCGGCCCCTGAGCGGCCTGGCCCCGGAAGGACATTTCGTCTGCATGCAGCCTTCGGTGGTCTGGCATTTTCCCGAACACCTGCTGGGAGACCCCGACTTCATCAGCGGGCATGTGGAGCAGATCAGCAATCTGCTGCGTTCCATGGGGACCAAGATACTCACGCATTATATCTTCCTCGCCGAAATGGGGACAGGCAGCCACGAGACGCACCTTTGCCGCTTCATCCAGGCGTTCATGCGCGGCAGCCGGCAGCGGAACATCCCCTGCAACATGACGCAGGAGGAAGTGGCCTCGCTCCTCGGCATCCACCGCACCACACTGGCGCGTCTGGTGCGGCGCCTGAAAAAGCGCGGGGTCATCTCCTCGTTCACGGCCAGAAACATCACCATTGAAGACCCCGAAGAACTTGACATGATCGCCAACGGGGGCCAGCTTCCCGCGGACGGGGACGACATATGATGCGAAATTGCAACTTCCGGCAGGGGTCCGGAGGGCAAAAACATCGGGAAACAGATGTCTGCCCCGCAAACATGTTGCAAATTTACATCATCTTTGGGCAAAAGCGGGTTCTTTTCACCAACCGTCGCAAATATGCACCAAAATCTTCCGTTTCCCCGGCGCCCCCGCTGGGGCGGCGGAGAAAATGCGCTGATTATCAATGAAAATCAAAATGTTGCCGAATTGGCATAAAAACTGCTGCTAGAGAAATAGTTCACCAAGTGACGCCGCTGACCGGCCGCATGCCGCGCCGGACACCGCATCGCAACCATTCTTTTCAGGAAGGAGTTCCAGATGAATGTGACCACCTGCGCGTGCCGTTCCCCTCAGGAAGAACGCCTTTACGACAAGATCGCCGGCAAGGAGGACAAGTTCCGTCACACGCATGCCCGGGTTTTCCGGCTGCTGGAGCGGTTTGAAGGCCAGAAGCCGCGCATCGACATCGAGCGCGCCCGCTATTTCACCGAATCCATGAAAGAGACCGAAGGCCAGCCCCTGGTGCTGCGCTGGGCCAAGGCGCTCATGCACATCGCCAAGAATATTTCGGTCTGCGTGCAGGAGGACCAGCTGCTGCTGGGCCGCGCCGGCTGCGACGGGCGCTACGGCATTCTCTATCCCGAACTGGACGGCGATTTTCTGGACGCGGCCGTGCGCGACCTGCCCACCCGCAAGACCTCGCCTGCCACCATCACGCCCGAGGACGCCAAGGTGGTCATCGAGGAGATCGCTCCCTACTGGAAGGGCAAGACCTACCACGAGGCCCTCAATGCCGCCCTGCCGCCGGAAGTGCACAAGCTCACCTATGACGATCCCCAGGGCCTCGTCTCGCGCTTCATCGTCAACGAGACCTCGTCCTTCCGTTCCTCCATCCAGTGGGTGCATGACTACGAAAAGATCCTCAAGCGCGGCTTCAACAGCATCAAGAAGGAAGCCCAGGAAAAACTGGCCGCCCTTGATCCGCTGAGCGCCAAGGAAGACCGCGAGAAGCGTCCCTTCCTGGAAGCCGTCATCATCGTCTGCGACGCCATCGTCCTCTGGGCCAAGCGCCACGCCAAGCTGGCGCGCGAAATGGCCGCCAAGGAGAAGGACCCCGCGCGCAAGGCCGAGCTGCTCCGCATGGCCGAGAACGCCGAGCGCGTGCCCGGCGAACCCGCCCGCGACTTCTGGGAAGCCTGCCAGAGCCAGTGGTTCACCCAGATGTTCTCGCGCCTTGAGCAGAAAACCGGCACGACCATTTCCAATGGCCGCATGGACCAGTATCTCTACCCGTACTACAAGCAGGACAAGGCCGCCAGCAAGCTCAACGACGCGCAGGCCATGGAGATGCTGGAGTGCATGTGGGTCGGCATGGCCGAATTCATCGACATGTACATTTCCCCCTGCGGCGGCGCCTTCAACGAGGGCTACGCCCACTGGGAGGCCGTGACCGTCGGCGGCCAGACCCCTGACGGCCGCGACGCCAGCAACGAGCTGACCCACCTCATCCTCAAGTCCAAGCGCGAGTTCCCGCTGCACTATCCCGACCTGGCGGCACGCATCCATGCCCGCGCGCCCGAGCGCTACCTCTGGGATGTGGCCGAGACCATCAAGGACGGCACGGGCTTCCCCAAGCTGATCAACGATGAGGAAGTGGTGCCGCTCTATGTCTCCAAGGGCGCCACCTTCGAGGAGGCCCTGGACTACGCCGTTTCCGGCTGCACCGAGGCGCGCATGCCCAACCGCGACACCTACACCTCCGGGGGCGCCTACATCAACTTCGCCGCCGCCGTGGAAATGGTGCTGCGCAACGGCCGCATGAAGAAATACGGCGACGAGCTCCTGGGCGTGGAAACGGGCGACCCACGCAACTTCAAGACCTGGGAAGAGTTCTGGGACGCCTATGTGCAGCAGCATCTGCTCTTCCTCAAGACCGCCTTCGTCCAGCAGTACATCATCAACAAGCTGCGCGCCCAGCACTTTGCCCAGCCCATGGGCTCCGCCATGCATGACCTGTGCATGAAGCACTGCATCGACCTGCATCAGGAGCATATCCCCGAAGGCATCAACCTGGGCTACTTTGAATACATGGGCCTCGGCACGGTGGTCGACTCCCTGGCGGCGGTGAAAAAGCTCGTCTTTGAGGAAAAGAAGCTGACCATGGATCAGCTCATCAAGGCCATCGACGCCAACTTTGTGGGCTATGAGGACGTGCAGGCGCTGCTGCGCTCCGCGCCCTGCTACGGCAACAACGATCCCTACGCCGACGCCATCGGCCGCGAGATCGACCGCATCTCCGTGGAATACGGCGGCAAGTATTCCATGAAGGACCTGGGCATGCACAACGATGTCCGCTATGTGCCCTTCACCTCCCATGTGCCCTTCGGCAAGGTGGTGTCCGCCACGCCCAACGGCCGCACCGACGGCTTCCCGCTTTCCGACGGCACCTCGGCCTCGCACGGGGCGGATGTGAACGGCCCCACCGCCGTCCTGCTCTCCAACTACAACACCAAGAACATGGGCATGCGTGACCGCGCCGCCCGCATGCTGAACATCAAGTTCACCCCCAAGTGCCTCGAAGGCGAGGCCGGAACGGAAAAACTGGTCTCCTTCATCCGCACGTTCTGCGACCTCAAGCTCTGGCATGTGCAGTTCAACGTGCTCAACAAGGAGACGCTGCTGGCCGCCCAGAAAGACCCGCAGAAATACCGCAACCTCATCGTGCGCATTGCCGGCTACAGCGCCTATTTTGTGGATCTCTCGCCGGATCTCCAGAATGACCTCATCGCCCGCACTGAACACGAAACCTGCTGATTGATCCCCGAATCGATGCCCTGGCCGGTTCCGCCGGCCAGGGCGTTTCTTTATCTTCAACCGAAGCAAGGATGTGGCATGAATCAGGAAGCCTATGATGACGACCGGGACCTCGCCCAGGAAGGGATGGTCTTTAACGTCCAGAAATATTCCGTCCATGACGGTCCCGGTATCCGGACCATTGTCTTCCTCAAGGGCTGCTCCCTGCGTTGCCGCTGGTGCAGCAATCCCGAATCCCAGAATACCTGGCCGGAACTTGCCTGGAACGAGGGACGCTGCATCGGCATGGATAAATGCGGCCACTGCCTGGAGGCGTGCGAAAAGGGCGCGCTGACCGCCGGAGCCGACGGCAAGCCCGTGATCCAGCGGGAAAAATGTGGCGACTGCGCCCAGCCCTGCGCGGCGGCCTGCCCTTCGCAGGGGCTGCTCATCTATGGCAAACGGCGCACCGCGGGCGATGTGCTGAACGCGGTGGAACAGGACATGGCCTTCTATACCCGCTCCGGCGGCGGAATGACGCTTTCCGGCGGCGAACCCCTGCTTCAGCGCGACTTCGCCGTCGCCCTGCTGCGGCAGGCGCGCCTGCGCCGCATGAAAACGGCCATCGAGACCTGCGGCATGGTGCCGGAAGAGAATATCCGCGAAGCGGCGCCCTGGCTCAGCTATGCGCTCTTTGACATCAAGCACATGGACGCGGCGACGCACAAGGAGCAGACCGGGGGGGACAATGCGCGCATCCACGCCAACTTCCGCATCCTGGCCGAAGAGTTCCCCACCCTGCCCATCCTGGCCCGGACCCCGGTCATTCCCGGCTTCAACGATACGCCCGACGCCATTGAAGCCATCGCGAACTTTCTCAAGCCCTACGGGCATGTGCGCTATGAGCTGCTCCCCTACCACCGCCTCGGAACGCAGAAATACCACTTTCTCCACCGAGAGCCGCCCATGGGAGAGCTGACGCTGAAGAAAAGCCGCATGCCCCGGCTGCAAAAGGTCGCCCTTGACATCCTGGGGGAGCGGGTGCAGATTCCCAAGTAACTGGAAATCCACCCGATTTCAGGAAATGAGTTCCGGCCTCCCCGCCGCGGTGTCAGCCATGCCCGATCGCGTCACTGAGCTTCTCGCCCCCCATGTCAGGCACATACTGGATGCCATGCCTTCCGGTGTTTTCATCACCGACGTCTCGGGGCGCACGCTCTATGTCAACCGCACCTATGAACAGCTGACCGGCCTCCGGCAGGAGGAGCTGCGCGGCAAGAATGTGTGCAGTCTGGTGGGCGAGGGCATTTTCGACAATGTCCTCAACCCGGAGATCGTGCGCACCTGCAAGCCCGCCACCCATGTGCAGCAACTGAAAAACGGCACGCGGCTCGTGCTTTCCGGCTTCCCGGTTTTTGACGAGGACGGCGTCATCCGCCTGGTGGCCACCTTTGCCCGCGACATCACCCTCCTGGCGGATCTTCAGGACCAGGTGGCGGCCCAGCGCAAGCTCATCGACCAGATCAGCGGGCAGCTCTCCCATGTGGCCAAGGAAAACCATCACCAGCTGCCCATCTATGCCAGCGCCGCCATGAAGGAGGTCATCTCCCTGCTGCGCCGTTTCGCCGCCACGGACGCCACCGTGCTCATCCTGGGCGAGACGGGGGTGGGCAAGGATGTCGTCGGCCGCTACCTGCACGGCATTTCCGCCCGCAAGGACAAGGTCATGCTCAAGGTGGACTGCGGCGGCATTTCCGAAACGCTCACCGAGTCGGAGCTTTTCGGCTACCTGCCCGGCGCCTTTACCGGAGCCTCCGCCAAGGGCCGGGCCGGATACTTTGAGATCGCCGACGGCGGCACCATCTTCCTTGACGAGATCGGCGAACTGCCGCTGCCCATCCAGACGCGCCTTCTGCGCGTGCTTCAGGACAACGAGATCGTGCGCGTGGGCTCCTCGACGCCGCGCAAGGTGAACGTGCGCGTCATCGCGGCCACCAACCGCGACCTGGCGCGCTGCGTGGAGGAGGGCACCTTCCGCCGCGATCTTTTCTACCGCCTCAATGTGGCCACCCTGCGCATCCCCCCCCTGCGCGAACGCCGGGAGGACGTCCGCCCCCTGGCCGAGCACTTTCTTCGCCAGTATACGGCCAAGTACCGGAAAACACTGGCCTTCATGAACATCACCCTCGACCTGCTGACGGACTACGCCTGGCCCGGCAATGTGCGGGAACTCCAGAATCTCGTCCACAGCCTTGTCATCACGCGCAACGGCCCCCTCATCGGGCCGGGCGACCTGCCCGAAGAGATCTCCGGCCGCGCGAAAAGCAACGGCGCCATGGCCGTGCCCGGCGAGGGCAGGCCCCTGAAGGACATCGTGGGCGAGATGGAGCGGGAATTTCTCCGCAAGGCCATTGAAGTGCATGGCTCCGTGCAAAAGGTGGCCGCGCTTTTCCAGGTCAACCGCAGCACCATCTTCCGCAAGCTTCAGGAAGGAAACACCGGGAGCGGCGGAACGAAGAAAACCGCGGGGAAGCGCCGCAGGAACGCGGCCGCCCCTCCCCCCCGGGAACACTGACCGGCGGAGCCTTCGCCCCGCGCGGCGCAAAAAAGGCCCTTTTTTCGGCGCAGATGCCGGAAAAAGGGCCTTCTCGCGTATTTTCCCCAGGTTCCGCCGCCTGCCTTTCGGCGGAAACCCACGCGTTTCCGCCGTATTCCGGCGCGGCGGCGCTAGATTTTCTTCACTTCCACATACCAGGCCGCGGCCTCGGTGAGCAGCCGGCTCTCGCGGGCGGCAAGGGCCTGCGGGTCCTTGAGGTAGCCGTCCAGCAGGAGGCAGCCGTCAAAGAGGTTGCGCGTCATGTCGACGAGCACGCGGTCGTCCCTGTCCGCCTTGAAGATGCGCAGCATGCTGCGCAGCAGCGGATGATCGCGGTTGACCTCCAGGATCTTGACCGGCAGGGAATCGTCCTTGTTCATGACCTTGAGGAGCTTTTCCATGGAGGCGGTCATGCCGCCGTCCGGCGCCACGAGCACAGCCGGGCTGTCGGCCAGGCGGTGCGAGACGCGCACCTCCGTGACCGTGTCGCCCAGTATCTCCTTCATGCGGGCCATGAGGCCGTCGAACGAGGCGTTGTCGTCCTCCGAAAGCGGCGCCACGGCCTCGGGCTTCTCCTTGTCCTCAAAGGCGGCGAGGGCGTCGTCGGCGGCGGTCTCCACGGCCTTGAACTCCCAGTCCTTGTAGGAGCCCAGGCCGTCCATGACGAATTCGTCCACCGGCTCAAAGAGGAAGAGCGCCTCGATGCCCTTTTTGCGGAAAATCTCCATGTGCGGATTGAGCCGCGCGGCCTCGCGGTTGGGCGCGGTGACGTACCAGATGGTCTTTTGTCCCTCGGGCGCGCGGGCCATGTAGTCGTCGAGGCTGGTCAGGGCCTCGGCGTCGGCCAGCGCCGAGGAATTGAAGCGCAGCAGCGCGGCCACGCGCTCGCGATTGACGAAATCATGGTAGCCCAGCTTGAATATCTTGCCGTGCAGCCGCCAGAAGCGGTTGTACTTCTCCGCGTCGTCCCGCGCCATGCCCTCCAGATGGCCCAGGGTCTGCTTGACGATGACCTGGTTGATCTTGCGCAGGATGACGTTTTCCTGGAGCGTCTCGCGCGAGATGTTGAGCGGCAGGTCCTCGGTATCCACCACGCCCTTGAGGAAAGCGAGATATTCCGGGATGAGCTCCTTGTTGCGGTGCTGGATGAGGACGCGGCGCGCATAGAGATCAAGGCCCCAGTAGTCGCGGTCCGCCCCGAAAAAGTCCATGGCCGCGTCCGGAATGAAGAGCAGGGCCATGAACTGGACAGGCACGTCCACCGCGATGTGTTCCACGTCCAGCGGGTCTTTCGTGTCGTAGGTCAGGGCCTTGTAGAAGGCGGCATAGTCCTCCTTTTTCACGCTGGCCTTCGGCTCGCGCCAGAGCGCGGGCTGGGTGTTCACGCGCTCGCCGTCCACAAAGATGGGGAAGGGCACAAAGGCCGAATGCTTGCGGATGGCCGACTCCACCCGGAATTTCTCGGCGTATTCCAGGCAGTCCTCCTTGAGGTGGGCCGTGATGACGGTGCCGCGCACGGGTTCGGCGGCGGCGCTCTCCGCCACCGTATAGCTGCCGAGGCCGTCGCTGGTCCACACATGGGCCGGCGCGTCCCCGGGGGCGAAGGCCGGGCGGGAGGTCACCTCCACCTTGTCCGCCACCATGAATACCGAATAAAAGCCCACGCCGAAACGGCCGATGATGCTGGCCGCGTCCGCCGTGGCGGCCTCGTCCCCGCTCCCGGCATTTTTGGCGTTTTCTGCGGCCAGACCGGCCAGAAAGTCCTCGGAGCCGGACTTGGCGATGGTGCCGAGGTTTTCCGCCAGCTCCTCGGCGGTCATGCCCAGGCCCGTATCCGCAATGGTCAGGGTTTTGGCGTCCTTGTCGAGCGTGATGCGGATCTCCAGCGGCAGGTCGGGCTGGCGCGGCGTCTCGCCCCGGTTGACGCGGAAACGGAGCTTGTCCAGCGCGTCCGAGGCGTTGGAAATGAGCTCGCGCAAGAATATCTCGCGGTTGGTGTACAGGGAATTGGTGAGGATATGGAGCACCTTGCGCACTTCGGCGCGGAACTGGCGTGTTTTCTTGCCGTTTTCGGCCATGGGGGAACCTCCTGAAAATTTCCGGACGCGCACGGCGGGCGTGACGGCAGGACGGCGAACGCCGTCCCTCATGGACAATTAAGGCCGCCCCGGCAGACGTCAAGGGCGGCAAACGCCGGGGAGCCGCGCCGGCCCGGCTGTGCCATCGTGGACTTTGGCCGCCCCCTGGGCTATGCTCGTCCGTCATTCTCCCGAGCGCAGGAAGGTTCCATGATCCCCCAGAGCCGTATCCGCAATTTCTGCATCATCGCCCATATCGACCATGGCAAGTCCACCCTGGCCGACCGCATCCTTGAACTCACCCGTGTGGTGAGCGCGCGCGAGGCGCGGGAGCAGTATCTGGACAGGATGGACCTTGAGCGCGAGCGCGGCATCACCATCAAGGCCCAGACCGTGCGCATCCCCTACACGGCGGCCGACGGGCAGGAATACGAGCTCAACCTCATCGACACGCCCGGCCATGTGGACTTTCACTATGAAGTCTCGCGCTCGCTGGCCGCCTGCGAGGGCGCGCTGCTGGTGGTGGACGCCACGCAGGGCGTGGAGGCCCAGACCCTGGGCAACGTCTATCTGGCCCTGGACCATGACCACGAGATCGTGCCCGTGCTCAACAAGATCGACCTCCCCAGCGCGGACCCGGCCCGGGTGCGCGCCGAGATAGAGGAAGGCATCGGTCTCGACTGCGCCGGGGCGCTGGAGGTCTCGGCCAAGACGGGCCTTGGGGTGGACGCGGTGCTGGAAGCCATCGTGGAGCGCCTGCCCGCGCCGCGCGGCGATCGCGAGGCGCCGCTCAAGGCGCTCATCTTCGATTCCTGGTACGACAGCTATCAGGGCGTGGTGGCGCTCTTCCGCGTCATGGACGGTCGCATCCGCAAGGGCGACCGCATCCGCCTCATGAGCACGGGCAAGGAATACGAGGCCCTGCGCCTCGGCGTGTTCTCGCCCGAAGCCGTGGACGTGGACGAACTCCTCGCGGGCGAGGTGGGCTTTCTCTCCGGCTCCATCAAGGAGCTGGGCGACGCGCGCGTGGGCGACACCATCACCCTGGCCACCCGGCCCGCCGCCGAGCCCGTGCCCGGCTTCAAGGAGGTCAAGCCCGTGGTGTTCTGCGGGCTCTACCCCACGGAATCGGACGAATACGAAAATCTCAAGGCCGCGCTGGAAAAGCTCCAGCTCAACGACGCGGCCTTCAGCTTCGAGCCGGAGACCTCCCAGGCCCTCGGCTTCGGCTTCCGCTGCGGCTTTCTCGGCCTCTTGCACATGGAGATCATTCAGGAACGGCTGGAGCGCGAGTTCGAGGTGGGGCTCATCGCCACGGCCCCTTCGGTCATCTACCGGGTGGAGACCACCGACGGCCAGACCCTGGAGATCGACAATCCGAGCCGCCTGCCCGATCCCTCAAAGATCCGTGCCCTCTACGAGCCCTTTGTGCGCATGGACATCCATGTGCCCAACGAATTCGTGGGCAATGTCATGAAACTCTGCGAGGAAAAGCGCGGCGAGCAGAAAGACCTCCACTACCTCGCGGCCAACCGCGTGGTCGTGACCTACGAACTGCCCTTCGCGGAGATCGTCTACGACTTTTTCGACCGGCTCAAGTCCGTGACGCGCGGCTACGCCTCCATGGACTACGAGCCCGTGGACTACCGCCCCTCGGACCTCGTGCGCCTGGACATCCTGCTCAACGGCGAGCCCGTGGACGCGCTGGCGGTCATCGTCCACCGCGACCGGGCCTATCCCTACGGGCGCGGCCTGGCGCTCAAGCTCAAGCGCACCATCCCGCGCCAGCTTTTCCAGGTGGCCATCCAGGCGGCCATCGGCCAGAAGATCATCGCCCGCGAAACGGTCTCCGCCTTCCGCAAGGACGTCACCGCCAAATGCTATGGCGGCGACATCACCCGCAAACGCAAGCTGCTGGAAAAACAGAAGGAAGGCAAAAAACGCATGAAGCGCATGGGCAATGTGGAACTGCCGCAGGAGGCGTTCCTCGCCGCGCTGAAAGTGGGGGACGAGTAGCGCGGCAGGGGCCGCGGGTGCCGGGAAAAGGCTCCGTCAGGAGTGGTAGCCCGGCGTCCAGGCGCCCGAAGCGTCGCCGCAGTCGGGACAGGGCAGGCTGTTGCCGCACACGGTGCAGCTGTGCGGCGTGAAGCGCCCCACGCCATGGCAGCGCGGGCAGACGCCCCGGCCCGCGTCCTCATGGAACATCCCGCTGCCACGGCAGTCCGGGCAGAGGGATGTGCTCTGCCCGTTCCAGCAGGCGCCGCAGGAAAGGCGGCCCGAGCCGCCGCATGTCTCGCAAATGGACATCGGCATCTCCTGTTTCGGCTCGCGCGGCACTGCCGCGAAAGCTCTGAAGGTTTCCGGCCCGTGGGGGTCAATGCGCCCGGCGCGGCGCCGGTCCGCGCGTCATCCCTCAGGGAATGGCTTGACACATCGGCGCGCTTTGGTTAAGAGCATGCCCTTGGCGTTTTGTCCATACCCAAA
The DNA here is from genome assembly GCA_900547595.1 of uncultured Desulfovibrio sp. GTDB lineage: Bacteria > Desulfobacterota > Desulfovibrionia > Desulfovibrionales > Desulfovibrionaceae > Desulfovibrio. Next base: position 19,913 of record URHE01000022.1, read on the forward strand.
TTTTTGGAGGATCCCATGCCCACCATCAACCAGCTGATCCATACCGAGCGCGAGCCGGTGGTGAAGCGCAAAAAGACGCCGGCCCTCCAGGCCTGCCCGCAGAAGCGGGGCGTCTGCACGCGCGTGTACACCACCACCCCGAAAAAGCCGAACTCGGCCCTGCGCAAGGTCGCCCGCGTGCGCCTGACCAACGGCATCGAAGTGACGGCCTACATCCCAGGCGAGGGCCACAACCTGCAGGAGCACTCGGTGGTGCTCATCCGCGGCGGCCGCGTCAAGGACCTTCCCGGCGTGCGCTACCACATCATCCGTGGCACGCTCGACGCCTCCGGTGTGGCCGATCGCCGCAAGAGCCGTTCCAAGTACGGCGCCAAGCGGCCCAAGTAGTTCCGGCGGAGCGCGCCTCCGCCCTTTCCCGCCGGGCCCTCGCGGCCCCGGCATAACCGAGAACCCTGTGGGCGTGCGCCATGCGCCGCGCCACGGCTGCCGTTGCGGAATCAGCGGCGCCGGCGCGTCGCGGGGTTGGTGACGCCGCATCAAGGAACGCAAGGAGAAACCCCATGCCACGCAAAGGCCCGGTCCCCAAGAGGGAGATACTGCCCGATCCGTTGTATTCCAGCCGTCTGGTCACCAAGTTCGTCAACCGGCTCATGTACGACGGCAAGAAGGGCGCCGCGGAAAAGATTTTCTACAGCGCGCTGGACACGCTGGCCGAAAAGACCGGCGAGGACCCCATGCGCGCCTTCGAGAAGGCCCTGGACAATGTGAAACCGCACATGGAGGTCAAGGCGCGCCGGGTGGGCGGCGCGACCTACCAGGTCCCCATGGAGGTCCGCCCCGAACGCCAGGTCTCGCTCGCCATCCGCTGGCTCATCAACTACGCCCGCTCGCGCGGGGAAAAGGGCATGACCGCCAAGCTCTCCAACGAGCTGCTCGACGCCTGGAACGGGCGCGGCGGCGCGGTGAAAAAGCGTGAGGACACGCACCGCATGGCCGACGCCAACAAGGCCTTCGCCCACTACCGCTGGTAGGGGCGCGCGACAGGACTCGCCGCCGCCGGGGCCGCATCCGCAAGGATACCGCCCCGGCGTTGATTATCGCCGCTTTCGCCGCAGGGAGGAATTACCGTGGCACGCACCGTTCCCGTAGACAAACAGCGCAATATCGGCATCATGGCCCATATTGACGCCGGCAAGACCACCACCACCGAGCGCATCCTCTATTACACCGGCGTTTCGCACAAGATCGGCGAAACGCATGACGGCCAGGCCACCATGGACTTCATGGAGCAGGAGCAGGAGCGCGGCATCACCATCACCTCCGCCGCCACCACCTGCTTCTGGAAGGACTGCCGCATCAACATCATTGACACGCCCGGCCATGTGGACTTCACCATCGAGGTGGAGCGCTCCCTGCGCGTGCTCGACGGCGCGGTCTGCGTCTTTGACGCCGTGGCCGGCGTGGAGCCCCAGTCCGAAACGGTCTGGCGCCAGGCCGACCGCTACCATGTGCCGCGCATCTGCTTTGTGAACAAGATGGACCGCATCGGCGCCAACTTTTTCCGTTGCGTGGGCATGATCCATGACCGCCTGGGCGCCAAGGCCGTGCCCCTGCAGCTGCCCATCGGCGCCGAGGACAAGTTCGAGGGCGTGGTGGACCTCGTGCGCGGCAAGGCCATCTATTACGACAAGAGCACCAAGGGCGCGGAATTCAAGGTGACGGACGTCCCCGACGACATGAAGGCCCTGTTCGACGAAAAGCACCACGAACTGCTCGAGGCCGTGGCCGAGGAGGACGAGGCCCTGCTCGAAAAGTATCTCGGCGGCGAGGCGCTCACCGAGGACGAGATCAACTCCTGCATCCGCAAGGCCACCATCTCGCGCAGCATCGTGCCGGTGCTCTGCGGCTCGGCCTTCCGCAACATGGGCGTCCAGCCCCTGCTCGACGCCGTGGTGGACTATCTGCCCTCGCCGGTGGACATCCCGCCCATGACCGGCCATGTGCCCGGCCATGAGGACGAGATCGTCGAATGCCACTGCGATGACAAGGAGCCCCTGGCCGGCCTGGTGTTCAAGCTCTTTTCCGATCCCTTCATCGGGCATCTCTCGTTCTTCCGCATCTATTCCGGCGTCATCGAGACCGGCATGAGCGCGCTCAACGCCAATACCGGCAAGAAGGAGCGCATCGGCCGCATCCTCAAGATGCACGCCAACAAGCGGGAGGACATCAAGTGGGCCGGCGCCGGCGACATCGTGGCTCTCGTGGGCCTCAAGAACGCCTCCACCGGTGACACGCTCTGCGACGACAAGCGCCCGGTCATCCTCGAATCGCTCAATATCCCCGAGCCGGTCATCGAAGTGGCCATCGAGCCCAAGACCAAGGCCGACCGCGACGCGCTCTCGGCGGCCCTCGGCAAGCTGGCCAAGGAGGACCCCTCCTTCCGCGTCAAGGGCGACGAGGAGACCAACCAGACCCTCATCGCGGGCATGGGCGAGCTCCATCTGGAGATCATCGTCGACCGCCTCACGCGCGAATTCAACGTCAACGCCAATGTGGGCAAGCCGCAGGTGGCCTACCGCGAGACCATCTCCAAGCCGTCCAAGTCGGACATGAAGCACGCCAAGCAGTCCGGCGGCCGCGGCCAGTACGGCCACTGCGTCATCGAGGTGGAGCCCAATCCGGGCAAGGGCTACGAATTCATCAACTCCATCACGGGCGGCGTCATTCCCAAGGAATACATCCCGGCCATCGACAAGGGCATCCAGGACGCCATGAAGTCCGGCGTGCTGGCCGGCTTCCCGACCGTCGACCTCAAGGTCAATCTGGTCTTTGGCTCCTACCACGAGGTGGACTCCTCCGAGCAGGCCTTCTACGTCGCCGGCTCCATGGCCATCAAGGATGCCATGAACAAGGCCGCGCCCGTCCTGCTTGAGCCCATCATGGATGTGGAAGTGGTCACGCCCGAGGAATACCTGGGCGACGTCATGGGCGACCTCAACGGCCGCCGCGGCCGCGTCCAGAGCATGGAAGCCCGCGCGGGCGGCGCGCAGAGCGTGCGCGCCCAGGTGCCCCTGGCCTCCATGTTCGGCTACGCCACGGACCTGCGCTCGCGCACCCAGGGCCGCGCCACCTTCACCATGCAGTTCGACCACTACGAAAAGGTGCCCGCCGCCCTGGCCGAAGAGATACAGAAGGCCAGAGGCTAGGCCCCGCGCCCGGCATCCACAGACATGAAAAAAGCCCCCGGCAACGGGGGCTTTTTTTCGGCGCGGCGCGCGGACGGCGGGGCCACAACGCGCCTAGCCTTCCTTCTTCTCCAGCCTGGCCCAGGTGTCGCGCAGGGTGGCCGTGCGGTTGAATACCGGCAGTTCCGGCGTGCTGTCCCTGTCCTTGCAGAAGTAGCCCAGGCGCTCGAACTGGACGGTCCTGCCCGTTTCCAGCCCGGCCAGGGCGGGCTCGAGCCAGGCCGTGCCCACGGTGAGCGAATGGGGATCGAGATTGTCCAGGAAGCTGCCGCCCTCCGGGGCCTTGTCCGGATCGGGCACGGCGAAGAGCTGGCCATAGAGCCGCGCTTCGGCCCTGACGGCATGCCGGGCCGAGACCCAGTGCAGGGTGCCCCTGACCTTGCGGCCATCCGGGCTCTGGCCGCCCCGGCTTTCCGGGTCATAGACGCAGCGCAGTTCCTTCACCTCGCCGTTTTCGTCCAGCACCGCCTCGCGGCAGGTGATGAGATAGGCGTGGCGCAGGCGCACCTCGGCGCCGGGGGAAAGGCGGTGGAATTTTTTGGGCGGCTCCAGGCGGAAGTCGTCGCGCTCGATGAACAGCTCGCGCGCAAAGGGCGCCGTGCGGCTGCCGTAGCTGGCGTCCTCCGGGTGCCAGGGCATTTCCAGCTCCTCCACCCGGTCGTCCGGCCAGTTCTCGATGACCACGCGCACCGGGTCCAGCACGGCCATGGCGCGCGGGGCCACGGCATTGAGCCGCTCGCGCACGCAGTGCTCAAGCAGGGAATATTCCACCGTGGAGTCGGCGCGGGCCACGCCGATGCGCCCGCAGAAATCGCGCAGGGCCTCCGGCGGCACGCCCCGGCGGCGCAGACCGCTCAGGGTGGGCATGCGCGGGTCGTCCCAGCCGGCCACATGCCCCTCGCGCACCAGCTGGATGAGCTTGCGCTTGGAGAGGATGGTATAGGTCAGGTTGAGACGCGCAAACTCGATCTGCTGCGGATGATAGACCCCCAAGGCGTCCAGGACCCAGTCGTAGAGCTCGCGGTTGTTGACGAACTCCAGCGTGCAGAGGGAATGGGTGATGCCCTCGAGGGAATCCGACAGGCAGTGCGCGTAGTCGTACATGGGATAGATGCACCACGCGGTGCCCGTGCGGTGGTGCGCCTCGTGGCGGATGCGGTAGAGCGTGGGGTCGCGCATGACGAGATTGGGGGCCGCCATGTCGATTTTCGCGCGCAGCACGCGCGCCCCGTCGGGGAACTCGCCCGCGCGCATGCGCCGGAAAAGGTCCAGATTCTCCTCCACGCTGCGGCCCCGCCACGGGCTTTCCCGGCCAGGCTCGGTGAGCGTGCCCCGGAAGGCCCTGATCTCGTCGGCGGAGAGGTCGTCCACATAGGCTTTGCCCCGCCGGATGAGCTCCTCGGCGTAATCGTACAGGCGCTCGAAATAGTCCGAGGCGTAAAATTCCCGGTCGTCCCAGTGCCCGCCGAGCCAGGCCACATCCTCGCGGATGGCGGCAACATATTCGGTCTCTTCCTTGACGGGATTGGTGTCGTCAAAGCGCAGGTTGCACTGGCCGCCGTACTCCCCCGCCACGCCAAAATTCAGGCAGATGGACTTGGCATGCCCGAGGTGAAGATAGCCGTTGGGCTCCGGAGGAAAGCGGGTGTGCACCATGCCCCCGAAGCGGCCAGAGGCGGTATCCGCCTCGATGCGGGCGCGGATGAAATCCGTTCCGGAACGGGCCGCGCCGCCCTGTCCGTTGGTACCGGCCTGTTCAGAGGGAGAAAGATGCTGCGATTCCATGCCGCGCTCCGGAAAAGGTGATCGTGGGCCGCATGATTGCGTTTGGGAAACATACAAGCGTATCCCAGGCGGACACAGCGGTCAATGCATCCCTCCGCCGGCGCCGGGGCGCCGGGCAGTCGCGGCGGGGATTGCATCCAATATGGCGAAATATAACGACAAATAAAAAAATACTTGCAATTTTGCGAGGCATTGCGTACATACAGGCGTTCTGCTTTTCTTCATGTATCCTTTGGCCGCGCCGCGGCCCCCGTGTCTGGAAGGCATTTCCTCCTTCGCAGGAAATGGCTTCTACCGCCAGACAAGAGTCTGGCGCGGCGCAAAAAGCGCCGTGAATGAGCCAAAAATCACATTTTTTGGCGAATGATCTTCATACTTCAGCTCCTGGCTGAAGTATGAAATGAGTTCCACAGACCGGCACCAGCCAGCCGCAGGGAGATGTCATGACCCGCAAAGACCGCACCGAGGGCATCTACAGCCGCCGCGAAGTGCTCGATGAAAGCGAGCGCCGTCAATACTGCCTCATCCAGCTCAAGGACCTTCTTTCCTACGCCTACCGCTATTCGGAGGACGTCAAGAAGCGCTTTGACCGCGCCCAGTTCAATGTGGAGAAATTCAAGACCCTTTCGGACATCAAGCACATCCCCATCCTCAAGAAGAAGGAACTCATCTTCCTCCAGTCCATGGGGCCCCGGCTCGGCGGCCTGCTTACCAAGGACATCGGCGAGCTCAAGCGCGTCTTTCTCTCGCCCGGGCCCATCTTTGACCCCGAGGATCGCGGGGAGGACTACTGGGGCTATACCGAGGCCTTCTATTCCGTGGGCTTCCGGCCCGGCGACGCGGTGCAGAACACCTTCAACTACCAGCTCACCCCGGCGGGCCTGATGTTCGAGGAGCCGCTGCGCAACCTCGGCTGCGCGGTCATTCCGGCGGGCCCCAGCGATGCGGCCACCCAGCTCGACATCATGCAGAAACTGCGCGTCTGCGGCTATGTGGGCACGCCGAGCTTCCTCATGCACCTGGCCCAGAAGGCGGAGGAAAAGGGCCTCAACCTGCGCAAGGATCTGTTCCTAGAGGTGGCCTTTGTGACCGGCGAGCGCCTTTCCGAAAAAATGCGCTCGCAGATGGAAAAGAAGTACGACCTCATCATGCGCCAGGGCTACGGCACGGCGGACGTGGGCTGCATCGGCTACGAATGCTTCCACAAAACCGGCCTGCACATTGCCA
>URHE01000023.1 GCA_900547595.1 uncultured Desulfovibrio sp.
GTTAGCTCCGGAAGCCACGCCTCAAGGGCACAACCTCCAAGTCGACATCGTTTACAGCGTGGACTACCAGGGTATCTAATCCTGTTTGCTCCCCACGCTTTCGCACCTCAGCGTCAATACCGGGCCAGGTGGCCGCCTTCGCCACTGGTGTTCCTCCAGATATCTACGGATTTCACTCCTACACCTGGAATTCCGCCACCCTCTCCCGGATTCAAGTCCCGCAGTATCAAGGGCAGTTCCACGGTTGAGCCGTGGGATTTCACCCCTGACTTACGAAACAGCCTACGCGCGCTTTACGCCCAGTAATTCCGATTAACGCTTGCGCCCTCCGTATTACCGCGGCTGCTGGCACGGAGTTAGCCGGCGCTTCCTTTGAAGGTACCGTCAACGCACCGCTGATTGGCACGATGCGCCTTCTTCCCTTCCGACAGAGGTTTACGATCCGAAAACCTTCATCCCTCACGCGGCGTCGCTGCGTCAGGCTTTCGCCCATTGCGCAATATTCCCCACTGCTGCCTCCCGTAGGAGTCTGGACCGTGTTTCAGTTCCAGTGTGGCCGATCATCCTCTTAGATCGGCTACCCATCGTCGCCTTGGTGGGCCGTTACCTCACCAACTAGCTAATGGGACGCGGACTCATCCTTATACGACAGCTTGCAAGCAGAGGCCGCCTTTCCTCCATATCTACAAATAAGGAGCGTATCCGGTATTAGCAGTCGTTTCCAACTGTTATCCCGGTCATAAGGGCAGATCGTCCACGCGTTACTCACCCGTGCGCCACTCTACTCGGGGCCGAAGCCCCTTTCGCGTTCGACTTGCATGTGTTAAGCACGCCGCCAGCGTTCAATCTGAGCCAGAATCAAACTCTCCAGTTCAAATCCTGTCGCCAGATTCCTCACGGTTTCCCGCGAAGAACCGGAATCTCAAAGAACTTTCCTTCCCGCTCGCTATTCACTTGTCAATGAACCACCGCCGCCTTCCGGCAGCGCGGCGCGTTTTATGCGCCCTTTGCGCCCTCCTGTCAAGCCCCCGGACAAAATATTTTTTCACCCGGCTTGTTCTCGGCGCGAAATGTGAATCTATATATTCGCGCACACCCTGTCAAGCTTTTTTGAAAAAATTTTCCGGCAGGGCATCCAGCCCCGGAGGCCGCCTGTTCGCGACATTCCCTACTCTTCCGCCACCACCAGACGCGTGCCCGAGCGCAGGCTTTTTTCATCCACCCGGTTCCAGCGTTTGAGGTCCTCCACGCTGACATTGTGTTTGCGCGCGATTTTCCAGAGGCTGTCATTGGCCTGCACCGTATATGTGGCCTTGCGCGCGCGTTTTTTGCCGATACTGCCGCTGGCGCCCCCCGCGGCGGGGCCGATTTCCCGCCGTTGCGCACCGGCGGCGGGGATGCGCAGGACATGCCCCTGCCGCACCTTGCCGGGATTTTCTATGCCGTTATGTTCCTGCAGGGCCGCCACGCTGACATTGTATTTCCTGGCCACGGCGTAGAGCGTTTCATTGGCCTGGAGCGTGTGCGTGCCGCCGCGGCTGACGTTCTTTCCACTGTCACGACTCCGCGCGGCGCTTTCGCCGCGCCCCCTGGCCGGTTCCTTTCTGGCGGCAACGGTTTTCGATTTCGCGTGTCTGCCGCCTTTTTCATCCAGGGCGGCCACAGCCGCGCGCGACATGTTGACGCCCCTGGGCGCCAGAATGGTCTGCCCGGCCTTGAGACGCCCCATATCAGGATTGACGGCCTTGAGGCGCGCCACGGACACATTGGCGCGGCGACTGAGCTTTTCCCACGAATCCGCGGAGCTTGCCACCGTGACCGGCCCCCAGCCCGCATACCCGGCAGGCTGCGCGGTGCACAGATACTGTTCAGCCAGTTTCTGCGAACGCGCGGGCACATAGACGAAGGTGCAGCGGTCCGTGCAGGTGATGCGCCGTTTGTGGTGCCTGTTGTAGCTGACAAATTCCGGCCAGCTCAGGTTGCAGGCATGGGAAAAGGCGGTGAGATCCGTGCCCGGCTGGGCGGTGAGGCGAACCACGCCCGGCGCCTTTTCCGGCTGGATGGGCTCAAAGCCGAGCTGGGGAAGGTTGCGCATGATCTTGGTCACGGCCATGAAACGGGGCACATACTGCTTGGTTTCCTCCCGCAACTGGGTCTTTTCGTCCAGCGTGTGATTCAGCGCCTTGACTTCAAAGAAATTGCGGCCGCCCGTGCCCAGTTTGGCCCGGCTCATCTTGCCTTCGCCCGCGTTATAGGCCGCAATGGCCGTGGGCCAGTCGCCAAAGTCATTATGGAGCTTCTGGAGATAGTCCGCCGCCGCCTCCGTGGCCTTGTAGGGGTCCAGACGCTCGTCCGTCCACCAGTCCTGCCGCAGGCCATAGAGCGTCCCCGTGCCGGGCATGAACTGCCAGGCCCCGGCCGCGCCCGCCGGAGACCTGGCATCCGGCCGGTAGCCGCTTTCCACAATGGCGAGATTGGCAAGCTCCTCGGGCATCCCGCGCGAGCGGAACACCTGGCGCGCGTAGTCCAGATACTGTTCCGAGCGTTTGGAAAACGAACACATGGTCTGGCGGCCCTTCCGCAGGAAATACTTATACTGAAGCGCCACATCCTCCATGGCGTGATCGGGGACGTCCCTGTCGATATGCCCTGTGGACTTGAGAGCGGCCACCTCTGTATGGGTCAGCGGGTCTCCGCCTGTTTCCGGCACGATGACGCCCGGCATGGAGACCTCCGGCGAGGCGCTCTTGCGCGCCCCGCAGCCCGTCAGCGCCAGACAGGAAACGCACAGGGCGAGCAGCAGGACTCCCGGCTGAAGGCATCGGCTTTTTATATACTGCATTTCTCCGCTCCCTGGCAGAAGTGAGGCCAGACGTTGAACATGATCCTCTTGGTGCCCGCGTCCGGGCCGCTGCCCAGCCATGGCAGGTCTCTTGCCATCCCGGGCAAAGGTGCGTAGAGACCCGGAAATTCCCGCGCATGCGCCGCTTCCGCACCTGATGGCGCGGGGACAAACCCTGTGGAGCTTCCATGCCGAGCAGCACCGCCACTCGCGGACGCCACACCGCCGAGCCCATGAACCAGGCCGCGGACGCAGACCTGCTCCTGCCGGGCATGAAACCCGTGCTGGAGCTTCTGGCCGCAACGCCGCACCGCGTCAGCCAGATATTTTGCCGCAAGGGGCTGAATACCCCCGAAACCGAAGAGATTCGCCGCCTTTGCCGCCTCCACGGCATCCGCTGCGCACCGGTGGATGCGGCCGCCCTTGACCGCCTTTGCGGTCGCTCACGCAGGGGGCACGGCGTGGCTCATCAGGGCGTGGCGGCGCGCCTCGCGGCCACGGAATTCATCGGTCTGGAGCGTCTGCTCGAATCCGTCACCGCCGCGCCGCTGCCGCTTCTGCTGGCGCTCGACCAGGTGCAGGACCCCGGCAATGTGGGCACGCTCTGCCGCACGCTTTATGCGCTGGGAGGCGCCGGGCTTCTCCTGCCGCGCCACAACAGCGCCTACCTGGGGCCCGCGGCGCGGCGCACGGCGGCGGGCGCGCTGGAACGTCTGCCCGTGGCCCAGGTGACCAATCTGGCCCACGCCCTCGACAGCGCCGAAGAGGCGGGTCTTGCCATCTACGGCACCGGAGTGGGCGCCGCCGCAACACCCGGGGGCGCCGCACGGGGCGCGGGCCTGTGCGCGGATGCCTTCACCACGCCGCTGCGGCTTCCGGCGGTGCTCGTGCTCGGCAACGAGGACAAGGGGCTGCGGCCCGGCGTTGCCAAACGGTGCGGCGCGTTCCTCCACATTCCGTTTGCGCGGGATTTCGACTCGCTCAATGTGGCGCAGGCCGGGGCCATCCTTCTGGGGCTGGCCGCCGCGCGCCACACCGCACACATCACTGTTCGGTAAATGACGGAGAAACTATAGTGAGAGAAAATGCAAAGAGAAAAAAACACGCCAACAGCCTGAAAGGCAAGACAATAGCGGCATAGTCAAATTACAGGCGGCACGAAAAACAGACAGACAAACTCAAAATATAGTATAGATATTTTCTAGATATTTTCATTCCATGGCAGAACAAAAATATTTCTGTCGCGGCCAATACCATTGCACCTTTCACCAAAAGAAAAAACGCGCCCCCGAAGGAACGCGTTGAACTTCACCCGCACGTCACGGAATGGAGGGGCCCACACAGGCAAACCGGCACGGGAGATCCCGTGCCGGTGTGGACCCTCCCGGAATGTTTTCACGCGGAAAACCACGCTTTTCACCGCCTGTCCCGCTCCACAGGGAAATGGCGACAGCGAAACCTGAGGAAAATGGCTGTTTTGCAGAGATTTTCCTCAGCAAAGTGCTCTACTGCACATACTGCGGGATATTGATGAACACTTCCCGCGTGAAGGTGGTCATGCGCTCCATGAGCCAGGGGAGCGCCAGCAGCAGGGCAATGAACATGCAGACGATCTTGGGGATGAAGGTCAGGGTCTGTTCCTGGATCTGGGTGGCGGCCTGAATGATGCTCACCACCACGCCCACGCCGAGCCCCACGCCGAGCATGGGCAGCGCCATCATCAGGCAGAGCTCGATGGCCTGCCTTCCGAAACCGATGACAAAATCAGGCGACATCGCTTCTCCCCCTACAGCAGAAAGCTGTTCACCAGCGAACCCACCAGCAGGTTCCAGCCGTCCACCATGACAAACAGGAGGAGCTTGAACGGCATGGAAACCATCATGGGCGGCAGCATCATCATGCCCATGGCGAGCAGGACGCTGGAAACGACCATATCCATGACAAGAAAGGGAATATAGATCAGAAAGCCGATGGTGAAGGCGGTCTTGAGCTCGCTGATGACATACGCCGCGGCGAGCATCATGGTCGGCACCTCATCCTTGTTGCGGGGCAGCTCCATTTGCGAAATGGAATAGAAGACCGAGAGGTCCTTTTCCCGGGTATGCTTGAACATGAAGTTCCGCAGGGGCACCTGCGCCCTGTCCAGCGCCACCTTGTAGTCGATCTGCTCGTTGAGATAGGGCTGAAGGGCCTCGTCGTTGATGCGCTTGCCCACCGGAAACATGATCACCACCGTCATGAAAATGGCGAGGCTGGCGAGAATCTGCGTGGGCGGCAGCTGCTGGACGCCCATGGCCTGCCGCAGGAAGCTGAAAACGATGATGATGCGCGTGAAACTCGTGACCGTGAGCATGATGGCCGGGGCCACGGAAAGCACGGTGAGCAGAAAAAGGATCTCCAGCAGGACCGAGACCTTGCCGGGTTCGGGCGCGCCGCCGGCAAGCGTGAGGGACATGGTGGGCAGCGTGAGGTCCTGGGCGGCGAAGGCGGCTTCAGGCAGCAGGCCCGGCAGGGCCGCCACTGTCAGCAACGCCACGGCGGGCTTGATCCATGATCCCCTGAAAATCGTTGTCACGCGGCTCATCGTGCACATCTTCCTCTTTGAGCAGGCATATCTGCTGTTCTGTGACCCCCAGCAGCAACCGTGTATTCAAGAAGCGTACCACCATGAGCCCCTTGCGCGGCCCAAGCGGCATCTGCGCTTCCATGACGAGCGCCCCGCGCGGCAGGGCGCCGGGCCGGGGAAGGAAGTTGAAACGGCCATAGCGCCGCACCAGCCAGAGCACCAGCCACAGCGCCGCCAGCAACAGACAGAGGATGCCCACGGCCTGCACATAGCCGCTCCAGCTGAAGGCCGTCTGCCCCAGGCCCGATGCCGCGCCCGCCCCCGCGGGGGCCACTTCCGCCGCCCGCGCAAAGGCCATGTCGGAGGCGGTGTTCACCGATTCGCCCAGCGCCCGGCCCGCCAGGTCCAGCCCCCGGACGATCTCTTCGGCGGCGGCGCGCACCGTGTCGCCGATGGAAGCCGCAGTTGCGGGGTCTCCCCCGGCGCCCGGCGGCACATGCGCGGCAGCTTCCGCCACGCCCGGAGCCGGTGCCACCGTATCCGCAAGTCCCCGCACGGAATGCCCGGAAAGACCGCCGGGCAGCGCGACGTCCGCACGCATGTCAGCCAAGCTGTTTCACCCGCTCGATGGGGCTGATGATGTCCGTCAGGCGCACGCCGAACTTTTCATTGATGACCACGGCCTCGCCGCGCGCCACCAGCTTGCCGTTGACATAGACCTCCAGGGGTTCGCCCGCGAGCTTGTTCAGCTCCACCACCGAACCCTGGCCGAGCTGGAGCAGTTCGTTGATGAGCAGGCGCGTGCGCCCGAGCTCCGCCGACACGTCCAGCGGGATGTCGAGGATAAAGTCCAGCTCGCGCTTGAGCTTGTTGTCGCGCGGCTGGCGGGACATTTCCGTCATGTCCTGGAAATGCGCGTCCTGCGCCTGGGAGCCGAAGGAACCGCCATTGGGATTTGTCCCCGCGCCGGAGGCCGCATTGCCGAAGGTGGCGGGCCCGCGCTCCTCCTCTTCGGCGGCCAGGGCGTCGGCCCACTGCGCCGCCAGGGCCTCGTCATCCGCGGTGCCCCCGGCGGCGTCTCCCGCCGGGGCGCCCCCGGCTGCCGCCGCTGTGGCCGCTTCAAACGGGTCCGGCTGGTCGCCGCCATCCTCTTCAAGCTGCGCCGCCCACTGGGCGGCCAGGGCTTCCTGATCGTCCTGCGCCATGTTCAACCTCGTGTGAAGCTGCTATTCCACAACAAAATCCGTCAGATACACCCGGACGACGCGTTGCGCGCCAAGTATCTGATTGAGCCGCGCCGCGATCTCCGCCTTGAGCAGCACCTTGCCGTCGGGCGTGGCGATGTCCCCATAGGATTTCCCGGCCAGCAACATGATGACCGCATCGCGGATGCGCGCGCTGTGCGCCTTGAGCTCGGCGGAGACGTCCGAATTGACCTCCACCTCCATGCCGAGCTTGAGATAGCGGCGGCCGCCGGGATCGGAAAGATTGACCGTCACCGGAGGCAGCGGCAGGACCATGCCGCTGCTGCGCGGCAGATCGCTTTGCCGCTCTATGCGCGCCCCGGCTGATGGCGTTTGCGGAGCCTGGCCCGGCGCGCCGGAAGTGCCGGAGGCCGGAGCGGGCGCCGGAGCGCCCTTGCCCGCATCCGGGGCGGGGTCAGCGGCAGGCGCGGGGGCTTCCGCGGCGGGCGTGCGCAAAAAGAGCCACCAGTACGCGCCGAGGCCCGCGCCGCCGAGCGTCATCAGCAGTATCGCCAAAATAATGACAATGCGCTTGATACGAGATTTCTTGCGGGGCTTTTCCGCCTGGCCTTCAGGCAGGGCCGCCGCTTCCTTGTCCTTGGCCGCCATGGGTATCCTCTCCGCAGACTTCGGGCGCGGAACGCGCGCCGCCCCCGGAATATCCTATGCAGGCTTCATGCCACGGGCGCGCCCATCTTCACCGGACGCGGCCCGAAAATATCCGTCCCGATGCGGACGATGGTGGCGCCTTCCGCCACCGCCGCCGCGAAATCACCGCTCATGCCCATGGAAAGCTCGGGCAGCCCGATGCCGAGACGCGAACGCAGCTCCCCGCCAAGGCGGCGCAGGCGCGCGAAGTAGGGCCGCGCCGCGTCCCCGGCGTCAAAGACCGGGGGCAGGCACATGAGCCCGCGCAGTTCGAGATGCGGGCAGCGGGCGAGCACATGCTCCGCAAGGGCCGCGGCATCCGCAGCCATGATGCCCGCCTTTTGCGGCTCCTCCCCGATATTGATCTCCATGAGCACCGGCTGCATGGCCCCGGAATCCGCCAGACGCCGTTCCAGCGCATCGGCCAGTTTGACGGAATCAAGCGTATGGATGAGCGCGAAGGCTCCGGCCACCAGCGCGGCCTTGCGGCTTTGCACATGGCCGATCATGTGCCAGCGGATACGGGCCGCAACGGGCTCCCGCGCCAGTTCGGCACGCTTTTCCAGAGCTTCCTGCACATAATTCTCGCCAAAGTCCACCTGACCGGCACCGGCAACAGCCGCCACATCCGACGCGGGATGGAATTTGGACACTGCCACCAGAAGCACATCCTCCGGCCTGCGGCCGCACGCGGCACAGGCATGATCCAGCCGCTCCCGCACCCGGGCGAGGCGCGCCGCCAGTTCCGCCGGATTCATTCCCCCCCTCCGCCGGATGACTGCTCCAGCTCACGGAGAAAGGCCGGGTCTTCCGTCCAGTTTTCCCGCACCTTGACCCACAGCTCCAGATGCACCTTGCCGCCCACGAGCTCCCGGATCTCCCGGCGGGCCTCGCTGCCGATCTTCTTGATGCCGCTGCCGCCCTTGCCGATGACCATGGCCTTGTACATGGGGCGCGCCACATAGATGACGGCGTGGATGACCGTAAGGCCGCGCTCCGGGTCCTCCTGCCAGCTTTCCACATCCACGGCCACGCCGTAGGGCACTTCCTGATGCAGAGAGAGAAAGAGCTTTTCACGGATGATCTCGGCGGCCATGAAACGCAGGGACGCCGTGGAAATCTGGTCCTCCGGGAACTGTGCCGGGCCCACGGGCAGGCGGGATTCAATGAGCGCCCGCAGTTCGCCGAGGCCGTCCCCGCTCTGCGCGGAAATGGGAAATATCTCGGCGCGGGGCCAGAGTTCGTGCGCTCTGGTGAGCAGGGGGAGCATGCGGCTCTTGTCCGCGAACAGGTCCACCTTGTTGGGCGCGATAATGATGGGGCGCTCGTCCCCGGCGATGGCCGCGCCCAGAGGGGCGAGATCGCGTTCAAGAAATTCCGGATGACGGATATACAGATGCGCGTCAAGCACCAGAAGAACGACGTCCGCCTGGTTGAGGCTTTGCCAGACGGCCTGGGTCATGCTCTTGCTCAGGCGGCCGCGCAGCTGGGCCATGCCCGGCGTGTCCATGAAGATGATCTGGGCTTCGGCATCGGTGAAGATGCCCACGATCTGGTTGCGCGTCGTCTGCGGCTTGGGCGTGACAATGGTGACTTTCTGACCGAGCAGGGCGTTCAGCAATGTGGACTTTCCGGCATTGGGCGGCCCGGCGAGGGCGACCCAGCCGCAACGGTACTCCGCTGCTCCGGAACGGGGGGATTCGCTCATCTCTCTCTCCTGAAACCGGCACCGCGCCGGTTCCCGCATGAGAGCATGTTTAGAGTTTTTTTACAATGGTAACCGGAGACGGCGCCCCGGAACACCGGATCGCCGTGCCGGCGGACGCGGAAAAACGCCCGGCGGCCAGCGGCAGTAGTCATCCCGCAGTCTGCCCGGCAGCAGGGACAGACCGCGGGACGAGATATTCCAGTGCCTATGTGGGCTAGTTGACGGCGCGGGCTTCCAGAGCGGCCACCGAGGGCAGCACCTTGCCTTCGAGCAGTTCCAGCGAGGCGCCGCCGCCCGTGGAAATATAGCCCATCCTGTCCGCCAGGCCATAGCCTTCCACAGCGGCCACGGAATCGCCGCCGCCCACGACCACGAACGCCTTGCTCCTGGCGAGCGACTCGGCGAGGGCCCTGGTGCCCGCGCCGAACGGTTCGATCTCGAACGCGCCCACAGGCCCGTTCCAGACCACCGTGGCCGCGTCGGCAAGTATCTCCTCGTACAGCGCCACGGTTTTGGGGCCGATGTCGAGGATCATCTCGTCGGCGGGCACATCGTCCACGGCATGAACGGTCGCCTTCTGCCCCGGTTCCAGCGCCCTGGCCGTCACCACATCCACGGGCAGCGGCAGGCGCTTGCCCTGGGCTTTCGCGTTCTCCATGATCTTTTTGGCTTCCGGCACCAGGTCCGGCTCATACAGCGACGCGCCCACGCTGTAGCCCGCCGCGGCCAGAAACGTATTGGCGATGCCGCCGCCCACGATGAGGCTGTCCACCCTGGCGAGCAGGTTGTCGAGCAGGCCGAGCTTGGTGGAGACCTTGGAGCCGCCAATGACCGCCACGAGCGGTCGCGCGGGCTTGTCGAGCACCCTGGCGAAGGCCGCGAGTTCAGCCTCCATGAGCGGTCCGGCGCAGGCCACGGCGGCCTCGCGCACGGCGCCCTCCGTGGAGGCGTGCGCCCTGTGGGCCGCGCCAAAGGCGTCCATGACATAGACATCGCCCAGAGAGGCGAGCTTTTTGGCCAGGGCCGGGTCATTCTTTTTCTCGCCCTTGAAGAAGCGGATATTCTCCACCAGGACGACCTCGCCGGGCGCGGCCTTGGCCGCATCGGGCGACACGGCCAGGCGCACCGGCACGCCCAGCAGCTTGCCGAGGTGGGCGGCCACGGGCTTGAGCGAATACTTTTCCTCAAACTCGCCTTCGGTGGGACGGCCGAGGTGCGAAAGCACAATGACGCCCGCGCCCTTGTCCAGCGCAAGACGGATGGTGGGGAGCGCCGCGCGGATGCGCTTGTCGTTGCTGATGACGCCATCCTTCATGGGCACATTGAGATCCTCGCGGCTGACCACGGTCTTGCCCTTGCAGTCCACATCACGCAATGACTTGACGGCCATGATGCCTCCTTGGCCTTTTCGGGGCTGGCAGCGCGCGCCATACCCCGCGTTTTTCCACTCCGCTGCCCGTCCCATGGCGGCACGCCGCCAACGGCCCAGGCAACCACAGGTTCCGGCATTTCACGAAAATCCGCGGTTTCGCGCCAGCCTCTCCGGACGGCGCCGCGCGGCCCCTTCCTTAATCAGCGGCCGGCTGCCGCGCCGAAGCGTTCCAGCAGGGCAAGCGCCCGCGCGGTCACGTTGTCGGCGGTAAAGCCGAAGCGCTCGAAGAGCACCGCGCCGGGCGCGGACACGCCAAAGCCCTCCATGCCGATGATCTCGCCGTCAAGGCCCACATATTTGCGCCACCACGAGGGGGCCGCCGCCTCCACGGCCAGACGGCAGCGCACCGCCGACGGCAGGACGCTCTCGCGCCACGCCGCGTCCTGGGCGTCAAAGACCTCGGCGCACGGCAGGGAGACCACCCGCACGCGCCTGCCCCGCGCGCCCAGCGTCACCGCCGCCTCCACGGCCAGGGCCGTTTCCGAACCCGTCGCCATGAGGATGAGCTCCGGCTCGCCCGCGCACTCGCGCAGCACATAGCCGCCACGGGCAATGGCCGCCACCTGGGCCTCGTCGCGCGGAAGCTGCGGCAGCTTCTGGCGCGAAAGGGCAAGGCAGGTGGGCGTGGCGGCGCTTTCCAGCGCCGAACGCCAGGCAACGGCCGTCTCCACATCATCGCAGGGACGCCAGACATGAAGGTTGGGGATCATCCGCAGGGTGGGGATCTGCTCCACGGGCTGATGGGTGGCGCCGTCCTCGCCGACGCCGATGGAATCATGCGTCAGCACCCAGACAACGCGCAGGCCCATGATGGCGGAGAGACGCAGGGCATTGCGCGCCTGGTCGGAAAAGGCCATGAACGTGCCCGCATAGGGGATGAAGCCGCCGTGAATGGCGAGACCGTTCATGATGGCGCCCATGCCGAATTCGCGGACGCCGTAATACAGGTAATTGCCGCTGTATGACGCCGTGTCCAGCGGGACGGACGCCGCCGTCTGCGTGCCCACGGAGCCGGAAAGGTCCGCCGAGCCGCCCACCAGCTCGGGAACGGCGGGCACCAGCACCTCCAGCGCCTTGCGCGAGGCCACGCGCGTGGCTTCTGCCTTGTCCCCGGCCATGGCCGCCGCCATGAGGCGGCTCACGATCTGCGGCCAGTCGTCCGGGAGCCCGCCGGCCATGCGCCGCCGGAACTCCGCGGCCAGTTGGGGATGCGCCGCGGCATAGGCGGCAAAGGTGTCCTGCCAGGCGTCTTCCAGAGCCTTGCCCCGCGCGCGCGCGTCCCAGGCGGCGCGAATATCGTCCGGGATCTCAAAGGGCGCCGCCGTCCAGCCCAGGGCGCGCCGCGTGGCCGTGGCCGCCTCCTCGCCCAGAGGCGCGCCATGGCTTGCCGACGAGTCCTTCTTGGGCGAACCGAAGCCGATATGGGTGCGGCAGATGATGAGCGCGGGCCGTTTCGTATCCGCGCGGGCCTCGGCCAGGGCCGCGTCAAGGGCCGCGCCGTCATGGCCGTCCACCGGGCCGATGACCTGCCAGCCATAGGCCGCGTAACGCCGCCCCACATCCTCGCAGAACCAGGCGTCCACCTTGCCGTCAATGGAAACGCCATTGGCGTCGAACAGCACCGTGAGCTTGCCGAGGGCCCACGCCGCCGCCAGGGCGCAGGCTTCATGCGAAACGCCCTCCATCAGGCAGCCCTCGCCGCAGAAGGCATAGGTGCGGTGGTCGACCACCGTATGCTCCGCCGTATTGAAACGCGCGGCCAGCAAGGCTTCGGCCAGGGCCATGCCCACGGCCGAGGCGATGCCCTGGCCGAGCGGCCCGGTGGTCATCTCCACGCCCGGCGTCAGCCCGCGCTCGGGATGCCCCGGCGTGCGGGAACCCCATTGCCGGAAATTTTTGATCTCCTCCATGGAGAGGTCATAACCCGTAAGATGGAGCACGGCGTACAGCAGCATGGAGGCGTGCCCGTTGGAGAGCACAAAGCGGTCGCGGTCGGGCCACGCGGGATCGGCGGGATTGTGTCTGAAACCGTGCCGCCAGAGGGCTTCGGCCATGTCGGCCATGCCCAGCGGCGCGCCGGGATGTCCGGAACGGGCCTTTTCGATGGCGTCAATGGCGAGGGCGCGGATGGCATTGGCGCAGTCTCGGCGGCTCGGCATGGTCACTTTCCTTTTTGCTGGCTGGCGGGCGCTGCATGCCGCCAGGCTTGCGCGGCGTCCAGGCCGGGGCGCCGCTGCGTCTGCGGGGAGGGGCCGCTCCGGGCGGCCGCGGCAAAGGCGGCAAGCCCGGCCGCATAGCTCGCGCTGCGGAAAAAGGCCGAGCCTGAAACCAGAATGTCGGCGCCCGCTTCCGAAAGCGCGGCCACATTCTCCAGACAGACGCCGCCGTCCACCTCCACGGGGACGTCCGCCCTGCCCCAGGCATCGAGCGCTTCCCGCGCGGCGCGGACCTTGGCCACCGTCTGCGGAATGAAGGACTGCCCGGAAAATCCGGGGTCCACCCCCATGATGAGGAGCATATCCAGGTCCGGCGCGAGCCAGCGGGCGGCGGCAATATCCGTGCCCGGGTCCAGCGCGAGACCGGCCCGCAGGCCGAGGTCATGGATGCGGCCCAGGCAGCGGTGGGCATGGCGCACGGCCTCGGCATGGATGACGAGCAGATCCGCGCCCGCCTCCGCAAAGGCTTCAAGATACCGGCCCGCCTCCTCCACCATGAGGTGGACGTCAAAAAACAGGCCGCAACGGGGGCGCAGGGCCCTGATGACCGGCGGCCCAAAGGAGATGTTGGGCACAAAGGCGCCGTCCATCACATCCAGATGGAGCCAGGGGACGCCCGCGGCCTCCAGAGCGGCGGCTTCCTCGCCAAGGCGGGAAAAATCGGCGGAAAGCAGGGAGGGGGAAAGGATCATGGCCGGTCCCCTCCTTCCGGGGCAAGGAGCGCGCGCACGGCCCCAAGCTCCTGCCGGAGCATGCGCATGAAGGCGGGGTCCGGCACGGCGCTCACGCGCTCGGGCACCGAATCGTCCAGCACGGCGCTGCCCTCAAGGACGCGGCGCGCGCCCTCGATGGTCATGCCCTGTTCATGCAGGAGCTGCCGGATGCGCCGCAGCAGGGCGAGATGGCTTTCCGTATAGAGACGCTGGCCCTTGTCCGTGCGCAGGGGGGCCAGCTGGGGAAATTCGCTTTCCCAGAAACGCAGGACATGGGTCTTGAGGTTGAGCAGTTCGGCGGCTTCGCCGATGCGGTAGGTCTTTTCCTTCACACCCCGTTCTCCCCGGCGCGACCAGATACGGCCCGGACAGCTCCCACGCGCGCGCCCGCGCCAACGACGCGGAAATCCCGCAAAACGCGCTAGATCCGGACGCCCAGCTGTTGCTTCAGGGATTCTGCCACCTTCTCCCGCACCTTGTCCACTTCCGCATCATTGAGGGTGCGGTCGGCATGCCGGAACGTGAAACGGAAGGTGAGATGACGCTCGCCCGCCTCCGCGCCCGCCTCCGGCTCAAAGCAGTCCACCAGGGCCACGTCCTCCAGCAACGGCAGGCCAAGGCCGCGCACCTGCGCGAGCACCTCGCCCACAGTCAGCTCAGGACGGGCAATGACGGTAATGTCGCGACGCACGGGCGGATAGACCGGCAGTGGCCGGAAGGCCACGGCCACCGCGTCATGGAGCCGCCGCAGCGTCTCCAGATCAAGCTCCGCGAGCCAGACCGCCTTGCGCGCGTGAAATTCCCCGGCCATGGCGGGCAGCACCCGGCCCATGACGCCCACGCGTTCGCCGTTGACAAGGATGTCCACAGCCGGCAGCAGGAAGGGATGGCCTTCCGCGCGGCGGCATTCCGGCTCAGGAAGATGAAGAAAGGCCAGCAGGTGCCCGACAATGCCCTTGATGTCGGCATAGTCCATGTCCGCCTCGGCATGCGGCCAGCCCGCCTCATGCCGGCGTCCGTACAGCAGGATGCCCAGCATGCCCGTCTCGCGGGCCGTGGTTTCGGACGCCGCGTCGGCCTCAAACACGTTGGCGAGCTCGAAAAGGCGCAGCCCCTGCGCCCCCTGGGCCAGATTGTTCCGCAGGTCCCGCAAAAGACCGGGAGCAATGGCTGTGCGCAACACATCCTGATCCGCCGAAAGCGGATTCATGATCGAAATGCGCCCCTCCCGTCCGAGCCGGAGAAAATCCAGGTCCTCATGGCCCACAAAGCTGTAGTTGACCGCCTCGTTGAGCCCAAGCCCCGCGCCCCACCGGCGGATGCGGCCCCAGAAGGCGAAGCGCGATTCGGGCGCGCCCGCCGCATCCAGACGGCGGCGCAACGGCGGCAGGACAGGCTCGATGGCGTCCAGCCCGTAGACGCGGCCCACTTCTTCCACCAGATCCGCCTCGCGCGTGAGGTCGGGGCGCCACGAGGGCTGGATGGCCGTCCAGGCGTCAGGGGTCTCCCGCTCAACGGCGCAGCCCACGCCTTCCAGAGTGCGCGCGGCAAATTCGCGGTCAATGGAGACCCCCAGAAGGGCATCGGCCCGGGAAGGCCGGAAAGGAATGCGGCAGGGCGTGAAGGGGCGCGGTTCGGCCAGGGAAAGGCCCTTGCGCACAAGGCCCCCGCCCAGGGAAACCATGAGGGCGCAGGCCCTGTCCAGCGCCCAGAGGGTCCGCCGCTGATCCACGCCGCGCTCGAACCTGTAGGAGGCTTCGGAGGTCAGCCCGAGCCACCGCGACGTGACGCGGACGGACTGCGGCCGAAAGACCGCGCTCTCCAGAAAGATATTCCGGCTTTCGGGCGTGATCTCGGTATTCTGGCCGCCCATGACGCCCGCGAGGCCCACCGGACGCTCCGCGTCGCAAATGCAGAGATCGCGGGCGGTGAGGACGCGCTCCTTGCCGTCAAGGGTGACGAAATGTTCCCCCTCGCCGGCGGTGCGCACCACGATGCGCCCACCCCTGAGCTTGTCCAGATCGAAGGAATGGAGCGGCTGCCCGCATTCAAACAGGATATAGTTGGTGACATCCACGATATTGGAGATGGCGCGCACGCCCACGGCATGCAGCCGGTACCGCAGCCGCAGGGGCGAGGGCGCCACGCGCACGCCGGAAATGACGCGCCCGGCATAGAGCCAGCAGAGTTCGGGGTCGGCAATATCCACCGGCACTTCGCAGGCCGGCGCCGCGTCGTCCATGATGAGGGGAAGTTCCGGCACGCTGAACGGCAGATGGAAGGCCATGGCCGTTTCGCGGGCAAGCCCGAGGACCGAAAGGCAATCCGCCCGGTTGGGCGTGATGGAGATGTCCAGCACCTCCCGGTCCAGCTCCAGGGCATCCACCAGGCGCGCGCCGGGGAGGAGCGCCTCGGGCAGCACGAGAATGCCGTCATGGGCGTCGCTCAGGCCAAGCTCGCGCTCGGAGCAGATCATGCCCATGGAAGGCTGACCCCGCAGCCTGGCCTTCTTGATGGTCATGCCATCCGGCAGGCGCGTGCCCACGAGGGCCACGGGCACCTTCTGCCCGGCGGCCACATTGGGCGCGCCGCACACGATGTCCAGCAGTTCGCCCTGCCCCACGTCCACCTTGCAGCAATGCAGATGGTCGGAATCGGGATGCGGGACGCATTCCACCACATGCCCGACCCGGATGTCGGCGATGGCGTCAAATGGCCGGACAATGTCCTCCAGCTCAAGACCGAGCATGGTCAGCCTGTCGCCGAGCGCCTCGGCGGAACCATCATAGGGAGTAAATTCGCGGAGCCAGGAAAGAGAAAGCAGCATGACGACATCCTTGCCGGGGACAGGGAAAGAACGGGCGCCCGCCGGAAACCGGCCTCCGCCGGGCGCGCGGCATCAGCACTATTTGAACGTCCAGACCGGAGGCTGGTTTTCCGCCGCGGGGTCGGGCAGGGAGGGCACCTCGGCCTTTCCTCCGTAGCCCCCGTAGGCGCCCGCGCGCGGACGCTTGCGTGGCGTCTTTTCGGGCGGCTGCCGCTCATCGAGCGTATTGCCGTAGGCGTCCGTATAGCCCATGCCGCCCTCGGCCGTGCGCGAGGGCGCATTGCCGGGCATGGCCTCCAGCGGGCGCGGCCCTCCTGGCGGTTCCATGCCCGAATGGCGGGGGCTCAGGGCCGAGCGCGCGGGCGCCGGCGTGGACCACAGGGCCGATACGGCGCAGCAGAGCAGGCAGGCCGCCAGCACACGGCGCACCCGCCCAAACCGCCGGAAGAGCGCCAGAGCGCAGGGGCCGCCCGCCATACGACGCTAGGCGCCCTGCCCGAACTGGGCGAGAAAGCGCACATCGTTCTCGAAAAACATGCGCAGGTCGCCGATGCCGTACTTGAGCATGGCGATGCGCTCCACCCCCAGGCCAAAGGCAAAGCCGCTCACTTCCGGAGGATAGTCCACAGCCTCGAATACCGCCGGGTCCACCATGCCGCAGCCGAGGATCTCCACCCAGCCCGTGCCCTTGCAGACGCGGCAGGGCTCGCTCCCCACATGGCCCTTGCCGCCGCACATGCAGCAGGAGATGTCCACCTCCGCCGAAGGTTCGGTGAAGGGGAAAAAGCTCGGCCGGAAGCGAACCCGCGTGTCCGCGCCAAAGACCGCGCGCACAAAGGCCGTGAGCGTGCCGCGCAGATGCGCCATGCTGATGCCCTCATCCACCATGAGCCCCTCGATCTGGTGGAACATGGGCGTGTGCGTGAGGTCGGAATCGCGGCGATAGACCTTGCCCGGCGCCACCACGGCCAGCGGAGGCCGCGTGGCGAGCATGGTGCGCACCTGCACCGGGGAGGTGTGCGTGCGCATGAGCACGCTTTCCGTGATATACAGGGTATCCTGCATATCGCGGGCCGGATGCTCGGGGGGCATGTTCAGGGCCTCGAAATTGTAATGGTCGATCTCCACCTCCGGTCCGGAGGCGATGTCGAAACCAAGCCCCTGAAAAATGCCGCAGACCTCGTTCATGACCAGGGTTGTCGGGTGCAGGGAGCCGCGCCAGAAGGCGCGCCCCGGCATGGAAGGATCGAACCGGGAGAGCAGGCCGGCCTCGCGCCCGGCCTCGATGGCGGCCTTGCGGACGGCAAACAGCTCGTTGCAGCGGGTCTTGACCCTGTTGGCGGCCTGCCCGGCCGCCGGACGCTCGGCGGGAGCAAGGGCGGGGAGCTCCCCCATGATCCGCGCAAGCCGCCCCTTGCGGCCCAGAAATTCCACGCGCAGCTCTTCCAGGGCATCCAGTGTCGAAGCCCGGGCCAGCCCTTTTTCCAGTTCCGGCGCCAGGCTTTCCAATGCTGCGATGAGATCCATGCGTCCCCCATGCTCCGCAAGATGGCCGGCGGATCTCGCCGTCCGGCAACAGATGCGGCAGACCGGCAGCGCATGCGTGTGCCATGGGATGCTTGCAAACGCGGCGCTGCCATCATTTTGCCTGAAAAACCCGGTTTTCAGGCACACCCGGCGCGGCCGCCCGCGCCGGATGCCTTGTTTCAACGGCAATGTGCTATTTGAGGGCCGCTTTCGCCAGTTCCACCACAGCCGCGAAATCGTCCTTGCGCTCCACGGCAAGGTTGGCGAGCACCTTGCGGTTCAGGGCAATGCCCGCGAGCTTGAGGCCGTGCATGAAACGGCTGTAGGAAAGGCCGCCCTGGCGCGCGCCCGCGTTGATGCGCAGTATCCAGAGCGCGCGGAAATCGCGCTTGCGCTGCTTGCGCCCGGCAAAGGCATTCTGCAGGGAGCGCTCCACGGCTTCGCGCGCGGTGCGGTACAGACGGCTGCGGCCACCGCGAAAGCCCTTGGCCGCATCAAGAAATTTTTTGTGCCGGCGATGGCTGGCAAGTCCTCTCTTCACACGCATGGGTGTTCCCTCCTTCTCCCGACAAGGCGGAGGCGTGCCCGCCGGGGGTGCTGTGACTCAAAAACCACCGGACGCCGCGAAAGGCGCCCGGAACCGGCCAGCACGACCGCCCACCCGTTGCGGCGGGACGAACGCCGTGCGGACGCACCCGCGCGGCCGGCGCGGGACATGACCGGAAAAAGCGCCTAGCCGTTGGGCAGCATGCGGCGCACGGCCTTTTCGTTGGCCGAATCCACCAGCGTGGCCTGGCCGAGACGCATCTTGCGGCCCGGAGCCTTCTTGGTGAGGATATGGCGCATATTCTGGCGGCGGCGCCGGTACTTGCCGCTGCCGGTCAGCTGGAAACGCTTGGCGGCGGCGCGCCGGGTCTTGATCTTGGGCATGACGCACTCCTTGTGATTCCGGCGCCCATTCCCGGACGCCGGGGCTGCATAGTGCCGCAAAAACCTTGCGGCCGCAAGGGGATTATTTTTTGGGCACGAGGAGCATCTGAAGGGTGCGCCCCTCGGCGCGCGGCTCCTGCTCCATCTTGGCCACTTCAGCCAGGTCCTGCACCATCCGTTCAAGGATGGCGAGGCCGCGGTCCTTGTGGACGATCTCGCGCCCGCGGAAAAAGACCGTCACCTTGCAGCGGTCGCCATCTTCCAGAAAGCGGCGGATATGGCGGAGCTTGGTCTCGTAGTCGTGGTCGTCGGTCTTGGGCCGGACCTTGATCTCCTTGATCTGAACAACGCTCTGGCGCTTCTTGGCCTCGGCCTTCTTTTTCTGCTGCTCGTACTTGAACTTGCCGTAGTCCATGATGCGGCAGACAGGCGGCTCAGAGGTGGAGGCGACCTCCACCAGATCGAGCCCGGCCTCCCTGGCCAGCGCAATGGCTTCGTTGCGCTGCAAAATTCCCAGCTGGTCGCCCTCGGCACCGATGACGCGCACCTCGCGCGCGCGGATCGTCTCATTGCGCCGCACGCCGTCCTGCGGCATGTCGCGGCGCATTCTCATGTTAGGAGAAGCTATAGCGCATCCCTCCTCGCTTGAAGGGCTCCTCCGCGTCCGCGCGAATGAGGGCGGCCACCTCCGCCACGGACTTGAGCCCCAGGTTCTCCCCGCTGCGCAGGCGCACGTTGACGCCGCCGGCCTGCACTTCCTTGTCCCCCACAACCAACATATACGGAACCTTGGCGAGCTGCGCCTCGCGCACCTTGAAGCCGAGCTTCTCGTTGCGCGTGTCCTCGCCCGCGCGCACGCCCAGCTCCAGCAGTTCCCGCCGCATGCGCGCGGCGGCCTCCGCCGCGTCGTCTGTCACGGTGAGCAGGCGCGCCTGCTCGGGCGCGAGCCACGTGGGGAGCGCGCCGGCAAACTGCTCCACCAGAACGCCGATGAAACGCTCCAGGGAGCCCATGATGGCCCGGTGCACCATGACGGGCCGGTGCCGTTCGCCGTCCTGCCCCACATAGACGAGATCGAAACGCTCCGGCAGGGTGAAGTCCACCTGGATGGTGGAGCACTGCCACTCGCGCCCCAGGCAGTCCAGCAGGCGCACATCGATCTTGGGGCCGTAAAAGGCGCCGTCCCCGGCGTTGATCTCATAGGGGATGCCCGCCGCCTCCACCGCCCGGATGAGCGCGGTGGTGGCCTGTTCCCACGCCTCGTCCGTGCCGATGCTGCTCTCGGGCCGCGTGGAGACCGCCACCTTGTACTCGAAGCCGAACAGGCCCATGAGATCGCGGATGAGGTGGATGACGTCGAGTATCTCGCCCTGAAGCTGCTCAGGCGTGCAGAGGATGTGCGCGTCATCCTGCGTGAACTGGCGCACGCGCAAAAGCCCGTGCAGGACGCCGCTCTTCTCGTGCCGGTGGACCACGCCGAGCTCGAAATAGCGTTGCGGCAGGTCGCGGTAGCTGCGCAGGTCATGGCGGTAGATGAGCATATGCCCGATGCAGTTCATGGGCTTGATGCCGTAGGTATCCTCATCTATCTGCGTGAAATACATGTTCTCGCGGTAATGGTCGTAGTGGCCGGAGCGCTGCCATGTCTCCACGCGCAAAAGCTGCGGGCCCTGAACGATGTCATAGCCGCGCTTGAGATGTTCCTTGCGCCAGAAGTCCTCAAGGATGGTGCGCACAAGCATGCCCTTCGGCAGCCAGAACACCATGCCGGGCGCCACATCCTCGTGAAAGGTGAAGAGCGAGAGTTCGCGCCCCAGCTTGCGATGGTCGCGGCGTTTCGCTTCTTCCAGCTGGCGCAGATGGGCATCCAGACTTTTCTGGTCCGCGAAGGCGGTGCCGTAGATGCGCGAAAGCATGGGATTTTTCTCGTCGCCATGCCAGTAGGCGCCCGCCACAGACATGAGCTTCGCCGCGCGGGCAAAGCCCGTGTGCGGGACATGCGGGCCCCGGCAAAGGTCCGTGAAATCGCCGCAGGTATAGAGCGAGACCGTGTCGCCCTCGATGCCGTCAATAAGCTCCACCTTGTAGGTCTCACCCTGGCCGGCGAAGAACGCCCGGGCCTCGTCCCTGGGCAGGTCCCGGCGCGTGAACGGGAGCGCGGCCTCGGCAATGCGGCGCATCTCGGCCTCGATGGCCTCGAAGTCCTCGCTGGAGAACGGGCGCTCCACGTCAAAATCGTAATAGAAGCCGGAGTCGATGGCCGGCCCGATGGTGACGCGGGCCGCGGGGAAGAGCTTCTTCACGGCGGCCGCCATCACATGGGCGGCTGAATGGCGGATGAGGCGCAGCCCCTCCGGGGAATCCGCGTACACGGGCTCCAGCCCGGCGCATCCGGCGGGGATCGGCGCGGAAAGGTCCAGCAGCAGCCCGGCGCGCTCCGCTTCCCGCACCGCATTGGCCACGCCCGGAATGCGCGCGGCCACCACGCTCTTGAATTTCTTTCCGCTCAGGGCCGCGCGCAACGCGTCGACCACAGTGGCATCGGAGGCGACGCTGACGGGTCGGCCCTCCACCAGGACATCCATAGCAGCTCCTTGGGCATGCGCTCCGGGGCGGCGCGCCGGCCATCCAAAACAAATGGGGAGGCAAGCTCCCCATTTCACTGCCGCCGCGCGGCGGCCATATACCTGGGGGAATGCTCCCCTTCCATGCTGTTTGGTAGGAACGAGCAGACTTGAACTGCTGACCCCTTCCGTGTCAAGGAAGTGCTCTAGCCACCTGAGCTACGCTCCTACATCGAGGCAAGAGGTGGTATAGACGCCGCCGAAGATTCCGTCAAGTATTTTTTACCGTTCACGCCATATTTCTCCGTCGGGCGCGCGGGCGCCCGCGCCTTGACAAGCGGCCGCGCCCCGGGGACAATGCGCCATGCCGCAGCACCACTCAGCGCCCGCCCCGGACGACTCCGGACCGCCCACGCGCAGGTCCCGGCACGTCTGGCGGGGGACCGCCCTCCTGCTCGCCCTGGCGGCGCTTGGCGCCGTCTACTGGCATCTGGCCGCCCAGGGCATGGCATACGAATGGCAGTGGAACCGCGTATGGCGCCATGTCGGCCGCTGGACGGCGCATGGCTTCGTGGCCGGGCCGCTGCTTGAGGGGCTGGGCATGACCCTCGGCATCGCCGCCGCGGGTTTTTGCCTGTCCACGGCGCTGGGCCTTGCCGCCGCCGTGGGGCGCCTTTCGCCCTGGCCCTTCTGCCGTTTCGCCGCCGGGGCCTATGTGCAACTGTTGCGCAACACGCCGCTTCTGCTCCAGCTGTTTTTCGTCTATTTCCTGCTCTCGCCGCTTCTGGCGCTGGGGCCGTTCGGCTCGGCGGTGCTCGCGCTGGGCGCCTTTGAAGGCGCGTACATGGCGGAACTCTTCCGGGCCGGGCTGCTCAGCGTGCCCCGCGCCCAGTGGGAGGCGGCGCTGAGCCTCGGATTCGGCCTCGGGCAGGCGCTGCGCCTCGTCATCCTGCCCCAGGCGGCGCGCAACATGCTGCCCCCGCTCACAAGCCAGATCGTCACGCTGATCAAGGATACCTCGCTCGTGAGCGCCATCGCCGTGGCCGACCTGACCCTGCGCGCCCAGGCCATCATCGCCGAAACCTTCCTGGCCTTCGAGGTCTGGCTGCTGGTGGCCGCCATCTATCTGGCGCTGACGCTCTGCGCTTCCGTGCCCGGCTGGCTGCTGGAGCGCCGCCGGGACGCGTATGCCGGCGCCACGGAACCATGAGCGGGAAAAGCCCGGCATCACCGCGCCCCGGAACGGCCCTCACCCCAAAAACGGAGACATCCATGCCTGTGCCATCTCCCCTCCTCCGCGGCGCGCAACGCCGCGCTTTTGTTGCCGCCCCCCTGCTCGTCCTGCTCCTTTTCCTCGCGTGCTGGCTCCTGCCGGGCGCCCCCGCCGGCGCGGCGTCCGAAACCGGCGCGCCATCGCTCATCGATAGCGTCATCGACCGGGGCGTCCTGCGGGTGGGCTTTTCCTCCTTCGTGCCGTGGGCCATGCAGGACAAGAACGGCGACTTCATCGGCTTTGAGGTGGACGTGGCGCGCAGGCTGGCCCGGGATCTCGGCGTGGAGCTGCAACTGGTGCCCACGCGCTGGTCCGGCATCATCCCGGCCCTGCTGGCCGACAAGTTCGACATCATCATCGGCAGCATGAGCGTCACTCCGGAGCGCAATCTCAAGGGCAATTTCACCATCCCCTACGACTACGCCACCATCGAGGCCGTGGCCAACAAGGCAAAAACCGGCGGCATGCGCTTCCCGGATGATTATGACAGGCCGGAGGTCATCATCGCCGTGCGCAGCGGCGGCACCCCGGCCCTGGTCGCCAAAAGGCTCTTCCCGCATGCCACCCTGCGCCTCTTTGACGACGAGGCCCCTGCCGTGCAGGACGTCATCGCGGGCCGTTCGCACCTGATGCTTTCCTCCGCGCCGCTGCCCGCGTTCTCCGCGCTGCGCAATCCCGAAACCCTGTACCAGCCCTCCACCGAACCGCTCTCCCGGCAGCCCGTGGGTTTTCTGATCCGCAAGGGCGACGTGGATTCGCTCAACGTGCTCGACAACTGGATACGCATGGCCGAGGCGGAGGGCTGGCTGGCGGAGCGGCGGAACTACTGGTTCCGCGGCACGGACTGGGAGAAGCTCGTGCGATGAGCGGCGAGGCCGGCCCTCCCGCAACAGCCTCCGGCGTCGTGCCGCGGCGCCCGGAGCGCCGCTCAGGCCGGGACGCGGCGTGGTCGCCGTTCCGGGCCTGGGGACGGCGCGGACGCCGGGGCCCGGCATGGCAGGACGCGGCCCTGTTCTGCCTTCTTGCGGGCGCCGGAGCGTGGTGCGTCTGGCGGGCCGGCGCGCTGCCGCAGTATCACTGGCAATGGTCCGTGCTGGGAGAATTTCTGCTCCGGCGTGGTCCGGACGGGGCGTGGGAAGCCGGGCTTCTCCTGCGCGGGCTTGGCGTGACGCTGCGCATCGGCTTCTGGAGCATGCTCCTGGCGCTGTTCACGGGCGCGCTGGTGGGCCTCGCCAGCGCCCATGCGCGCGGCCTCGCGGCCCTGCCCTCGCGCGTCTGCGTGACCATCCTCCGCAACACGCCGCCTCTGGTGCTGCTGTTCTTCCTCTATTTTTTCGCGGGCACCCTGCTGCCCGTGGCGGCGCTGGAGGACGCCGTCCGCCACTTGCCGGAAGCGCTGCGCGCGGGCGTGGCCCTGGGGTTCGCGCCGCCGGGGCAGATGGACAGGATGCTGGCGGCAGTTCTGGCGCTCGGTCTCTATGAGGGCGCCTATGTGGCGGAGATCGTGCGCGGGAGCGTGGAAAGCGTGCCCCCCGGCCAGTGGGACGCGGCGCGCGCCTTGGGCTTTTCCCGCCGCCAGAGCCTGCGCCTGGTCATCCTGCCGCAGGCGGCGCGCATCGCCCTGCCGCCGCTGGCCGGGCAGACCATTTCCACCTTCAAGGATTCGGCGCTGGCCTCGCTCATTTCGCTGCCGGAACTCACCTTCCAGAGCCTCGAAGTCATGGCCGTGAGCCAGATGACCTTTGAAATCTGGATCAGCGCGGGCGCCCTCTATCTTCTGGTCGGGCTGGCGTGCGCGGCGCTCGGCCACTGGCTGGAGCGACGCTGCTCCCGCCACGAACGCCCCGCCTTGCGCGGAACCCCCGCCTGACATATTTTTGGGGAACCGGACAACGGCACAGGAAAAAAGGAGTCGTCATGGCGACGCATGTGGTCGAGCATCCCCTGGTACGGCACAAGCTGGGCATCCTGCGCATGGCAGCCACCCCCACCAGCGAATTCCGGCGCATCGCCAACGAGCTTGCCGGATTGCTCGTGTACGAGGCCACCAAGTCCTTCCCCACGGAACGGCGCGCGGCGCGCGGCTGGGCCGGCCCCATCGAGATAGACGCCCTGAGCGGAAAAAAGCTGACGGTGGTGCCCATCCTCCGCGCGGGCCTCGGCCTCATGGACGGGGTGCTGGCCATGATCCCCGGCGCGAAAATCAGCGTCGTGGGCCTCTACCGCGACGAGGAAACCCTGAAACCGGTGGAATACTACGTCAAGCTGGCGGGCAAGCTGGACCGGCGTTTCGCCATCATCCTCGACCCCATGCTCGCCACGGGCGGCTCCATGGTGGCGGCCATCGACCTTCTCAAACGCAACGGCTGCAGGCGCATGTGCAGCATCAACCTCGTCTGCGCCCCCGAGGGCCTCGCCCGTGTGGCGGACGCCCACCCCGATGTGGACATCTACACCGCCGCCGTGGACGACGGGCTCAACGAGAACGGCTATATCCTCCCCGGCCTGGGCGACGCGGGCGACCGTATCTTCGGCACCAGATAGCGCAGGCGGAAGGCATTGCCGTGTCATACCTTTTGCCGGTGATGTGCCTGTGCTGTGTTGTAATGCCGAAATTCTCCGTCAAAAACAGCTATTTCTGCGCTGGCTGCGTCAGAGAAAAATTTTCTTGGT